>JAQTRS010000013.1 GCA_028711705.1 Candidatus Moraniibacteriota bacterium
ATTTCATCTCTTTACCAAACCAAATAATTTCAGGAAAATATACTACTTTTTCTGAAAAAAAGCAAATCAAAAAGTAAGGCTAGTATGATTTTATCATTTGGTTAACATAAGATAAATTATATTGAAATTTTAGAGGGAGATAATGATTCCCCCTGTGGGGGAATCTTGTTACTTATGCCATCCCGCGGCAACGATGTTCATCAGGTCTTGATTGGCTTTTACGCTGTCGATAGAGGTGATGGCAATATCATGAGACGATGCGTATGCGTTCATAGATTGGATAATGGTATTGATATCATTAGACGTCAGATAGTTGCCATCACTGAGGGATACTTTTTCAATAGCATTGTTGGCTATGGATTGGTTTGTAATCGTAACGGTATCGGTCCCGCCGTATGAAACTACTAAATCGTTACCGTTCATGTAAAAGGCTACGGAACTTTCGCTAATTCCTGCAGTAAATTTGACCGTATCAGTTCCGCCATTAGTATTTCCGCTCATGTCGTGATCAAAGATACTGTCGATTCCGTCACCAACGTAAAAGGTGTAAGTATCGTTTCCGGTTCCCCCGTTTAAGGTATCGTTTCCTTTCCTGCCGACGAGGATATTTGCTCCACTATTGCCGATAAGATTATCGTTATAGTCGCTTCCGATCAAATTCTCGATATTTAGGATGGTATCTATACCCGAACCGATGGTATCTTGTGCTGTGGTTATGCCAAGATTGACACTGACACCAGACGTTGCATAGGCGTAAGAAAGATTATCATTTCCTGCTCCGCCGTCTAGAACGTTATTTCCATCACCTGCATAGAGCGTATTGCTAAGCGTATTTCCAGTACCGTTGATTGCACTACTTCCTGTGAGCCGAAGCACTTCGATATTGTCTCCGAGTGTCCAGCTGATTGTACTGACAATAGTGTCACCGGTCCCTCCAGTTACTGTTTCGATTACCTGATCTCCTGCATTATCGACATAATACAGATCGTTTCCGTCTCCTCCGATCATCGTATCGGCTCCTGCTTTACCGTTGAGAGTATTATTGGCACTGTTTCCGATCAGGGTGTTGTTGAGAGTGTTACCGGTTGCGTTAATAGCCAATGATGCTGTGAGGGTGAGATTTTCCAGATTTGCCCCTAAAGTGTAGGTAACACTCGATTGTACGGTATCGATTCCTTCGTTGGCGTTTTCCACGATGATATCAGTTGTAGTGTCTACAATATAGGTATCATCTCCTGTTCCACCTATAAGCGTATCGATACCGATTCCGCCGTCAAAAGTATCGTTTCCTGATCCACCATTAATTGTATCATCACCGGCAGCCCCATAAAGAGTATCTGATTGATCAGTCCCGATAATAATATCATTACCGTCCGTAGCCTCTAATGCAAGGATTGCATCGGTTGTACTCATACTTAGTACCGTACCGTCTAAAAATGCGATATTCTCAATCCGGCTATAGATGTCGACCCAATTCATAATTGTAATCTGATCATTCAATGAATACTGAATAATCAGATTATTTCCACTAAACAAGAATTTAAGGTCTTCTTTTTTGATTCCTTCTCCAAACTGTATTGTATCATTACCAGCATTGTAATAATAAGTTAGACCAGTAGAGCTCTGATAGTAAACATTGGAATCATAAATCGTATCGTACCCGTCATCCAGATTAAAAATATAGGTGTCATTGCCATCGCCACCTTGTAAAGAATCATCCCCTTTACCTCCGGTAAGCATTTCTGATTGTTCAGTCCCGATAATAATATCATTACCGTCCGTAGCCTCTGATGCAAGGATTGCATCGGTCGTACTCAGTACCGTACCGTCTAAAAATGCGATATTCTCAATTCGGTTGTATACATCATAACCATTCGTGACCATAACTGTATCGCTTAACTCATCGAAATTTTTACCATCTTCTTTAAGCGTAATAATCACGTTCTTTCCATTTAAGCGGATAATCACATCGTCTTTTGTAATCCCGGCACCAAACAAAATTGTGTCATTGCCAGCAGGCAAGTAGTAATTATCGTATTTATCGTAAATGGTATCGTGCCCGTCTCCGCGATTAAAAATATAGGTGTCATTGCCATCGCCACCTTGTAAAAAATCATCCCCTTTACCTCCGGTAAGTGTGTCTGCACCGCCACCACTTTGGAGTATATCATCTCCATCATCTCCGTAAAGCGTGTCTATGCCGCTACCCGTACTGACCATATCGTTACCAATTCCACCATGAATCACATTATTGACCCCAAAGCTAACACTTATTACATCATTACCACTTTTTGCATCTAGTATCAATCCTTGATCAGTCCCTATGATATTATCATTACCATCGGTAACTTCCAATGCCAGAATGGCATCGGTTGTATTCAGTAACGTCCCATCTGTAAATACAATATTATCTACCCGACTACCTGAAAAACACCAATTGCTAATTGTAACTGTATCATTCAACTCATCGAATGTTTTACCATCTTCTTTAAGCGCAATGATCAAATCATTTCCATTAGAGCGGACAATTAGATTTTCTTTTGTAATCCCAGCACCAAATTGAATAGTGTCATTGCCGGCATTGGAATAGTATTGATTGTAATCAGAAATTGTATCATGCCCGTCACCGCGATTAAATATATAAATATCATTTCCCTTATTACCCTGAAGAAAGTCATCTCCTTTACCTCCGGTAAGGATTTCTGATTGCTCGCTTCCGATGATAATATCATTACCGTCCGTAGCCTCTAATGCAAGGATTGCATCGGTCGTACTCAGTACCGTACCGTCTAAAAATGCGATATTCTCGATCCGGTTACTCGTAAAATACCAATCAACTAAATACCAGTTTGTAACCGTAATCGTATCGCGCAACTCATCGAATGTTTTACCTTCTTCTTTAAGCGCAATGATCAAATCATTTCCATTAGAGCGGACAATTACATCTTCTTTTGTAATCCCAGCACCAAATTGAATAGTGTCATTTCCCCCATCATAAGATATATGCCATGTATTATTACGATAGTAATCATATATTATATCGTGCCCATCATCACGATTAAATATATAAGTATCATTTCCCTTATTACCTTGTAGAAAGTCATCTCCTTTGCCTCCGGCAAGGATTTCTGATTGCTCGCTTCCGATAATAATATCATTACCGTCCGTAGCCTCTAATGCAAGGATTGCATCGGTTGTATTAAGTACTGTCCCATCTGCTAATGCGAGATTCTCGATTCTGGTACCCATGATACACCAGTTCATAACCGAAATCGTATCGCGCAACTCATCGAATGTTTTACCTTCTTCTTTAAGCGCAATGATCAAATCATTTCCATTAGAGCGGACAATTAGATTTTCTTTTGTAATCCCAGCACCAAATTGAATTGTGTCATTGCCACCGTCATTTGAATTATTCTGACTGTAATCAGAAATCGTATCATGCCCGTCACCGCGATTGAAAACATAGGTATCGTTTCCTGATCCACCATTAATTGTATCATCACCGGCAGCCCCATAAAGAGTATCTGATTGATCAGTCCCGATAATAATATCATTACCGTCCGTAGCCTCTAATGCAAGAATTGCTTCAGTCGTATTCAGGATTGTTCCGTTTACAAACGTGATGTTCTCTACACGATAATTAGCGTAACACCAGTTACTAATTGTAATCGTATCGCTCAACTCATCGAATGATTTACCTTCTTCTTTAAGCGCAATGATCAAATCATTTCCATTAGAGCGGACAATTACATCTTCTTTTGTAACCCCAGCACCAAATTGAATTGTGTCATTATCAATATCAGAATAATAAATATTTTTATAATCGGAAATAGTATCGTGCCCATCACCACGATTGAAGACATAGGTATCATTTCCTATTCCACCTTGAAGAAAATCATCACCTTTTCCTCCCATAAGCATTTCTGTGCGCTCGGTTCCACTAATAATATCATTACCGTCCGTAGCCTCTAATGCAAGAATTGCTTCAGTCGTATTCAGGATTGTTCCGTTTATAAACGTGATATTCTCTATCCTGTTAATAGCATAATACCAGTTGCTAATTGTAATCGTATCACTTAGTTCTTCGAATACCTTCCCTGCTTCTTTAAGCGCAATAATCAAATCATTTCCATTTGAACGGACAATTAGATTTTCTTTTGTAATCCCAGCACCAAATTGAATAGTGTCATTGCCGGCATTGGAATAGTATTGATTGTAATCAGAAATCGTATCATGCCCGTCACCGCGATTGAAGACATAGGTATCGTTTCCGCCCCCACCAAGAAGAACATCATTTCCTTCATTTCCATATATTATATCTATGCCATCTTCAGCATTGATCGTATCATCTCTGCCTTTGCCCCATATAATACTATTTGAATCATTCCCTATATAAGATCCATCTGCAATAATCATTCCGTATTCGGCGAATACATTTGTCGCATCATATACCCCGTCCGATTCAGCCAAAATTTTTGAGAGAGCGTTATCGCTACTCCAACCAAGTATGCCTAGTTCATTTCCTGCATATTTTCGAATTTCAATTATATCTCTAAATGCGTTTGTAGGATCAGTAGATATTTGATTGGTAATTATTTGCATCATAGCTGTATCATCAACATTAATACCGTTTTCATTCATAGTAAAATTAAGAGCATCTATATAATTACTCAATCGGGTCTGCGGTACCAAGCTCGCATAAACTAATTTTTTGAGTGAATCGTAACTTTGTTCCAATAAACTAACTTGTGACGAAGACAAACTCACTTCCAAAGGATCAGAATAGAACCAATTGGAAGTATTTGACTTACCTTCCAATACTTTCAATGTATTTATCTGTACATTATTTCCTGCATTGTATGTTGATTCAAGATTGCTGATCGTATTAGAAAAAATTGTGCCGTTAAATCGTTCCAAAAGACCAATTATCGTACCAAGTCGTTCTACCTTTGCAGCGACAACCTCTGCAGCTACACGTTCATCGGCACTCATAATTGAAAAATCATTATGTTGCGTTGCCCATAAATACTTATGATATAAACCTTGATCTCCGGTTTCCAGATAAGCGGCATCTCCTCCAAGCTCTTGTGCGACCATTTGACCGGATTTCATTGTCGACGTATTTGCCCACTCAACTAGCAGTGAATCAATTTGCGCCATCATCTCATCACGAGTTTCATAATTACTACTCATTGTTTGCAATGTACTCGTTAAATTTGCAGAGAGTGTCGAAGCCTCACGCAAATCCCGCACCATCCCGCTCCCTTGCATATTAGGAAGAGCCCATGCCGTATCGGGCAGGGTGAGGTGATCGCTAAACTCGCTGTAAAATGGGTTTTGGGAAAAGTTGAGATTCCCAGCATTACCGGTATCTTCGGTGAGACTAAGGGTTCCGCTCTCTCCTGTTGTTCCGTTGGTTTTAGTAAAAGTTCCAGCGGCAATTTGGATGTTGCCATTGGATACGGTGTTGGAGGTTGTCGAAGTGAGGTTGATAGAGGTAATTCCCAGTTCGCTCAGGGTATGAAGTTCACCCGCTTGGCTGATACCGTCACTGTTGGTATCCTGCCAGATTCGGACATTGGTGAAGTTGGTGTCCCCTGCATCGAATTTGCCGTTATGGTTGGTATCTTCTGCCGAAAGTGCCGCGAAACCGTCCGTAGCTTTTACACCGCCTACGAGAGTTTGGTCTCCGAAGAGTTCTCCGCCGTTATCGATAGTGCCGTTGCCGTTACGATCCATTACAACGAAACCATCATCCCCTTTTATCCATCCTGTCCCTGTTTTTACTCCGTCTCCGTCATAGTCGAATACCACATGGGTCGTAGCGTTGACACCCAGTGTTTCGATACCGTCTCCGTCGAGGTCTAGGACTAGGGGGTCGCGGCGGGGAGCAACCCAGTTTTTAAAGGCATTCCAAAGATCATTGATATTTGCACTTATCTCTCCCGCGAAATAACCTCCTAACATTCCCCCTATTAATCCTACTCCAGCCAAAGCAATCCAACCAACAGGGTTCGATGAAGCCAGTGTAAGCAAGGTAATTGCTCCGACACTTCCTAACCAGCTTCCAAGCGACTCAGTCGCATAATTACCGACGATCTGTTTAGCTTTATCAATATTTCCGTCTGTATAGGCTGCCATTGCTTCATTAGCCATTAATCCAAACTCTAAAATGGCACCTACAGTTCCAAGTTTATGTAGAAAACCACTCTCTTTGGCTATTTTATCTAGGTCATTTATTTCTAAAGCGTTATTTAATGCATTAGTATGTATTTCATTTATATTTTTGAGTTCATTCAGAGATGTTTTTAGTGCAGTTTCTCTTGTCGCCAAAGTTTCACTAGGTAGTTTCGACTCATTTGAATTGACCCATTCTACTCCGCTAACATTGGTAAGACCTTTTGAAATGGGGGTACCTGTTCCATCTGAACCAATCGCTTTATAATAATTCGAAGTATCTACTTCTTTGATCACACCATCTGTATCGTATCCGAAATCGAGATGTGATACTTGTTGTCTGGAATACTCATTGACAAGTGCAAATCGGCTCTCAGGTGTCATCTCCCGCAATATGTCTGTCGAGATTCCGTTGATACTGGTAACTTTTGGATTAGTAAGTGCCTCAGAAAGTTCTGTACCTCCAAAAACACGATTCATGTCTGCATAAGGGGTTAGTGTATGAATCTCACCAACTGTTTCTGAGACAAATTTACTTGAAATCGTGTCCCATGCGCCGGGGGTTCGTGGGTTGCCGTCGATACCGCCGAGAAATTGTCCAGCAGAAGTGTTGCGAAAATTTGGATCAAGAGGATTAACATCTGTACCATAAATTTCCCTTAATGCTTCTATTAATTTAGCATTAGGTTGTCCTGTGTCTACGTCTTCTAAAAACTGATATGCCGCTGTATTATTGATCATCCTGTTATTAGGGTCTAATTTTAATTCGTCAATTACATTACTATCCATACCACTGTAAAGGATGGTTCTTGCATTCGCGTTAGCATTTGGATCAGTGACGTCCAGTTGCTCAAGAACATCTGATACCAAACGGTTCTTTAGCTCATCGGCACTCAAATCTAAGTTTAGGAGTTTATCTATTTCGAGTTCTGCTGCTGTTACACTTAGTCCCATAATCTACTCCTTACACTGTTAGTTTAGTGATAATGTTTGTGACACGGGTACGTTGACTGAGGCCATGAGGTCCTTCCATACCGTCCATACCATAAACCTCCAAAGCTTCTTTCAGTACTGCGATGACACTTGGGTCGGAAAAGTGTTTGGCGGATTCAGTTTTTAAAGCCTCTTCAACAAACTTTATTTGAGCACCAGTATTACCGAACTCATCTTCTGGCGTAGGACGGATAGATACCAGCTTCCAAGTTCTTGCATACACACCTTCACTGACTTTACCTGATTTATCCGTAACGGTTGTCAAAATTACTTCATAATATTTCCCCTGAATATAAAGGGTGTATATCCCATAGCCTAATGGCATTCGATAGTCGGTATCAGGGTCAGAGATAGCAATGCCAGGTTCTAACCAGACATCTCTTTCTCTGTCGATTGTCCAAATGTGTTTACGGTCTTTATAGTTCTCTTTCGTATCACGTTGTAATGCCCGACTATACTTACATCGCAACTCAAATAACCCGTATTTCTCAACATCTTCTTTAGTCTCATACTCATTTACAAATGCCATTGTTTTTCCTTTTTTTGTTGTGTTTTACTTTATAGATTAATACTGTACATCGTGATATTGGATGATTTACTATCCGCTTGATAGAAATAATCCATTACACTGGATTCGTCTTTTTTCTGTGTCTATTTTATCTTGTATCAAGATTATCTCCTTACTGTTATTAAAGTTATTAATTCTTTTGTAAAATATGAGTCAAATATCCAACTTTTAAACCCCAACTAAAATTTAAAATCAACATTACATATCTACATCATGCCACTTACACTGTATCCTTATATAACAAGTGTTTATATATTATTCTTTTTAACCACCTTCAAACTATCGCTTCCATACCGTACATTGAGCATCGCCATTTCCAAATACCGTATCGCCTGTTTAGGTTCGATATTCTCCAACTGACAAAAGCGTGCGACGGTCTGTACTTGACGCATACGATGGTGAAATAATGATTTAGAGTTTTGGATAGAATTGGGATGTTTATGATAGATATAAATAACAGTAGGATGAAGACTATAAGTATGACTGTTATGTAATGCGCGTAATGTAAATAAAATATCAGCATAAACATTATTATCTTCTGCCAATGGGTATTTGAGCCATATCTCTTTTTTCGTTATCAACGTATTGCAAATAGCTCGCGGAGCAAGGATTAGTTCTTCTACGGTGATCCCTTCCGGTGCTTTAACACGATTAAGTCGTCCGAAATAGATATCCGTATTGATCGTTTGCGGCAATTCGAGTAATACGTCGTCACTGTCTACGCGGCAGATATAATCTCCAGTAGCATACTGCACTCCTAGATTATGTGGCATTCCGTCAAATCTCGATTGATACGGCGTTGTAAGATACTTGAATCCTGATGTTTTCGCCATTTCAACTACTTGATTATCGGTAGAACAATCATCGACTAAAATAACTTCAAACGGATTCAGTTTTTTCAGTGCACGTAAACACTCGGCGAATAAATGTACCGGAGGGTTATAAAACGGAACTACGATGGATATTTGGATCATCTCACACTCAGCCCCTCATCGAGATACTTGATCATCGGATAAATAAAGAACTCGATCACTCTGCGTTTACCGACTTTTAGTTCTGCCGTAACACTCATCCCCGGATTGATGGTGAGATCTTTCCCCTCAACTCTGAGTGTCGTCTCTTTAGGATCGATGGTGATCTCATAGACCGGTCCGAGTTTCTCATCGTCTATCGCATCATCGGCGATGTGTTTTACTTTTCCATGGAGCAGTCCGTATTTTTGAAAATCGAACGTATCGACCTTAATAGCGGCTTCCATCTCTTTGGTGATGAAAC
>JAQTRS010000014.1 GCA_028711705.1 Candidatus Moraniibacteriota bacterium
CATACACAACACTGCCATACGTCATAGTCCACAGAATGCAGTGTCTCTTCCATTTGCTGCGATTGTGACTGAAATACCTCTTCTTCCTGCTCGCTGAGTTTATGCATTGGAGCCTTGCATTTCGGGCAATTTCTGGGGTGATTACGGTAATACGTCTTTCGACTTGATAAATAGAAGTAGTAAAACAAAAATGGCAGTGGGAAAAGCACCGCCATCCATATCCAGAAATTTTGCCGACTGGAGATTAGCTTATTAATTGCAGTATATTTTTTACTTGAATTTTTCGCAAACAAAGTATTGACAGCTTGTTGCTGCCGCCATGCCTGCCAAACTGTAATCAGGATAAAATAACCATACAACATAGCTGAGCACATCAGGATAGGCGAGCTGACCGAAGCATTATCGTAACCCACAACAATCATGGCAGGAATTACTCCAAATGCCGTTAGCCATTGTATACGAGTCCAACGTAACTCGCTTGGAGCATGCCTTCCTTTAGCCGATGTTGCAGAAAAATGACCTACAAGATTTTTAATGGCGAAAGCGATAAGGATGACTATCACCCCTAATATGGCGACAATATTCCTGAAAATTTGCCAGGCTACATCAGCCTCATTTTTTTCTGGTTTGAATGATTGTGCATAAGCCGGATCAGATAACAGCTTTGAAATGACATTTAAACCATCCAATAAACCATCGTCATAACGACCTTCTTTAAAGGCTGGAATCATGTATTCGTGCTCAATACGTTGACAGATCAGATCCGTCAAAGTACCTTCCAATCCGTAGCCAGTATGCAAGCGTACCACATGCTGATCATTTACTAGTAAAATTAGCAAGCCATCATTTCGATCTTTATGACCTATACCCCAGCGCTTAAAAAGTTGCTGAGAAAATGTAAAAACATCATTTTCTCCTATGGATTGGACTGCTACTACAGCGACTTGCACACCAGTATTTTTTTCCAAATCGATGAGTATACGATCCATTTCAGATGAGGCAACAGAACTGATTATGCCATCAGGATTGGCAATATGACTGCCATTAATCAGTCGTTGATTTGGAATGGATTCCAGTGTAGCAGGAGCACCCCACGCCACAAAAGACATAAATGATAAAGTAAACAACAACATCCGTAATAAATACATAACTAACCTTGTTCCTAAAATGTGATTCGTTTATCTAGTTTTACCAAAAGAAGTATGTCGCGAATGGAGAACACCATTGACAACCCCACTAACTGAACAACCAAAACTATTCCGAAAAATCTTCAAATCTTTCCGAGATTCCATTTTTCGGCATTTGCGCGATGTTGATAATAAGATTATCGCTCAGTGACACAAACGAAAATGGATGACGGCCATTGGCTTTCAACATTTCAAAATAAAGCGGAATAAAATAATCTCTGGTTTGCCCTTGCGGATCGTAAGTGAAATGAACACCGAAGATAGGGTATTTTCGATTGTTGCACAGTTCAACCCAATCAAGGGCAACCCCTTTGTTTTTTTCAAGTACGGTTCGTGTAGGGTGAGACCATGAACTCAAATCCAGACGCTGACAATCCGTTGCTGTTTCACGATATAACTTGGTGTCCTTGAGAGGTGCTAATTCAGCCCCAAAAATCGAATATGGTAAAACAACAACCATAGAGACCATAAATAATCTAGGCAAAATATGGCTAAAGAGATCCAAACGATTGGTGCTACTACGATACTTACTCACTTTTTCCTCCTATTTCCTATAAATATACTTCACTACCCGACCTGCTGTCAACTCTCTAATTTGACATAAAGCAGACAGTGTAGCGTGTCACATCGTCCGCAAACGGCAAAGATCGGCACTGCTGAAGGATGTCGCCGAGGCAATGTTGGATATCTTTCTTATCCTGAAAATAATGCATCCCAGGACGGCAATACGGCTTAAACATATGGGTATCGACACAATTTGCGATCACATCTGTCCGATTAATTCGAAGACCATACTGACAGTTATCCCAGACCAGTGAGCTGACTCGACTATCATCACGCAGACGGGGCAGATCGGCGGCGGCCTGCGTCATTGCCTTCTTGCAACGAGCGTCCTTGCATTGTTCCGTGGCAATATCAAATTGCATTTTATCCAGCTTCTCTTTAGGATGCTCAATCACAAAGTCTTCCTCTATGCCGTGCGCCTTGAGTATGGAAATCATATTCCGTACTCCATCATCAAGACTTTTACCCCAATGTCCCCACTTCAAATCATCTAGTAGTGCTTGGTGAATTACCGCTTTCCATATCGCTTTGAGGTCTTCTTCAGATGCAGGTAACTCAGCAGGAGGAGAACCATATATCAACTCACTACCACATTCAACGTTTCCCGCACCTTCACCTGCCGATTCTGCAATCCACTTTCCGTGATCTAGTAATAGGACATACTTCAATACAAAGAGTCCCAGTTCATCACTATGGAGTACTCCATTTTTAGATTCCACGGCACACAGCCACGCAAAGTCACCACTGCGATAGAGATCCTTTACCACAAACTTGATTTTGGGTGAACTCCGTACAGTATCTAAAATTGCTTTACGCGCTGGGTCACTGCGGGGAAGATCGCGTGCACTTGCTGTTGCAGTGATTCCTAACAATAACATTATGATTAAAAAAATAATCTTTTTATCCATTTTGGTGCTTCCTTTGCCTCTTCTGCATCTTAATCCTGTCAATTGAATAAAAATCACTTACTCACATCTAATGGCGGTTGTAACATAGGCTGATCGAAATCCGGTGCAAACAAGATACAGTGTTGCGATACTTGATTCACACTGGCGCTTGCATAGCCTGTCTGCGATAGTTTTGATTCTGCGACGTTATCGAGTTTAGTGCGCCGTATATCCACAGAACCAATGAGTAAGTCATACGGGTTGGATTCGTGTTCAAGCTCAGTGAGACGCATCATTTTACTCTCAAATTTACCCGGACCATATGTGATGGACTCTTCCAGACCCACAACATGGGTAAATTGCAGCATATTCCCATCGAACCAGATAAAGCTGGGCAGTGCATAAGAGCCTGGAATGTCTCTGACACTCACCGTTTCAAAATCGATAATGGAGATTTTACTTGGCACTTTGGGCGGTGATTCAAAATGTACTACAGCCAGATAGCGACCGCAATGTGACCAAATAGCTTCGTGAATCACATTTTCCAGTGTCAGCCCACAGGAGGTGATACAGGTATAAGCTGCATACAAACGCCCCACATGCAAATCGTTTTGATAAACCAGTTGTGCCTTATACGCTGGATTGGCACGGTTGATTAATTTAATCTCTGTGCAGTTTCTTGGATCTTGCATCTCACTATATTTCGGTAAGTCGATGATGTATTCCACATGCTGCTCGACGAGCGTGCGTTCCTGATGCTGCTGCTTGCCATCGGCATCCCAGTATTTAACGCTATTTTCATCATGAGGATAGGTTGTGCTGGAGTATGTCACTTCGGCCTCATTCCAGCCGACCGATCTCGGCATAACCTTATATTTCACCAGAATCTTGCCTTCGCCCAAGTCTTCTATTTCTGGACTCTGGTGGAGGTGGGTATGTTCATCACACTCTTTCAAAAGAAGCTCGGTATGTTTTTGAATATCAAACACATTTTTCTCAGGATCACGGAAATCAATGATTCCCCTGCCAACCTCCAGAAAACGCCCCTCCTCCACTGGCTCGCCGGATAATCCATCTATCCAGTGTGCTGAGGGAAAACCCGTCTCAACCCCCAACATTTCGTCATCGACCAGCACCGTGTAAAGGGGATGACTACTGCGATTAAACGGATTGTCACGGAATGGCTTCAGATCGGGCACGAACGTGACACGATGTGTACCCTGCCTGCTCATGACGCTAACGGCACCGTACTTTGGAAAAGGTTTACGCTCCGGATAGTCTTCCACCCACCAGCCATCGTCTTCGATCAAACATTGCTTTTCCGATTTTTCGATTATTTCAGCAATGGAAATCGAAGTGGCAGCATTCGAAGTCAAAGGTGAATAACGACCGTAGATGATACCTTCTTCTATACGGTCAATTTCCCACAAGCTGTCCACACCTTCGGGTTTGTAGAGAATCTTTTCCTGCAAATCTGCCAATTGAATTTCCCACGCCCCACGAGAAGGCAAAGTCATGGCGGCATAACGGCCATCGTCAGAGAGTGCGATGGAGGGGCCGACACCCATAAATGCGCAGCCATTAGTAAAAACAGCATCGCCATACGTCGGTCCACCCATACAAATCTCACTTTTACAAAAAAAGTGGTACATCATGTAGCGACCGTCTGCCCCTGCCATGGATGCTTTCCCTGAGGTATCACCAGACCATGCGGAATGTCCAGATTGTTGTGGTTGTTCCCCATCGCTATCTGTGGGGTCGGAAAGTGCGGGGATCGGTGTCAGGGTGTAGCGAGTTTCAACTCCATAGAAAATGATACGCAGCACTAGCCATGTGAGCAAGGGTGCTATGATCATAGGAATTATTTGGTTCTTCATACCATAAGCAATCATAACTTGTAGCCCAAGCCCCATGGCAAGTCCGCCAAAAAGTGATTCTAACAACACCTGAAAGCGTGGCCACTTTAATTCATAGCAAGCGGCATAACCCAAAAGAAGAGCTGCCATATCCACAACCTGATACTTCCATGGGGTGAATATACCCAAAACCATACCTAAAATAATCAGCAACCATTTTACAGCAACCATCCTATTGCCCTTCATGAGAATTAATGAACACTGATGACGGTGCGTTCAATTTGATTATTATATTTTATCACTTATTGTTTAAATTAAGCAAAATAAACTTTATTTTTAATCTATTAAATCTCTTCATAATATGCTAAAATCCCCTAAAAATGGTACATACTTATCTTAATGGAGCTAATTATGCAATTCAAAATGAAATACAGATTGATCCTATTTTTACTGATTCCCCTTACTGTTTTTGCAAGCGAAAAATGGACTGTTTCTGAGTTTTCAAGAACACTCCCTGGACAAGAAGATAACACTGCTCAAACTTTCTTTGGATCAAAATTCACCAAAATTCGTGGGGAGTATAGAGCGATGTATGACTCCATGCTTGAAACAAAAGATACCGTAAAAGGGGAGTTTCTTGTCGGAAAATTTAAATACAAATACAAAGAACCGATCGGTGAGCTCAACTCACAATTCGAACCGTTGCATGATGAATACATCTCTGAGGTTTTGCTCGACTGTAACCAAAATTTTTCAGGAACGCTTTCAGAAACTTTCATCCTTCATGGAAAAACCGTTAAATCACATACGAATCAAAAGAGTGAAATCTTAATGGTGCAACTAAATCTATCGGATACAACGATGGGAGATTTGTGTGCTTTTGCAAAAACGCAAGCAGTAAAATAGAATTATCGATTTAATAATTTACAGCCCGAGATTCTGCTTGATGAATAGAACATAAAAAGCTTCACACTAAGCTCTCTTTATTTTAAAATTAACTATCTCTATTATTTTTTGCGAAAATTTAGGTAAAATTCACTATTGACTAACCACGTCCATACACAATTCGGCAGACCATTGCCAATGGAAATACTCATGAAAAAATTCATCGCAGGCCCTATTATTGGAATTATTTCGGCCTTAGTTATGGCTTGGCTACTCATTTCACTGACTAATCAGGAAAACAATATTGGTGACCTCTATCTCATCCTTCTAGAAACCGCGGTAGTACTTGTGCCCCTGCTGCTCGCCAATATTGTGTTAACTTTCGTCTATTTTCGCCGTAACGTACCGAGACTCACCTACGCTTGGATGTGGATACCTCTATTGGCTGTCTGGGTCGTACAGATGATGTTTAATTACATTCAGCTTCAACAGAAACGAGCCATCGAGGCTGCACATCCCAATATCCAAGAGGTACATGTCAATCTCTCCGGGCGCAGCCTATGGCTTGATCCTGAAGAATCTACCGATAGTGCGGACGGTATGGCAGAAATGCCTGGAAATGACCCTTCAAAATTCATTACATTCACCCGCTATTACGGTAACGACTACGGAAAAGAAGACAATATGACTGCCTACAATGTTGCCCGACTGGCCGATTCTTTCAACGAAATGCATCTTTTTTATGGGAAACCAGAAAGTACACAACCCACTTTCGTGCCTGTCAAGCGACCTACGGCGTTCCCAAATGTGAAAACTTTCATCGATCTCTTGTCGTTCAAAGGCGGTGAAGCATCCGTTATCCGGTACTGGTACTACCATTACTCGGATCATGTCGATGTCGTGCCTGCTATTTCACTCTCAGGATCACAATCCATGGATTTGTGGGGTACGGGAGTACCATTGGTAGATTTTCACATCGCCAATTTGGGAACCCTCCCCATTGCCCGTCTTGAAATCGATGGGCAGAGTATTGATCTGGGTTCTGAAGCATTCTACCCCGAGAACGAAAATTCAATCTGTACGAGTCGTAACTTTCAGGCTTATGCAATCAACCATTTGAACGCTCCTATCAAAGTGCGATGGCAACTAGCGCAAGCGAATCCAGCATGGCATGAGACGAGTGTTGTTGTGCCGAAATTCAGTGCTGGACATGCTCCTATCGTACATATCCGTTCAACAAGTGTTGATCTGTATTTTCAATCCGATGGCAGCGTCATAGCAGAACGTTCCCAATTTGGAGAGTTATCACAGGAACAATATGCCATCCGTACAACTGGTCCAGCTGTACCTCTTCTGCACAAACCCCCTTGCGGTCTTGCACCGGATCGTTATACTGAGAATGTGAAAGTTATTCGGAATTGATATAGTAATAGCAATCATCACCATACCGACATCAATTCAGCCACTGAGCTATACCTAATAGACATAACAATTTTTGACACTACGAAGTATGTATTAATTTAGACATTTCAATAGACTATTGTATTTCTTCGCTCACACACCGTACATGTACCGATTCTTTTTTCGGTGCAGTCGCAATGCCTCCGAGTTTAAATCCAACCACATATGCTTCTTTGTCGTTTAACGAATCACTTGTCCAGTAATACCGTTGCATCATGACTCCGAAAAACTTCATATCGACTGTCGGGCGCGTAAACGTATAATCAACGATACCGTACAGTTCATCGGTAGTCGGCAAACGCCATGAACGCCCATAAAGGGTAAGATTGCCGCACATCTCTTTGGCATCATCATACGTATATTTGGATCGCTTATCGGTTGCATCGAGGGGAAGCCATGTTATACCCGAATACGGATCGCTGATCCCTTCAGGTGTAATACGATACTCTCGTATTCGCTTAGGTTTCACCTCATTTGTGCAAGCAGCAGAGATACGTTTCCAGCCGGGAGAGAGGGTAATATTGCGCTCTTTGGGATAAAAACTGTACCCGAGCATCGGAATGATCCCTCCATCACCCTGACTTCCTGTTCCTATCTCTGTGTTATCAGCAGCCGTTTGATCCGAAGACCAATAGCTGTGTTCAGGGTTAAACGGGGTCGTTTTAGGAAGGTGATAGATCTCTTCAATACTCATCAAATGCCATCCGCTTCCAAGCGAACGACAATACTCTCCCGCACCTTCTTGGGTAAAATCTTCACTCTGGGATAAATGAATCTCTCCCCACACTGCCGGAGTGATTAAAAGAAATGAAAAAAGCGCTTTAGAGAGTTTCACAATAACCTGCAAGAAGCCCGTCTCGAACTTTTTCATACGCAGCTAGACCTAGAAGTTTTTTCACGATGGCCAGCCCGAAGCAAATTGCCGTTCCCGGTCCGCGAGAGGTCATGACATTAGCACTCTCTACCACTGCATGCTTGTCTCCCTCAAATCCGCCGGTGCGAAGATCATCTTCGATGCCCGGATAGCAGGTGTACCCCTCTTTAAGTACCCCTGCAGCTTCAAGAGCATACGGTGCGGCACAGATAGCACCGATATTTTTCCCTTTGGCATCCATCTCTTTGAGCAGGGCTTGAACCGTTGTATCGGAAGCCAATGCTTTTGTACCGCCCCATCCTCCGGGAAGAACAATCATATCGAGGTCATCGGCACTTAGCCCTTTAATTGGACGGTCAGCATGCATAATAACTCCATGAGCCCCTTTAATCGGAAGTGTCGTATCCAGTGAACCCATAATCACCTCAACCCCTCCACGACGTAAAACATCTATAATACAAATTGCTTCAATCTCTTCAAATCCTTCAGCTATCGCTACTAAAACTTTTGGCATCTTAACTCCTTATAATCACTGTTTTTGACTTAATTTTTTAATGTAAAACAACAGATA
>JAQTRS010000015.1 GCA_028711705.1 Candidatus Moraniibacteriota bacterium
AAACCGAAGCATTGACCGAAACCCGTAAGAAGATCATCATGACCCAAAGACTCAGAGCACAGGGTGAAGCAGACGCCGTGAGTGAAGTGAGTGTAAAACTAGAGGGATTGGAGAGAGAATTGACATTAGACGCAGAGACGATACAGCAGGCGTATGAAGCGGAAGCGTTGAAATTACAGCATAGAGGAGGGGAAGAGTGCAAAAGATAGTGAATAATCAAAATTTTAGAAAAGAAAGGAAAGTGGTTTGAATTACAGTGAAGTAAATAAATTAGTAAACAATCTAAAAGCAATGCAATATATTTGTCTTTCTTCAGCTATAACTTTAGGCTGTACGACACAAATATTTGCTGATGAATCAATTAATACGGAGTTTATCATGAAACAAACGGCACACCTAATTCAACATTATGACTACAGCGTTCTCAAAGAACCAAAAACGGTAGAAGAGCTTTTATTGAATCTCAAATATGTATATGAGCATGATTGGTTATTAAATGCTGATTTTTATGCAGTATCAACATTGAAGCATATCATCGGTGGTGATAGCGAAGATCTGCATACTAATTATATTTATCTGGGAAAAAGAATCGATCATTTTGTTGATGGCGGGAATCTGCGTTCCTGTGGGCAAAATTTTAAATATTTGCAATCTTTATCAGATAAAGAGACTCAACCAATAGTAAGCAGTGTTCAAACTGGATTTAAACGTGGAGAAAGTAGCTGGATAAGCCTTTCGTTTGTAGTGGGGGCTGTTTCTTTTGAACAAATCGAAAAACTCTTCGGCAAAGGGTGGGAATTTGATCAAAATCCTCCTCCGGAGGGATGGACACCACCTCCCCCAACTTCTCAGTATGGCAATGCATTGATTTTATATAAAAAAGACACGGAAAAATTGAAAAAAATCATGGGGCTTTGGACACACCATGACGGTTCAATTTATGAACTTTCATTTCAAATTGAGGAGAAAAAATAATGGAAACCGCATCTGTATCGTTAAGCGAAAATGCATTAAATGCATTAGAAGGGTTAGGCGGGGTATCTTCAGATGCCTATAAGGCAATCGTCTCTGCCGCGGAAAAATCCCCTTATCTCACAAACTTGCTTAATACCTATGGGGATAATATAGATTACACTTTTAAAATTGGTGAGTCGACTAAGGGGACTGCAACAACTACAGTTGGGAGTAAAAAAACTATTACTATCGATCCTATTATGATTCCTGGTTCAGGGGACAATAATGTCGATGCGCAAGATATATTCGCAACGGTAATTGCCCATGAACTTGGTCATGCTGTATTGCCTGGCGGTACAGGTGAGAACATTCCAATCCTAAATCCATTGGACGCAGTTGAAAACGGTTTAATGAAAGAGGGAGTTGCTCTTAGTGCAGAATATATTGTCGCAAAACAGTTGGGATCATATATGCATTCGGACCCCGAAGGGACTGGTGGATACATGTCTCAACTGGATCAAATTGTTCAGGATGATAATATTAACCTGAATAGTATTCCCCTTATTTCATCATTCAATAGTATAGATTCAGTCACCGTAAATATAGGAGGTGAATATTATAATGGATTTGCCCACCCATCAAATGCGAAAAATTTAACATATGCAGAGTACCTAGCCGATTTTTATATTATAAATCATTGTACTGATTCTATCTTTGATACACGTATTAATGTGATGAATATCGATTGGTCTCGAATGCAATCACAAGATCTTCAGTTGAAATATAATGCTGATGGAAGCTGTAGTTATTCTTTACCGATTGTTCCATTAAAAGATGGAACTAATCTCGCCCTCACAATTAAAGACAATCAATATGGCTCTTCTATTGCTATGGATATTTCATTTGATACAAATGAAACAGGCAGTTATAATGAAGTTAGCAAATATAATTTTAACAACGGCAATATTGAAGAGTTGACATTTACCTATTCTGGAAATAGTGAGTGTTACGATTCGCGGGTAATGACGATTTATGACGGAGATGGCATGATCAGCCACCAACAAATCGCTATCACCGATATCTTAAATAATATCACAGAAGTCCAAAATTACTTCGAAGGGCAACTGACTACGAGTGGTTTGATCCAAGGAATCGCAACCGATAACCTCTTGGCGCAAGAGTTCGCTCTTGCATTACATTTGCAAGGGCTCAAAGGACTTTCAGAGGTTGGAGCGGGAGAGGCAACTGATCCGTTGTTGCAGACTCTCGGAGTTAACAATACTTCGATGTTAGGTACTGCTTTGGATATGACAAACAAAAGTTATACTGGTAATAATATCGTTGAAAATCAAACCTTTACATCAGACGATACTTACGCTATCTGGCTCGGACAACAATTTAATACCGCTGTTGTCACTGTCCAGAGCGTATTTAATGAATATTTTATAACGAATGCGTTGGCAGAAAACGATCCTGCCCTTCAGTCGCTGCAAAACGGTTATAGCTCTGTTTTATTGGCGCAGGCAAATCCAACGACCTTAAATATCCTTACAGCAGTTAAAGCAGTTATCCTAGCCGGAGGAGTTTTAAGTCCAACGTTTAAACAAGGGGTTGCAACTCTTTTGGGAACGAATGTTAGTAATGTAAATCTATGGGTTGCCGATGGTGGAGGCTCTTTGATCAGTATATTAGATGCATTCGAAAATCCAGACCCGCTTAAAATCGCAAGTGCGCTTCAACAAACGCTTTCTGCCGGTATTCAGATAGATGAAGAGTTTCAGAAAAAAGTAGTAAACGCTTTAGGTCTTTCGCCAGTAGATGGTCTGAAGACAGTGCAAGATATGCTGGCATACGGCGGAGCAGCCTTATCCGTAATATCAGCATTAAAAGATCCCTCAGTACCAAATATTATTATGGCGGCAAAAAGCACAGTCAATATATTGGACATAGCGTCAGGCACTCCAGGATTACATAATTTGCATTATTTTGATGGAGCTTTGGCAGCTTACAATATCTACGACTATGTTAAACATCCTAGTGACCAAAGCGGTATCAATGCACTTCTCAGTGTCGGTATGTATTGTTGTCCACAAATTGCAGCTCCAGTAGCCGCGCTACTCACTATCGGTGCAATTATTTCTCCAACATTCACCAACGAAGTCGTTCATACAACGATGAATATTCTTGAGATAACGTATAAAATTGATAAGTTCTTTATTACGGCTGGAGGTATCGTTCAAGATGTTGCGCACGGTGTCGAAAGTGCGGTGAAAAAAGTACTAAAGTTCTTCGGCACACCATTGGTATTGAATCTAGTCGGAAACGATGTGCGAACAACCAATCTTACCTCTATTTCTCCTCTATTCGATATGTATGCGACAGGTACGAAAGTACAAACCGGATGGATTACGCCGGATGAGGGGTTCTTGGTACGAGATAGAAATGGAAATGGAATGATCGATGATGCAACAGAACTTTTTTCTGATAAAACGTCATCGACTGCAACCTCGGCTTTTGCCGCATTGGCGGAGCTGGATAGTAATCATGATACCCTGATTGACAAAAATGATGCTGCTTTTGAAACTTTGAAAGTATGGGTAGATAAAAACAGTGACGGAATCAGTCAAGCAACAGAACTTTATACACTTTCTCAGTTGGGTATTGCTTCGATTAATTTGTCTGTAGAACATGGTGGATTCGAATACAATAATGAGAATATTATTAGTGATAAAAGCACGTTTACTTATACAAATGGTACTACAGGGCAAATCGCCGATGCGATATTTGCGACAAAAGACACTGATGCAGAGGTAGCTAGCAGTTTTGTTACCTTAGGAGCCGATAGTACAACGGTACGCCTCTCCAACGGGCAAACTATGCAGGTTATTAATGCCTCAGGTAATCAAAACGTGGTTGTTGAAAATTCAGGAGTAAATCTTATTGCTATCAACGGAGAGAATAATTCCATCACCTTCGGGAGTAGTGATGATTCGATTCTCTTGGGCGATTATAGTGGGAATAATATTCGTGGCGGAAAAGGAAATGATACCTATTACGTTGAAAATTTAAATAGTAAAATTATCGAGAGTGCGAATGAAGGAAATGATACGATCGTATCCTCAATCGATTATAGCATTGGCGAAAATATCGAGAATTTAATATTGACAGGAACATCTGTTCTTAATGGAACAGGGAATGAATTAAACAATGTTCTCATTGGGAACAGTGCAAACAATATTCTAATCGGGGGAGCAGGAAATGATTTCCTCGATGGCGGAGAAGGTGCTGATACCCTCAAAGGGGGAACAGGTGATGATACGTATGTTATAGACACCACATCGGATATCATCGTTGAAAATGCGAATGAAGGTATTGATACGGTTCAATCAAGTTTTACTTATATCTTGGGTGCGAATTTCGAGAATTTAACGCTCACAGGAACGGAGGCTATCAATGGGACTGGGAACAATGCGGATAATATTCTTATCGGTAATAGTGGAAATAATATCTTATGGAGTGGATCTGGCAATGATGTCCTTGATGGTGGCGCTGGGAGTGATCAGCTTTATGGTATGAGTGGAGATGATACTTATGTAGTCGACGATACTGGAGATATTATATACGAAACGATATTGTTGTCTGGGGTAGTAGGTACAACACCAAGGAACCCTGATTTAGGTACAGATATGGGAGGAACCGATACAGTACAATCAAGCATTACTTATACATTAGGAAAATATCTAGAAAATCTGACCTTGACCGGAACAGCGGCTATAAATGGAACAGGAAATGACGCAAACAACATCCTTATCGGTAATAGTGCAGATAATATCCTAATCGGTGGGGCAGGTAACGATATCTTATTTGGTGGTGAAGGTGCCGATACCCTCCGTGGGGGAACTGGGAACGATACATATTATGTAGATAATATCGGTGATAGCGTTATAGAACTTGCAGGAGAGGGGACAGATACCGTACAATCGAATATTACTTATATTTTGGGAACAAACTTAGAAAACTTGACTCTAACAGGAACAGCGGCAATTAATGGAACTGGAAACAGTGCTAACAATACTCTTATCGGAAATAGTGCTGATAATACCCTAATCGGTGGGGCAGGTAACGATATTCTAGATGGTGGAGCAGGCGCAGATACTCTCAGTGGAGGAACAGGAAATGATACATATTATGTAGATAATGCAAACGATGTAGTAATTGAGAATGCAAACGAAGGGATCGATACCGTACAATCGAGCGTTACCTATACTTTAGAATCAAATGCAGAAAATCTGACTTTGACAGGAACAGCTGCAATCAATGGAACAGGAAACAGTGCAAGCAATACTCTTATCGGGAATAGCGGAAATAATATCTTAGATGGTGGAGCAGGGGCTGATACACTTATCGGCGGAGCCGGAGATGATACGTATTATGTAGATAATGCAAGCGATATTATCACTGAAAATGCTAATGAAGGAACCGATACCGTTTATTCGAGTATCACCTATGGTATTGGCGGACGATATGTAGAGAAACTTATTCTTACCGGAACCGCTAATATCGATGGCACCGGCAATACTCTTAATAACACCCTTATTGGTAATAGCGGAAATAATATCCTTAACGGTGGAACCGGTAATGATATTCTCGATGGCGGAGCAGGTGCTGATACACTTATCGGCGGAGCCGGAGATGATACTTATATAGTAGATAATGTCGGCGATGTTGTAATTGAGTATGCGAATGAAGGAACCGATACCATACAAGCGAGTGTAACGTATACGCTTGCAAATGAGGTCGGAACTTTAATTCTTACAGGAACAGATGCTATCAACGGGACTGGGAACGCATGGGATAATACAATAATCGGTAATAGTGCTAATAATATCTTAGATGGCGGAGCCGGAACTAATACTCTCAAAGGAGGCACTGGAGATGATACGTATGTTGTCGATACCACAACCGATACCATTGTGGAAAATGCTAACGAAGGAACCGATACCGTACAATCAAGCGTTACATATACACTCGGTGCAAACTTAGAAAATCTGACTCTAACAGGATCAGCAGCTATCAATGGAACTGGGAATAGTGCAAACAATATCATTATCGGAAATAGTGCCAATAATACTCTAACAGGCGGAGCAGGTAATGATACGCTTGATGGCGGAGCCGGTGTCGATACCCTCAAAGGGGGCACCGGAGATGATACATATATTGTCGATTCTACAACCGATATCATTACTGAAAATGCTAATGAAGGAACCGATACCGTACAATCGAGTGTTACCTATACTTTAGGAGCAAACTTAGAAAACTTGACTCTAACCGGATCAGCTGCAATCTATGGAGTTGGAAATAGCCTCAATAATATTTTAATCGGAAACAGTGCCAATAATAACCTAAATGGGGGTTCAGGAGCCGATACAA
>JAQTRS010000016.1:0-1488 GCA_028711705.1 Candidatus Moraniibacteriota bacterium
ATGCGTATGAGTTCATGGATTGGATAATCGTGTTGATATCATTAGACGTCAGATAGTTTCCGTCACTGAGAGATACTTTTTCGATGGCATTTTCAGCTACGGATTGGTTTGTAATCGTAACCGTATCAGTTCCGCCGTATGAAACCACTAAATCGTTACCGTTCATGTAAAAGGCTACGGAACTCTCGCTAATTCCTGCAGTAAATTTGACCGTATCAGTTCCGCCATTAGTATTTCCGCTCATGTCGTGATCAAAGATACTGTCGATTCCATCACCAACGTAAAAGGTGTAAGTATCGTTTCCGGTTCCACCGTTTAGGGAATCGCTACCTTTCCTGCCGACGAGGATATTTGCTCCACTATTTCCGATAAGATTATCGTTATAGTCGCTTCCGATCAAATTCTCGATATTTAGGATAGTATCTATACCCGAACCGATAGTATCTTGTGCTGTGGTTATACCAAGATTGACACTGATACCAGACGTTGCATAGGCATAAGAAAGATTATCATTTCCTGCGTCGCCGTCTAAAATATTATCTCCTGCTCCGGCATAAATGTTATTACTGAGACTATTACCTGTCGCATTGGCTGCATTGGACGTATTTAACCGCAAACTTTCAATATAATCTCCTAGAGTATAGCTGACAGTACTGATAACCAGATCACTTCCTCCCGCATCAATCCCGCTGGTCGCCGTTGTTGTTTCAATAACTTTATCATCTATATTATCGACATAGTAAACATCATTTCCTGCTCCACCCATCATAATATCGGCTCCGATACCTCCATTGAGGGTATTGTTCGCACTGTTTCCGATTAAAATGTTATTGAGGCTGTTTCCAACTCCATTGATTGCAGCTGTTCCTGTGAGGGTGAGGTTTTCTAAGTTTGCTCCCAAGGTATACGTTACACTCGACTGTACAGTATCGGTTCCTTCATTGGCATTCTCGACGATGGTATCCGCTGTAGTATCGATAACATAGGTATCATCACCTGTGCCCCCTTTGAGGGTATCGACACCGGCTCCGCCATCGAGTGTATCATTCCCGGCTCCGCCTGTTAGAGTATTATTGGCACTATTTCCAATAAGAACATTATCCGCGCTATTCCCCGTTCCATTAATAGCTGCTGATCCTGTTAGAGTCAGATTTTCAACATTCGAAGTTAATGTATAGCTAATGGAACTGTTGACGGTATCAATCCCTTCGCCAACGTGTTCAATAACACTATCATCGATCGAGTCAATGATATACGTATCATCACCCAATCCGCCATACATCTTGCTGGTTCCGGATAAGGTGTCGTTGCCTGAAGTCCCTATTTTCCACGTATTTAAAGCATAATTGATTCCATCGAAAAGTTTAATATTTTCGATAGTATTGTTTGCCAAATACCAGTCTTTGACTGTAATCTGATCGCTGTTGGAGTATTGGATGATCAGATTATTCCCGCTGGCATAGAATCGTATATCGCTCGCGCTAATCC
>JAQTRS010000016.1:1588-5850 GCA_028711705.1 Candidatus Moraniibacteriota bacterium
CAATGATCGTATCGTTTCCGTCTCCGCCATCAAGGAAATCAGCTCCGCTATTTCCGTACAGCACGTCATCGCCCAAGCCTCCGTAAACGATATCATCTCCGTATCCGGCGCTGATCACGTCGTTGCCCTCTCCGCCGTCAAGCATATCGACTTCGCTTCCGCTTGCAATCGTGTCATTACCGTCACCGCCGTTGATCGTGTCGGCACCCGACCCAGTAGTGATCGTATCATTTCCCGCTTGTCCGTCAACGGTATACTGATGTCCACTAGTATTATTGAATACATCCGCGCCCTCGCTCATCACTGCCGTGATACTCGATACTGCTACCGTCGTCCCATCAAAGAGTTTAATATTTTCGATAGTATTGTTTGCCAAATACCAGTCTTTGACTGTAATCTGATCGCTGTTGGAGTATTGGATGATCAGATTATTCCCGCTGGCATAGAATCGTATATCGCTCGCGCTAATCCCCTCACCGAACTGGATCGTATCGTTTCCGGCGTTATACCGGCCATTGTCTATACCATAAGCAATCAAGGCGTCGTAATCATAAATCGTATCCGCCCCGTCCCCTATGTTGAATACATACATATCATCCCCAGCACCCCCTTGGAGTGTATCGTTGCCTTTTCCTCCTATCAGGGTGTCTGAATAGGGGGTATTTCCATTGTTACTCTCATCATCCGCAATGATCGTATCGTTTCCGTCTCCGCCATCAAGGAAATCAGCTCCGCTATTTCCGTACAGCACGTCATCGCCCAAGCCTCCGTAAACGATATCATCTCCGTATCCGGCGCTGATCACGTCGTTGCCACTTAGACCTAATACAATGTCATCTCTTACACCTGTTGTCAAAACATCGTCAATATCCATTCCAATTTGATAAGATGAGCCAATTATTGTGTTAATCAGCTGTTGTTCGCTTTTAGTAATTCCAATTACATCATCATCTAATCCAATAAACCAATTATTTAATAAGTCCATCGCATGAGCATCAATTAAAATTAACTTATTATTTATATATTTATTTAATTCTATACAATCAATAATTGCATTAATTATATTTGTATTTTTTCGTTCATCTAATAAATGAATCATATCGCCCATATCGATAGCAATACCATTATCTGCAACAGTCAACTTAACAGCATTCAGATAGGAGCTTAATCGTGTTTGCATAGTCAATCCGTCATACACAGATTGTTTAAGTGTCGCATAGCTTTGTTCAATAAAACTTACCTGTGCAGCTGACAATCCTACAAATAGACTCGTATAGGTAGCATCACTACGTATGCTCGTAACGGTTCCGCTCCCTGCTTGAATACTATTAGGTTCTACCGTGACAAAATGCTCTCCATTAAACTCTTCCAAAACACCAATCATTTCTGAAATACGAGTTTGCTCAGATTCTAAATATTGATAACGTTGCAAATCAGTAGCTGACGCAATTGATGAGCCACCACTATTTGTCATTCTGAAATACAAATCAATATCTGCAGCACTTTGACTTGGAAGGTAAATAAGACCATTCCTGTTTGCTTCTGCCATCTGTACACTCGTCGCCATACTCGAAGTCCCAGCCCATTGTCCCAACAGCGTATCAATCTGCGCCATCATCTGATCATGGGTTTCGTAGGTCGTGCTCATGGTTTGCAGTGTACTCGTCAATCCCGCCGAGAGGGTCGAAGCTTCGCGCAGGTCACGCACCATCCCACTCCCATGCATATCAGGAAGTGCTAGTGCCGTATCTGTCAAAGTGAGGTGATCGGTAAACTCACTGTAAAACGGGTTTTGGGAGAAGTTTAGGTTTCCAGCATCTCCGGTATCTTCGGTGAGGTTAAGGGTTGCGCTCTCTCCTGTATCTCCGTTGGTTTTAGTGTAGGTTCCGGCGGCGATTTGGACGTTTCCGTTGGATACGGTGTTGGAGGTTGTCGAAGTGAGGTTGATCGAGGTTATTCCCAGTTCGCTCAGGGTATGAAGTTCACCTGCTTGGCTGATACCGTCACTGTTGGTATCCTGCCAGATTCGGACGTTGGTAAAGTTGGTATCACCTGCATCGAATTTGCCGTTATGGTTGGTATCCTCAGCACTCAACGCCGCAAATCCGTCCGTTGCTTTTACAGCGTTTACGAGAGTTTGATCCCCGAAGAGTTCTCCGCCGTTGTCGATAGTGCCGTTACCGTTACGATCCAGTACGACGAAACCGTCATCTCCCTTTATCCATCCCGTCCCTGTTTTTACTCCGTCACCGTCATAGTCGAATACCACATGGGTCGTTGCGTTGACCCCCAGTGTTTCGATACCGTCTCCGTCTAAGTCTAGGACGAGGGGGTCGCGGCGGGGAGCAACCCAGTTTTTGAAGGCGTGCCAGAGGTCGTTAACTGGATCGGAAATTTTGTGAAGCAAGCCTTCTCTAAATTTTCTCAATATATCATGAAGAGACTCTTTTGTTGGTAACCATTCTTTCCCCTTATCAGAATTGATAAAGTCTCCTACTAACCCTCTAAGCGCATCTTTTTGTGCTTGTGTATAGGCATCAGGTTTTAATAAAGATTTTTTGTAATCCTCTATAAGTTTTGCCTGTTGTTCCATATTGTAATCTTTAAACGATTTATTTGAATCAGAATCAATAGTATAATCGTATGGGTTAACAACACCTGTTTTATATATGCCCTGCAAATCAAAACCTATAGGACCGGTTGGATAGCCGTTTTGCGATTGCCATACATGTGTCATCTCATGAAAAAATAAAGCTTGATCATCTGCATTAGCTTTACTAAAATCACTTTGATATTGGTTACTTTCAGGATTAAAAGCGGTTCCAGAATTAATATATACATCACCAAATAACGTTACACCAGGTGCTGGCAACCCTGTAGGGTGTATCATTACTTCGTTGTAGTTGATAGAATCTCCAAAGACATCTCTCAACATATTGATTTCGCCGGGCGTTAAATTTCTCATAATTGCTCCTTAAGTTATATTTTTATTTTGTTAACGCTTGTATTTCACCAGTTTTTGGATTTTTAACTAACTGGAAAAATAACTCTGCATCAACTTCATCACCATCTTTTAAATTGTTCAAAGGTATATTCTTCTTAGAACCTTCAATTTCAATGTTATATAAAGTATCCGTTTCTAGTTTTTTAGCAGAAGCAGAAAATACCTCATTTATTACTCCATACTGTATACACTGATCTACCCCTTCTAAAGCAGAAAAAGGTATATTGATTTGCGTATGCTTATCACCACAAAAGCCTACACACCAATACGATTCTGAAGCTTTGGGTGAATCATTTAGTTTCGTTACACTGATACGATAGACTTCAAAGTTATCAATACCTTCATATGAATCTACATAAAAACAAGGATTATTATCTTTTATCGTGACATGCAATTTTTTTCTTATTGAGACGTGTCCGTCTCCTGCCCCACTATCACCCATAAAGAAATACATACCCAAAAGGATTATAAAAGCTATCACACTCACGATGAATAATTTTGCAATTAGTTGTCCCATTGAAACCATCTTTTTATCCTCACGAATCTCATACTTGTAAATAACTATTCCTGTCAAAATGGTCAATACTATTTTGAGAATATATGAATCGAGAAATATAAAATATAGACCGATAATGATTAATCCCAATAAATATTTCATGCCACTCTCCTTTGATTTCTATAATTTTGATTATTCACACGCACCATCCCGCTCCCCTGCATATCAGGAAGAGCCAAAGCCGTATCGGTGAGGGTGAGGTGATCGGTAAACTCGCTGTAAAAAGGGTTTTGGGAGAAGTTTAGATTTCCGGCATTTCCGGTATCTTCAGTGAGGTTAAGGGTTCCACTGGTTCCTGTTGTTCCGTTGGTTTTAGTGTAGGTTCCGGCGGCGATTTGAATGTTACCGTTGGATACGGTGTTGGAGGTTACGCCCAGTTCACTCAGGGTATGAAGTTCACCCGCTTGGCTGATACCGTCGCTGTTGGTGCACCCCAGGGTGGTCTCTCTTGCTTCGTAATTCACCTTCTTATCCCCTTTTATCCAATTCATCGCTATTTTCTGCATTCTTCCACCCCTCTATGCTGTAATTTCAACCCTTCTGCTTCATACGCCTGCTGTATCATCTCGGTGTCCAATGTCAATTCTCTCTCCAATCCCTCTAGTTTTACACTCACTTCACTCACGGCGTCTGCTTCACCCTGTGCTCTGAGTCTTTGGGTCATGATGATCTTCTTACGGGTTTCGGTCAATGCTTCGGTTT
>JAQTRS010000001.1 GCA_028711705.1 Candidatus Moraniibacteriota bacterium
GATACGGTCCTGCTGTCGGATGTGCTCAAGCAGGGCGATTCCGTGGTGACCTCCGGTTTGGGCGGCGATTTCCCGCGAGGGCTTCTACTCGGGAAAGTCGATATCGCGCGGCCCTCCTCGGATCGATTATTTCAGCAGGTCACGCTCGTTCCAGCGATCACGTTCTCGAAACTGCGAACCGTTTTCGTCATAAAGGGTGATCTTTAAACTCGTCGCGCGCGATATATATCCTGCGCCCAATCAAGCTATGGTGAGTTTCCTTATCCAATCCGCGTTCCTTTTTCTGGTTGTCCTGTTCCAGATTTCTTTTTTGAATGTGGTTTTTTCGCAGGCATCCGCGAATGCTCTTCTGGCAACGACTATCGCGCTCATCCTGTCGCGAGGCTTCTTCGCAACGTGGCCATGGATCATTTTTCTGGGGTTTTTATCTGATGTATTGAGTATGGATGTCGTGGGCGTCACGCCGATGGTGCTCATCGCGTTCGCTTATGGCATCAGCTTTCTGTCCAGGAGGTTCTTGGTGGAGCATCGGGCCTCCGGAACGGGATTGGCCGTGCTTTTTATGATTGTTGCGAATATCGTCTACATTCCCTCCATATGGATCGTGCGACGCATGGCTTTGGGAGAGCCGTTATCGAGTGATGGGTTGTGGACGTATGTTTCGACCGAAGGAATGTTTGCGGGCATGCTCGTAAATTCGATACTTTTCCTGCTGCTGTATGGCATTACGCTCAGGATCAGCCACGCGCTCAATTTCTATGAGGACCGTGTCGTAGTGAAGCGATAGGGATTATTTTTTGAAGATATTATGTTTACCACACGAAGAACGCATACGATTAAACGGATGGCCGGCAACGAAATAGACGATGCTGTTTTGACTATGACCGAAAAAGATGCGGCTAAAATTGAATGGCCGATCAATCGCATGTGGTTGCCCGTTTTTTGGTGGGTGAGCGTTTTAGTGCTCGGTGTTTTGTGCGGGCGGGTGTTTTTCCTCAATGTCGTGAAGGGGGCATATTATCAGGACATAGCCAAGCGAAACAGCGTCCGTTCCATCGTTATCCCGGCCCCTCGAGGAGGGATTTATGATCGATTCGGCAAGGTCTTGGTCAACAATACGCCAAGCGTCGATCTGATCGCCATACCGGCCGACTTCCCCCAAGAGGAGGGGGCTCGCCTGGCGGAAGTGGCGGCGCTGCAGGACATTTTCAGCTTCACTCCCGAGGAACAGGAGGAGATGCTTTCCAAGATCAAGGGAAAGTCGATTCTGCCCGTGCCCATCAAAGAGCAATTGACGCAAGAAGAGGTGCTTATTTTCTCGAGCAAGAGCCGGGACTTTCCTGGCGTGAGCCTGCTCAAGTCAGCGACAAGGAATTATGTCGACAGCCTGATCTTTTCGCATATCATCGGGTATGAAGGAAGGATCCGCAAGGAGGAATTGGATCAGCATCCTGATTATCTGCTCACTGACTCGATAGGCAAGCAGGGCGTCGAGAAAAGTTATGAGCAATATCTGCGCGGCACGCACGGCGCGCATCAGGTCGAGGTCGATGCGGTCGGCAAGGTGCAAAAAGAGCTCGGCATCATCGCACCCGCAGCCGGCGACGACTTGATATTGAATATCGATGCGGATCTGCAGAAAAAGATTTTCGATGTGCTGCAATCGCAGTTGGAAACGAGCGGCTTAACGAAGGGCGTGGTGATCGCGCTGGACCCGCGCACCGGAGCCGTGCTCGCCCTGGTGAGCTATCCGAGCTTCGATAATAATCTTTTCGCGGGCGGCATCGACGCCGAGTCCTACAAGAACCTGCTCGAGGATCCTGCCAATCCGCTATTCAATCGCGCGGTGTCCGGAGAATATCCCCCCGGATCGACTATCAAGCCTATTTTGGCCGGGGCCGCGCTCAATGAGGGGGTGATCGATGAAGATACGCAGATAGAGAGCCGCGGAGGCATCCAATTGGGGAGCTTTTTCTTCGGCGACTGGAAGGTTCACGGATTCACGGATGTGCGGCAGGCTATCGCGGTATCCAGCGATGTGTTCTTCTATTCGGTCGGCGGAGGCTATGGCAGTATCCGGGGGATGGGCATGGAGATCATGAAAAAATATGATAATCTGTTCGGATTGGGCGAGAAGACCGGTATCGACATACCCGGTGAGGCGGATGGCTTCATCCCTGATCCGGGATGGAAGAAAGAAAAGATAGGTGAGCGGTGGTATATCGGGGACGATTATCACGCCTCCATCGGGCAAGGCTTCGTGCTGGCGACGCCGCTGCAGATGATCAACGCTATCGCGGCTATCGCCAATGGCGGGACGCTGTATACGCCGCATATCGTTTCTCAGATCAAGAGCGCCGACGGAGAGGTGACCACGATCGCGCCGAAGGTGATCCGCGACCATCTCCTGCGCGATCACATACTCCAGGTGGTTCGCGAGGGTATGCGTAAAACCGTGACGGAGGGGACGGCGACAACGCTGAGTGATCTGCCGATCCAGGTTGCGGGAAAAACGGGAACGGCGGAGTTCGGAAGCGACAAGAAAACCCAAGGCTGGTTCGAAGTGTTCGCCCCTTATGATAACCCGGAAATCGCCATGATCGTGCTGACGGAAGGTCAGGAAGAACATGGATACAATGCCGTGCCGATAAGCAAGGAAATACTGGGGTGGTATTTCGGTGAACACAAGCGATAATCGGCGACACATGGGCAAAAAGTGTCAATGCGCATTGTCATTTTGAGCTTGACAATGTCCTGCGTTTTGATATCATATAAAAACTCAATACGAGTTGAAGACCGTCTTTTCATAAAAAGTATGGAGGGATTTTTTAAAGAATAATGCATAAAAAATGAGAATCGTTACACAAGAAGGTTTGGACAAATTGAAAAATGAACTCGACGACCGCAAGGTCCGTTTACGACAGGAAATCGCTCAGTCCATAAAGGAAGCGAAGGAACAGGGAGACCTTTCCGAGAATGCGGAATACAGCGAGGCGAAGCATCAGCAGAACGAGAATGAATCCCGTATTGCGGAGCTTGAGATGCAACTGAAAGAGGCGGTGGTTGCCAAGACCAACGGCTCGACTTCGGAAGTGCAGGTCGGATCGATCGTGCGTGCGAGAATCTCGACCATGGAAATGGATTTCCATATCGTCGGATCCAACGAAGCCAATCCGTCCGAAGGAAAGATCTCCCATGAGTCGCCTTTGGGCCGCGTGTTGCTCGGTAAGAAGAAGGGTGCGAAAGTGTCCGTCGAAGCGCCGTCCGGAAAAATGGAATACGAAATCTTGGAAGTGAAATAATCGATCGACGCGATCGGAAGTCAGGAAGGGAGCTTTGTATTCGCAAGGCCCTTTTCTTGCGTCTCGCTGCCGGATACGGTACAGTGAAGTAAAGTGTAAACTATCCTAACAACGAAACAATACGTATGCGCGAAGATATCATCCAAACCAAACTCGATAAATTGGAGCAGCTCAAAGCGGCTGGTGAATCAATCTATCCGGAAGTATCCAAGCGCAGTATGAAGAATGCAAAAGCCCTGGAGCAGTTCGATGAGCTGCAAGGACAGACCATCTTTTTGGTAGGACGGGTGAAGTCGCTGCGCTCCATGGGCAAGATCGCGTTCGCGCATATCGAGGACGAGAGCGGCAAGATCCAGATCTTTTTGAAAAAGGACGAGATGGATGAGGCCCGCTATCAATTGTTCGTCAGTGCGGTGGAAATGGGGGACTTCGTGCAGATCGAAGGGACGCTGTTTTTGACGAAGCAAAGCGAGCGGACGTTGCAGGTGAAAGAGTGGGTCATGCTGGGCAAATCCATGCGGCCGATCCCGACCGAATTCTACGGATTGAAGGATGAGGAAGAATTGCTCCGCCGCCGTTATTTGGACCTTCTGATGAATCCGGAAACGCGCGACCTTTTCCGTAAGAAGAATATTTTCTGGCAGACCATCCGTCAGTTTTTGACGAAAGAAGGGTTTTTGGAAGTGCAGACCCCGGTGCTCGAGCATGTCCCGGGCGGTGCCGATGCGGAACCGTTCAAGACGCATCACAATGCGCTCGATCAGGATTTCTATATGCGTATCTCGCTGGAACTTTCTTTGAAGCGATTGTTGGTGGGCGGCTATGAGCGCGTGTTCGAGATCGGAAGGCTTTTTCGCAACGAAGGCATCGATCGCGAGCATCTTCAGGAATATGATGACGTGGAATTTTACTGCGCCTACGCCGACTTGGCGACGGGTATCGATATGACGCAGCGTCTGATCAAGGAAATCGTCTTGAACGTGCGCGGGAATTACGAGAGTGAATATGAGGGCGAGAAGATTTCTTGGGACGGGGATTTCCCGCAGGTGGACTACTTCACCGAATTCAAGAAAGAGACCGGTATCGATCTGTCCGATGACGTGAGCGTCGATGAGCTCAAGAAGAAGGCGGAGGAGTTGGGTATCAAGTATGAGCCGTCATACGGCAAGGGACGCATGATCGACACGATATACAAGAAGACCGTCCGTCAGCGATTGATACAGCCGTGCTTCTTGGTGGGGCATCCGATCGACATCTCGCCGCTGTCAAAAATCGATCCGACCAATCCGAAGAAGGTGTTGCGAGCGCAGCTGGTGGCTGGCCGCAGCGAACTGACGAACTCCTTCGCCGAGCTCAATGACCCGATCGATCAGCGCCGGCGCTTCGAGGATCAGATGAAGCTTCGCGAGGCAGGGGACGCGGAAGCGCAGATGCTTGATGAGGATTTTGTCCAGGCGCTCGAATACGGCATGCCGCCCGCTTTCGGACTCGGCATGAGCGAACGCGTCTTCTCGTTTTTGATGGGGCGCTCCATTCGCGAGACCGTCATCTTCCCGCCGATGAAAGAGCGTGCATAGGAGAAAAAATAAAAACCCCTTCACGCTGATCCGCATCGATATGCGGATATATACGTAAAGAGGTTTGTCTCAATCGGGTTATTGTACAAGGAGCGATTTTTCCTCGCTTCTTTTAGAGTTGGGTGATTGAGATGCTTGTCATCAGCAGAGCGCTTCCGAGGACGGTTCCGATTCTCGCTGGATCATCATGTGGAAGGTTTTCAACGGGTCCTGTTCGGTCTGGATTGTCAGATTGAAAATATCTTCGCTCATGGAAACGTAGCCGTCTGCGGTGGCGAGTACGATTGCTCCATCGAAGTCGAATACATCCAGGGGGTTTTCGCTTTCTTCGCCGTACAATCGGCTTGGCGTGACGAACATATGTTTCGCTAAATCCCTCTTGATCGAGGATTGTCCCGATAGCATTCCGCTGATAAGTTGGAACAGACGATCTTGTTGCTCTGCTAAACTCGATTGCTGCTTTTGTGTCATGGTTAAGGTACCTTTGGTATAGGCGACGGATGTCGCGGAAATGTTGACTGCCGATGTTTCCCGGCTGGTCAGTTCTGAGGGCGTTCCCGAAGAAATGACTTGTACACTGTACCAGCATTCTCACGGTATGGCAAGAATCTGGCGTTGATGGGAAGGGTCTCGCAAAGATAAAATAAAAACCTCCCTGTCTATATACGATGTATAGACAGGGAGGTTATGTTGAGTGACTGACCGAAGTGTTATCGATCAGGGTTTTCTTCGTATCATTGCACGAAGATTATGTGTGAGAGCTTTTCATTTGTGCCGCAGCGCCAAGAATAAATGCACTGTAGTCATCGCTGCTCATTGAGATGCAGGATTTTTTATGCTCGGACATGCCGGAAATAATGTGCACCGTACGTTTTTTCTCATCAGTGAATACATCTACCGAATTTTGGCCGAAATGCATATGCTTGGTGTTTCCATTGCACATGAGTGCCGCGATGTGCTGTTCTTGCGATGAACCCTCCATCAGTTGTTTGCAAAATAATCGGAGGTGTTTACTGTTTGCTGGAAGATTAGGGAGTCTTTTCATTGATAATGTACCTTGGTCATAAGCGACGGATGTCGCGGAAAGGGTGCTCTATCGCTGTCACCGATAGGTTGCTTTTTCGGATCTTTTCGAATAAGCAACCTGTGTACTGTAGCAATTTGTCCCAGATGCGTCAAGCCTTTCTTCAAGGCAGGTCCTTTTTATATTGTTTCCAGGGCGAAAATATGGTAGCGTACAAGAAGTAATCCCTCCATTTTTATCATAGTTATGGCCCCACAAGAACAGATGCAAGAGCTTGTCGTGTTGGTGGACGAGGACAATACCGTGCTCGGAACGATGCCTAAGTCCGAGGTGCATCAGAAAGAAACACTGCTTCACCGGGCGTTCTCGTCTTTTATTTTCCGTGTGAGCGATGGCAAATTCTTGCTGCAGCAGCGCAGTTCGACAAAGAAGACCTGGCCGCTCATGTGGTCCAATAGCTGCTGCGGTCATCCGGCTCCCGATGAGGACAATGTGTCCGCCGCATACCGGCGGCTGGAGGCGGAGCTCGGGCTTCATCCGATCGCGCTCGAAGAGGTCTCGCCGTATCGCTACTGCTTCTCGCATCTTGATGTGATGGAGAACGAGATCTGTCCGATTCTGGTCGGATTCGTGGATGGCGAGCCGGCGCTCAATCCCGATGAGGTCGAAGCGGTACGCTGGGTGGATTGGCAAGACTTCATCGCGGAGGTGAAGCGGTTCCCAGCGCGGTATTCCGAATGGTGCGTCGAAGAGACCTTGATTTTGGAAAAGAACGGGCGATTGCAGGAGCTTCTGAAAACACATATCCGATAAACGATAATCCTCTAAGTGAAAAATGTTATGTTTCCAGAAAAATTCCCTTCATTTCAGGTCCAGAAACCGATCGAGGCCGGGCAGCTTGAACAGAAAAACAGCTTGATCTTCGAGAAGCAGAAGATGCTGCTGTCGAAAGTGGCGGAGCAGGTGAACGCTTCCGTTGAGAGATACGGCGTGAAGGGGTTGGTGGATGCGGATGGGCGTATCGTTTCCGAAAACTTCGCTCTTGAGAAAGGCGGCATCTATGAGGAGGAGAAGATCGCGGAAGATAGTGCGAAAGTCCGCATAGAAGAACAGAAGTACAGCGGTTCTTACACCGAGCGCGTGCAGGAGCGCTATCGAAAAGAGTTCGGTATCGAAGGGGAGGAGGCCATCTTGGAGCATTATAGGCAGGAAAAAGAGAAGAGCAAAAGCAATCAGGTGGAAATGATCACGATAGCCCTGCTGCATAAGGTTTTGCGGAACAGATTCCTGGTGGTGCGTGCCTCGAAATTCGATGACTATAAGCATGGCGTGGATTATCTTGTGCTCGATAAGGAAACGGGTGCGACTATCTGCGCATTCGATGGGGTGCTCAAGAATGAGCGCGATGAGGGAAGGCCCTCCTCCAAGCTGGCCAAGATACACGATAAGGCTGAACATGGCGGCGCCGAAGTGACCTATGGGATCGCTATGCGAGATGAGCGATTGGTGCGATCGCATGTGCAGCATAAGCCGCTTTTTTATCTGACTATCGAAAGTTCGGATATCAAGAGATTGACGCACAGCCTCGTCGATAATTTCGATGGAGCGATTTCCGATGTGGAGCGGGAGATTTTTACGAAGCTCGTCGAGTCTATCGATGAGCAAAGGGATATACTGGATCAGCTGTCATTGCCGAATCATGTGAAAAGGGAGATGGATGAAATCCCGGTCCTGCTCGAAGCGTTCCAGGAATGCTGCGCGACAAAGTAGCGTGCCGATCGTGTCGCGAGTGCGTTGCCTTCTTCGGGAAAAGTTGCTACAGTGAAGGGGTGAAGAGGCTTTTTAATCGGTGATAAATGGCGTGAAATTATGCTGGATATTCAATACATCCGCGACAATGCGGAGGAAGTGAAACGGGCGGCGAAAAACAAGAACATCGATGTCGATATCGAGAAGCTGCTCGAAGTGGACAAGGAGCGCGTGAAGCTTTTGCAGGAAATCGAGGAATTCAATTCGCTCAAAAACGACGTGAACGACTTGATGAAGGAGGCGAAGACTTCCGAGGATCGGGAGGTGCTGATCACTAAGGGCAAGGAGATCAAAATGCAATTGGAAATCAAAGAGCCTCAGTTTGCCCAGGTGAAAAAGTATTTCGAGGCATTGATGATCAAGGTGCCGACTGTGCCCGCTGCGGATGTTCCGGTAGGGAAGAGCGATGAGGATAATGTGGAGATCGGCAAGTGGGGGAATCTTCCGGAGTTTTCCTTCACGCCGAAAACGCATTTGGAACTCGGGAAACTTCTCGATGTTTTGGACATGGATCGTGGTGCCAAAGTCGGCGGATACCGCGGGTACTATCTGAAAAACGAAGGCGTGCTGCTGGTGATGGGTCTGATGCAGTATGCTTTGCAGAAAATGGTATCCAAAGGATATACGCTGATGATCCCGCCGACACTCGTGAAAGAATTCGCCCTGAAAGGCAGCGGATACTTCAAGGGTGTGGAGTATGACGGCGAGATCGATGAAGTGTATCAGGTGGCCACGAAAGATAAGGATGTCGACGGCGGCGCCAGCAAGGACAAGAAATTCCTCGTGGGAACGGCCGAGCCTTCTTTGCTCGCATACTACTCGGATGAGATTTTGAAAGAAGAACAATTGCCGATGAAGCTGTGCGGATACAGCCAGTGCTACCGCAGTGAGATTGGAAGCTATGGCAAGGACACCAAAGGCATGTATCGCGTGCATGAATTCATGAAGGTGGAGCAGGTGGTGATCGCGGCGGCGGACAAGGAAGCCTCGGATGCCTTGCAGCAGGAGATGATCGCCATTTCCAAAGAGATGCACGAAGAGCTCGGTCTGCCGTATCGCCAGCTGAATATCTGCACTGGCGATATGAGCGCCGGCAAGTATCGCGCTTTCGATATCGAAGCCTGGCTTCCTGGTATGGATCGCTACGGCGAGACGGGATCGGCCAGCAACTTCTTGGATTGGCAGGCGAGGCGTTTGAATGTCCGTTACGCGGAAAAGGAAGGCGGCGCGAAAAAGTATGCCTACCTCCTCAACAACACCGCCCTTCCGAGCCCGCGTGTCTTCATCGCGATTTTGGAGAATTATCAGCAGGAGGACGGAAGCGTCGTGATACCGGAAGTCCTGCGCCCCTATGTCGGCAAGGAGAGTATACAGCCGAAGTAGGATATTATCCCTTATATAAAGCAAAACAGCACTTTCAGTATTGACAAGTGCTGTTTTTTATGCTATAATGAATCATTCACAGTGACCTATTGTGAATTTCTCAAACCAAAAGTTTCGGAGTTAAAAATGAAAAATATAGCAAGTGTACTGTTTCTTATCGCTTTCGTGGCGATGTTTGCCAGCTATTTCGTAGCGGTACCAGCACTCACGTTCGGTATCGGGGTTATGGCAACCGTCCTTGGAATCGCAGCAGCGATGCTGGAAAAACCGCAAGGATCGATGGCTATTAAGGTAAAAAACCATCGGGCAAGGAAAATCGAGAAACAAGGACTTGGCCTGTGTCTTGGAGCCTATCGGTTCAGACATTAGGACAAGTCAGGGAATAGGAATAGAGGACAATGTCCGAAGACAAGACCGGAACGCTCAATGCCTCCGGTCTCTCATTTTGTATGCGAGTGTCCCTGTATTTGACGAGGCGGGAAAGTGTGATACAATGTCACTTGTACTGAGGCCAGAGCCTCAAGTCGTGTTTTTAGTAGGTTTCGAAAAATGCAAACATTCGGGCGCATAGCTCAGCCTGGTAGAGCAGTTGCCTTTTAAGCAAACGGTCGAGGGTTCGAATCCCCCTGCGCCCACCGAATATGAAAAAGAAGCTTCAGGGCTTCTTTTTTGTATTTGGTGCGCAAGCAAGTGAAGGTCTTTGTAAAAATAGTTTTTTCTTGATATACTGGCTTCGAATAGCTTCTTAGTAATACATCTTTTTATGAAGAAAATAGCGTTGGGGTTGATGGTTGTGGCAGTGCCTCTCCTATCGGGTTGCTCGATGCCGAAAATTCCGGGAGTATCTTCGGGACCGAGCGTGTCGTTCGTGCGATCATCCGATGGAGGCGTAACCTTCGAATCCAAGACAGCGGTGGACGAAAAGACGAATTTCTCGTCGGCCGAGGTGATATCGATCGCAATGAATCCGCAAGACACCCGCAATATCTTTGTGGGCACCAGGGAATCGGGCATGTTCGTCACCGATAATAGCGGCGACTCGTGGAGAAAGATAATCTATCCGCCGACACGGATTTACGGATTGGTGATAGATTCGAGCAATCCGCAGCATCTGTTCGCGACGGGCGAGTGGGAGGGGCGCGGCAAGATCTATCAGTCCGGCGATGCGGGAGCGAATTGGAATGAGGTCTATACGGAGCCTGCCATCGGCACGGTGATTACGACGCTCGCGCAAGACCCGTTCAATCCGCAGGTGGTTTATGCTGGGACGAGCGCCGGTATGGTCATCCGTACCAATGATGGCGGCGCGACCTGGAAGAATATCGTGTTCACGCCGACGATGAGCGGCAAGATTATCCGCAAGATCGTGTTCGAGACGCATCAGAGCAATGCCATCTATTTCCTCGTCGACGGTAAGGGCGTCTTCGTCTCGGATGGCGAGAAGATTGTGACGGACCCGACCGCAGCGAGCGGTGCGATCGCTTCGGCAGTGACCGGTACGACGCCGGTGGGAACGGGTAGTGCGGTATCGTTGGCGCTCGATCCCGGTCGCAGCGGCGTGGTGTATGCGGGACTTGCCAAGGGATTGCTCCGCAGCAACGATTTCGGGAAGACATGGGAAGCGCTCAATGTCATTGAGAGCTCGAAGAAATTCCCGGTCGGCGGCATCGCGGTCAATCCGAAGAATTCCGATGAGATCGCCTATGTTTCGGCATTGACGCTGTACAAATCGACGGATCGTGGCGTGAGCTGGTCGACACATCAGATCGTCAGCGATAAGTCGGCGAATTTCCTTCAGTATGATCCGTATGATCCCAATATCATGTATGTCGGTTTTAAAAAATAGTAATTGTATGTATGTATAAAGAAATTATTGATCAACAAGGCGAAGGTTTTGGCGAAGCTGTCGAGCATTTCAAGGGTGAAATCGAAAAATTCCGTACCGGGCGGGCAACGCCGGCGCTCGTGGACTATCTGGTGGTGGATTACTACGGCACCAAAACGCCGATGAAGCAGATCGCCAGCATCAATGTGCCCGAGCCCCGTTCGCTGATGATACAGCCATGGGATCGGGGGGCTTTGAGCGCTATCGAGACAGCTATCCGTTCGGCCAATATCGGGCTTAACCCGATGAATGACGGCGTGGTGATCCGTATCGCCTTGCCGCCGCTTACCGAAGAGCGCCGCAGGGAATTGGTTAAGGCGCTCAATCAGAAGGCGGAAGAAGCCCGCATCGCCGTGCGTAACATCCGGGAGGATGTCTGGAAGGAGATTCAAAATCTGCAGAAGGAAGGGCTGATCGCCGAGGATGACAAGTTCCGCGCCAAGGAAGAGTTGCAGGAGGTCGTGGAGCTGAACAATAAGAAGATCGAGGAATTGCGCAAGAAAAAAGAGGAAGACATGATGACGGTGTGATCGGCCGGCCGCGCATATCCTAAGTAAAATAAAGAATATTTTTTATGGCAACAGTATTGATTTTTCTCCTCGTTTTAGGATTGCTCGTATTCGTGCATGAGATGGGGCATTTCATCGTCGCGAGGCGTAATGGCATCAAGGCGGATGAATTCGGGTTCGGTTTTCCTCCGAGGTTGGCGGGGTTCGTGTGGGATGATGAGAAAAAGAAGCATCGTTTCGTGAAAGGGAATGAGGAAGTGGTGTCGCCTCATACCGTGTATTCGCTCAACTGGATTCCGCTCGGTGGCTTCGTGAAAATCAAGGGCGAGGATGGGGTACAGAAAGACCCGGACAGTTTCGCGATCAAATCCGCCTGGGTGCGCATCAAGGTGTTGGCGGCGGGCGTGACGATGAACTTCATTCTGGCTTGGGTGCTTATTTCGCTCGTACTGATGAGCGGTTTTCCGCAGCAAGTCGATCCAAAGACGCCTGTTTCCGGAAACAGGGATATTCAGATTTCGGAAGTACTGCCAAACACTCCGGCAGAAGCGATGGGACTGCGTTTCGGGGACAAAATCCTTTCGATCGGTGACAAAAGAGCGATGAGTGTGACACAGGTGCAGGACTATATCACGACCCACAAGGGAATGGAGATTTCTTTGCGCGTCGCGCGCGGCACGGAGGAAATGACGCTTCAGGGAACGCCTCGCGTCAACTATCCGGACAATGAAGGGTCGCTCGGTATCGGATTGGGCGAAACGGAAATAGTCAACTATGCCTGGTATGAATCGATCTGGGAAGGCGCGAAGGCGACCTATCATCTGACGGGAGCGATGCTCTCGGGTATCTATGGCATCCTGAAGGGGTTGGTGACAGGAACGCATGAGGGATTATCATCCGTCTCCGGTCCGGTCGGTATCGCGAAACTGACGGGACAAGTGAGCGATTTGGGATTCGTGTACCTTTTGTATTTCGCCGCGATACTCAGTATCAACCTGGGTATCATCAATATCCTGCCGATACCGGCACTCGACGGCGGACGTATCCTCTTCATCCTGATCGAGCTGATCAAGGGAGCGCCTGTCAGCCAGAAAGTAGAAGGGATGTTCCATCAGATCGGCTTCGCGCTCCTGCTCCTGCTGATGGTGTGGGTGACGGTGCATGACTTCTCCAAATTTCATATTTTCGGAAACCTTTTCGGATAAGCGCGATGACGGGCGCTCTGGCAGCCTGTCCGTGCCATCGATACGGCTTTCTATCGTAAAAACGGGGGATTTGACCCCGTTTTTGCTTTTCTAACGCTATTAGCGACAAAAAGCATTGACAAAACCTGATGTATCCTGTACACTAAGCTGTTGTTTTAATAGTTATACAGAGAAGTAATCCTATGGAGAATATCGAATTTTTCGGCGCCGTGAAACGCAGGATGGGCTTTATCGTCTTAGCCGCTCTTTTTGTCGGCGTCGCATCGTTTCTGTTCCTCATTTTTTCGCAAGAAGCCTTCAAGGTGAGGACGGATTTTTTGGTGACGCAAAGCAATGGAAGCTCGCAGGATTTCTATGCGATGTCGCGCTCGTCCGAGTATGTCGGAAAGGTTTTGAGCGAGGCGATCTATAGCGAGCGTTTCCTGGATGCGGTTGTCGAGACCGGAAAAGTTTCCGCGTCATCTTTCCCGATGGACAAGAACGATAAATTGGAGCGGTGGTCCGAGGAGGTGCGTGTCAACAAGAACCTCGAGCTGGGTATGATCCAGGTGGAGGTGTTTCACGATGACCAGAAAGAAGCCGTCCGTATCTCTCAAGCGATCGCGGATGTCTTGACGCAGAAAAATCATCTGTTCCGAGGCGGTGAGGAAAAGAGCGTGGAGGTGCGCGTCCTGACCGGACCGATCACCGAGAACAATCCGAGCGTCGCGCAGCTGATCATGGTGGCTATCGGAGGATTCCTTTTCGGAGGGCTTCTGAGCCTGGCATGGATCTTCATGCGCACGGAAATGTTCCCGAAACGATCGGAGGAGATACTGATCGTGCGCTAGCCGTTTCGAGAGCTTATCTGGTGCCTTACCGACAGGCGGGGCACCGACAAGGGCTTGAAAAGAGAAAGCAAGCACTTTGACAACAGAAATTTTTGTTTTTTATAGTAGTTTTCAGAGGAGATACGACATGGGCGTATTGCAGAGATTGATGGTAATGATGATGCTGACGGGATTTTTGTCGGCGTGCGGTCTGTATAATGTCAAGGAAATCAACACAGCGGGGCTGCAAGGTCCTGTGAGAGAGGTTTCTGCAGGCGAAGTTCAGATAGTTCCTGACGATCCTGTTTTCGGGACCGGTCTTATGGAAGACAAGTTTATTTGGAACGGCGACTATCAAGTCGCCTTGGCGAAGTTGCCGGGCGCTTTGATAAACGAGATGCTGGCGTACACGTATGCCTGGCATCACGGCGTCGCCTTCAACAAAAGAACGGGTCAATCATACAGGGTGCAGAGCATTTATTCCGGCACCAAAGGCGGTTTTGCGGACATTCCTTGCGGCAGATACCTTGATGTGATCATCGAAGGCCTGCCGACAGTCGATCCCGACGTGTTTGTCATCATAGGCAATACGCGCGGCGATCGGTGGTTCGACCTTCGCGGGAATCCGGTTGCGTTCACGCAGCAGGACTACCTGAGTGGGAATTGGAAAATCGTTGCTGCTATGGGCACGCCTTTGAACAAGGCTTTCGCCGTGTATCAGCATAACGATTTGACCGAATTCAAAGCGCAGATACGATCATGGGCCAGCATTGGCAGATATGATATTGTCGACGTGGGAGATTCGTCAAAAAGATGGTTTTTGATCACTCCGTATAGTGCGCCGGAAGGTGGCACGGATATTATCAAGGAGCTGGCAAAGATCAATTCGAAATACAGCGCGCTTGATAAGGTAATGGCGGCCGCAGACGGTATAGTGGTCTCTTCCAGTCCGGAAGTCACCGCTTTATCGATGGCGATCGCCGCTATCAAGATCCCTTTTATCAAGGAACATAAGGCGGATGAGCTCGATATGAGCACCATGGCCGAAAGGCTTGATGCCGAAACGCGGTCTATAAACGGTTGCGTCGCGGAAATCAAGTATGTTCCCGTACCGGTCTCTGCAAGCAGTGCAGGGTTGTATCAACGATGAGTTCAACTATACGCATTGGAGGATGTGTTATGAAACCATATAATCGAAAAAGAGCACTTGTTTTTCAAACGATGTTCTTTGTCCTCGATCATAGGGGAGTAGGAACATCATCATTTCAATCGACCAGCATTGTCAATTCGGTTTCGAGTGGCAATAAGAAATCTCTCCTATCATCAAGAAGGGAGGTAATAATGAATATCATATTTTTCCATTATTCCTTTCTTGCCATGACAAAGAGAAAGGAAATTTTCCCTATCAGGGGAGGTGTATTATGTCACGTATAACTATGATAGTGCTGCTTCTGTTGGCATCGTTTGGTGCCTATGCGGAAGCGGATATGAGCGCATTCGAAAGACTGAATGCTAAAATCGATTGTATTGCTGCCAATGGCGGCATATACTCCAAACGCGCGAAAGCCGTTTGCGCAGATACGGCCAAGACGGCCCCAAAAGCCGTTGCTGCGGTAGAAAAACCGGCCACTTATGATCTGCATGCCAAGCTCGATTGCATCGACGCGCATGGCGGTTTTCATTCGAAGAAGGCGAAAGAGCTGTGTATCGACACATCTGGTGTAGCGAAAGCGGCAAAGATCGATACGCGTCCACGTGATGCGAAAGGTTTGTATCACTGGAAAAAAGTGAATAGCAACCCTGCCAAAGCGGCTTACAGAAACGCTGCGAAGGGTGCTCATCCCGAAGTATTCATCGGCAAGAAGGTTCATGACGATTTGATCGCCATAGGCCTTTCGTCCAATGATATGGACAAGGTGTTTCATCCGATCTTCAACCAGGTTCTAGGTAACTACGGTTTGTTGAAAGGAAAAGACGCTGCGGACCATACTAAACAATGGGATGAGATGTTTCGTAACGGAACACGTTATCCCGACTTTATTCAAAAGGGTGATATCCTGCGATTCCTTTCCTTTCGGAACGGAGTGGTTCGGGATGTTGTTGTCGATTTCGAGGGTAATCTCCCGGTATTCGTTTTTCCGTTGGAAAATGGAAGGGAATTGTTGTGGATACCCCGCTGTCAGAACTTCGCGATTCGTGAAGGCAAGCAGGCGATTCCTCCGGAAAAGCCGGAGAAGATCGTGCCGTATCAACCGAAAAGACCGAGTATTTCGATCCATAAGGAAGAGAACCAAAAACGCGCTCTCGCTATCGCCGAAATAAATCTCGGTGTGTGGGCGGGCAAGTATTGGGGCTCCCATTATGGCGGTACTTTTTCGGGAACGAAGGATCTGATCTATATCCCGATAAGCGGCATGCTTGGCTGGGAGGAGCAGGTGAGTATTGGGGCTGGTATCTATGGCGCTCGCGAGGCGGGCAATAGCCATGATAGCAAATTCAGGGGCAGAAGCTCCCGATTGCTGCCGATCATAGCCGTCAAAGGCAATGGGTTCGGCGGTATCGGCGGTGATGACGTCATCCATCAGTGGTCAGTCTCTTTGGGTTATGGTTCGGACTCTATGGCTGGGCATAATTCAGAATCCGGCTGGCGGTTCAATCAACAGACCAAAATGGGCATGGCTTATGCGGAATGGGTTGAGCAGTACGATAAATGGGTGTATGGTGTTGCAGCCGAGGGATTCCTCGGCTTGAGTGAAAAACACCACGCCACCTTTAGCGGCACGCCAGCAGAAGGAAGGTCGACGGGACGTATCGGCGGATTGGTCGAGTACCGTTTTCATCCACACATTTCCGCGAAGCTGGTTGCGAATGCGACGTATGCGGATGGAAATATCGAACGATTCGGCGCTGAGTTTGGAGGGTACTTATGCGGACGAGGCGGTTGGAGCCGAGGTCAAGACTTCGCTATCGCTTGCGGTGGCGGGGGAATAGGCATCGGGCAAGGGGTTATTCCTTTTGTCGGTGTGAATGCGTTCGCCGGACATGTTTTCACGATGTATGTGGAAGCGGAAAAAGCGAAGAAAATTTTCTATGCCCCGGCGGAATACCCGAAAGAAGGGCAAAGAGTGTTATCGACTATTCCGGGATCATTCATGGTGATCAATCCCGGCAATAGCGATGGCAAGCAAGACAAACATTGAGCGGGCACGGTAAAAAGGATGATAGGGATATCAACCCGAGCGATGTTTCGTAAGAAGCGTCCGGCAGTATTGACAACTTAGAGCATAAGCTGTAGACTGCCGTGATGCTGAAATTTCAGTATCGAAGTAAAGAGTAACTTAAAAACCAAACTTCTTTTGCTCTGTGGCGGAGTATGAAGAATTCACCCACTTCCTTTAGGAGGAAATAGCCATGAAAAAATTCATTAAATTAGCATTAGTCTCAGTATTTTTACTGGGATTATCGATGAATGCGAATGCTTTGAAGGATTGTCTCAAGGCAAAAACCTGTGCCAAAGCTCCAGCCGGATCAACTCTTACAGCTGACACGGCTGGTAATATCAGCTGGACAGGCATGCAAGTGAAGCAAGTTGTTCATTTCAGACAGTCAACTGCTTTGAATGATAATTGGGCTCCCCGTACATCAGTAGCAGGAACATCATTCCAGCTACCTGACGTTGCCAAAGAAGGTGGTCGTTTCCAACTCATTTTGGTCGGCGGTGGATGGCTTTTTATCGACTGTCATAATCAAGTCAGTCAAGTTGCTGTTGGTGATGTTCCCGGCGTTCAATTAAGCGGCGTCGGCGCGGTCTGCGATGATTCACAGGGCGGTGCTCTGGGAATAAGCGGAACGAACGCTTTTCAAGGCCAGTAATAACTGTAGTCATGCTGCTTGTATGAGTAGCAGCGGCAATAACCAAGCCCTAGGACCCATCGTGGAACTAGGGCTTGACTTTTTTAAAGAATCAATGTATAATCAGGAGTTAAAAATACCTGGTTTTTTATTTATCCGAATATGCCAAACATTCACAAAAATCTGTATCTTTCGCAAGAAACCCTGGCGGCCGTGTTCGTTATGCTCTTTACGTCCGTTTTTATCGTGGCGCAGCTGGTTATCGGTTTCCAGTTGAGCTTGTTTGCGGTGGCGATGCTGGTGAGTGCCGTGCTTATTTTTTGGAGGCCCAGGGCTGGGCTGTATGCGAGCACCGTGCTCACGCTTTTGTTTGAGCGCTTCTATACCCTGCAGCCGATCCTTGTGGGCCGGGCGTCGTATAAGCTCTATCCGATAGACATTTTCCTCGGCGTTGTTTTCGTGGCGGTCGCGATTCGGCTCGTGTTTCGTCGGACTTCTTTGCGATTGCGAAGCGCGGACTGGTTGCTTATAGGCTTCCTTGCGTTCATCACGGCGCTGTTTGCGAAGGACTTGTTCGTCGTGGGGGATGGCAGCAGCATGAGCACCGCGTTCAGTACGTGGAAGAATTACTTTTTCTATGGTTTGCTCTATTTCGCCGTCCCATTGCTGTTGCAAAATGAGGAACGCCTGTCCCGATTCGTGAAGGTTTTTTTGGCGGGATCGGTTACGGCCATTCTCTTCGTTGTGATCGGTATTGCGCGAGGAGAAGGGTTATGGACGCAGTTCACACCGCTTTCGACCGATGGCGTGCGCATCCTCGCTCTGCCGCATGCCTACTATTTCTCGATGGCGCTGCTTGCGGTCGTGTTTTCTTTACGATATATCAGACAGCGATACGATGCGGGTTCTCGAGTAGCCTTCCTTTTGTTTGCAAGCCTTCCTTTTTGGATGGTCGGTATCGTGGGATCGCTCATGCGACACCTCTGGATCGGCGTCATATTTTCTGTGGGCATGATGTGGTTCATCCTTCCGAAGGCATCGAAACAATCGCTCATGAATCTCTTCCGGGTATCGCTTTTGAGCTTTATTGCGGTCGGTATCGTCGTGGCCTATGGCATCGCCTTGTTCCCGTATAGCCAGATCAGCACCGATGCCGCACAGATCGGCACGGCAGTCAGCAACCGATTGCTGTCGCTGGGGGATTCGGGGGATACGAGCATCTCGTGGAGAACCTATGTGTGGCGCGAGGCGACGGAGGCGTTCGTGCAAAGCCCGGTGCTCGGGACAGGCTTCGGCGCCAGAATACCGGTAGAGATCGATACGTATCGGGAGTTTATCGAGATCCGTAACGTGCATAATTCATGGTTGGCGATGCTGGTGCAGATCGGCGTGGTCGGTTTCGGATTGATACTCTTCTTCATCGGCAAGACGACTGCCTTCGTGCGAAAAAATATATTCAGATCCGAGTTTTTGAATTCGGTGCGCTATGCCACATTGGGGGTCTTCTTTTTCCAGTGTATGGTATTCTTGTATCAGCCGTATCTGGAAACCAACTTGCTCGGAATATTCTTCTGGCTGAACCTGGGCGTGATGCGGACGCTTTCTTATATCGCGGATACCGACGCGTCTGCGCTTGTGCGAGCGAAGACCATCGCGCCTTCGAATCTTCCCGTAATATAATGCCTGATGAACATCCTCGAAATCAACAAATTCCATTATCTTCGCCGAGGGGCTGAGCGTCACTATTTGGACGTGATAGACTTGCTTAAATCCGAGGGTCACGAGGTGGCCGTTTTTGCGATGCAGCATCCCAAGACCATACCGTCGAAGTGGGAGAAGTTTTTCGTGAGCTATGTGGGATACAATCGGGAAGACTCGAATCTGTGGCAAAGGATACTCGGCACGGGACGCTTGCTGTGGTCGTTTGAGGCGCGCAAAAAGGCGAAGGCGCTCTTGAGGGAGTTTCGTCCGGATATCGTGCATCTGCACAATATTTATCACCAGCTATCGCCATCCATACTGCCAGCGCTCAAACAGACGGGTGCCAAGATCGTGATGACGGTGCATGACTATAACCTCATCTCGCCGGATAAGGATCGGTATTACGAGAAAGTCGGAAAGCAGTATTGGAAATTTCTCTTCGTGAAGAAATACGGTTTCGCGAAAAGGGCGCTGCTTATTGTGAAGATGTATGCGGAGAAATGCTTCGACCTCTATAACAGGACGGTGGATGTGTTCATCGCACCGAGCCGATTCGTGAAAGAGGCTCTGGTGCGCGGTGGTATGGATGAGGGAAAGATCGTTGTCATCCCTCATTTCATCGCGCGCGAAAAAACGGATATCGTTGCGGTGAAAGATGCGCCGTACGCGCTGTATTTCGGAAGCCTTTCCAAAGAAAAGGGAATAGCCGAACTCATCAGAATCTGCGAGACGCTTTGCGTGCCGCTTGTGCTTGCCGGGACGTGTGAGAATGGTTTTGCGATTCCGGAAAGTCGGTGGGTGAAGCATGTCGGGCAGCAGAGTCGCGAGCGGATCGAAAGTCTGATCGCCAGTTCCACCTGCGTGGTGTCCGGTTCGCAGCTTCCCGAGACCTTCGGTCTGATCGCCTTGGAGGCCATCAGTTTCGGCAAGCCGTTTTTCGGACTTATGAGCGGGGCGTATGCGGAGATTATCGAGAACGGGAAGAACGGGGCGTTGACGGAGAATTTCGATGCGCTGAAAGTTGCGCTTGAAAAATTCTTCAAAGGAGAGCTGTCCTTCGATGCGTCTGAGATACAAAAAAACGCGTATGCCACATTCGGAGCGGATGCGTATTATACGAGGTTTATGGAAGTCGTGCGTCGTTAGGGGAGGGCGTTTCTTGTAAGAGATTTTTTATAGAGAGTCTTGATGAGTTAGCATGGTCCGCGCACCGCCAGGGCATTTCCTTTACGGGGTACGGATATTTTTTTGCTAAAAAATTCCTCGTACTCGCGCCGTCGCGCTCGCAAGCCCCCGTAAAGGAAATGCCCTGGCGGTGCGCTTTCTGCGATTCGCTCGTCGCTTGTCGATACTGCTTTTTGTTGGTGCTGCGACAGTGTTTATAGGTATGTAAAACGGGTAGTCATGCATACGCATACTACCCGTTTTTTACTGCTTATAGCGTACCGATGTTATCGGCTTGCTATTTTGGTGACGCGATAATCGGATCGGTGTTCACCGTTACCGTGAGTGTGCCCGTTTCGGTATTGAAGACGATGCCATTACCTGGAGCGAAAAAGCTCATATCCAGCCAGCGATCTTCATCATTTTTTCCCATCACCGTTTTAAGGGTGAAGGTTGTTCCGGTCGCTACCCCTGGAAATGTGTACACATAGTTGTGGTTAACATCCTGGGTAATGGTGCCGATGATAGGATCGCTGCCATCGATACCTATAGAAATAGCTTGGATATTGCCGGTGTTCATACCGCAGGCAGGTGCGCCGTTTGCAAGGAATCCGGAGATGACATCGGTGTTGAATCGCACTACGACGTTGCCGTTTTCATACGATATGACCGGTTCTTGGTATTGACCGGTGGCGGTGTTCCAAGACAATGTGCCGTCCGCAGCCTGATTCCAGAGTATGCTTTTGGCAATATTGAGGTCCCAGGCGTCGATATTGAAATATAATTCACGGATCGCTCCGGTTTTGGTATTTCGGAATGTCGCGCTGAAGGACGCTGCCGTATCGTTATTCGCCGTACCTGGGATGAAGATAGTCCGTATTCCGGGATTGTAACGGCCGATGGTCGTCGAACTTCCGAAACAGGATTTCTTCGAGTGTAAGGTGATACCCTCGAACGCTTCATCGGCTCCGATGGAGAATGGTTGGACAAAACCCTGGTTTATGGCCATGGTGTCGTCCGTCCATGTTATCTCGGTGCCCCCGTTCAAAATGTTTATCTGCAACACGGGTTCATCCGCGCTTGCAAAACTGCTGAATCCGAACAGGACTACCAGTAACAGTGCTATTTTTCTCATGGCTATTTCCTCCGATTGAGGTTGGGATAAGTTCTTGCCACCCGCCATAGGTAGGAAGAACGGTTTTTTGTTAAGTTGCTCGTCAGAGTAAATATCAAGAAAAACTTGACGGTATCCTAACAAATAAGGACACCAGCCCCATTTGTTAGGAATCAGGGTTTTTTACTATGACAGGGCAGTATAGATGATAATGCATATTTTGTCAAGGGTTTTTGACTCCGACAGCAAGGGGCATTTTGGTATGTAAAACGGGCGATACTGTTTGTGCAATATGGCCCGTTTGTTGAGGGGTGGCGAGCTGAGTATCAGTTCGCCGTCAGTTTGCCGATATCGGGGAGGAAGGTGACGCTATTGTTCGCGTCCGGAGCGAAAAAGCTCATATCCAGCCAATAATTCGTGCTGTTTTTGTACATTACCAGTCGTATGGTGAAAAGCGCTCCAGGTTTCACTCCCGGAAAGGCGATCACATAGTTTTGATCGGTGCCTAAGGTAAGGTTACCAGCGATAGGCTTCGCCCCGTCGGTGCTCAGGATAATGCTTTTGATATTGTCCGGATTGATATCGCAGACAGGCACGCCGTTGACAACGAAACCGGAGAGGACATTCGCATTGAAGCGCACTACGATCGATCCTCCTTCATAGGAGATGGTCGGTTGGATGAATGCATCGGTTGCGACGCCATAGCTGATGAGTCCATCCGCCTGCGTCCAATCGAGACTACGATCAACATCTTTGGCCCAATTATCGACAAGCAGCGAAACTTCTCGCACAGCCCCGGTGGCAGTGTTTTTGATGATCCCGCTGTAGTACAGGGTCTTGTCGTTGTTGGCGGTTTTGGGTATGACAAGCGCATTCGCTTTGTCCGTATGGGTTCCGCTTATGGTCGAATTAGCAAAACACAGTCGTGTCGAATGGGCCACGATGGCGAAAACTTCTTCGTCGGCTCCCAAGGGCTCCACGAATCCGTGGGTCTTCAGCGCCTCTTGATCCGACCAGGAAAAATAGTGCCCGGTCGGCAGGATGCCGATGTTTCCGACAAGGAAGTCCTCCGCTGCTGCAAAACCGCACAAGACGAAGAGGATGATGGTGAGTAATGTTTTCATGACTGATCCCTCCACAGGATGAGTATTTGTTAAGGAAATGTCAGAGTAAGCGTGATTTTATCGCCTAGGAGGCGACAAAACAGCTTCGCTCCTCGGCCATGAAAACAGTATTTACTCCGACAGGTCAGTGTAAGGGAGATCAGTGCGATTGTCAAGGGGTTTTGCCGTAGTCCCGAAACTGGATATGCGGCGAAAACTGTGCTAGAGTGAAAGCAATCACTACTAATCGATCGCGTATGAAACAAAGAATCGTGTCGGGAATCAAACCATCGGGAGACTTGCATATCGGGAATTACCTGGGAGCGATCGCGCAGTGGATCAAGATGCAGGACGAATACGAGGCGTTTCTGTTTATTGCGGACCTTCACGCCATCACCGTGCCGCAAAAGCCCGAGGACTTGCACCGCAGAACCATCGAGATCGCCAAAATCTATCTGGCCGCCGGTATTGACCCGTCCAGGGTTACGATTTTCGTGCAGTCGCAGATTCACGAACACGCGGAATTGTGTTGGATACTGAATTCTATCGCCCGCATCGGCGACTTGGAAAAGATGACGCAATTCAAAGACAAATCTTCGGGCGATGCTCGCGAGACGGCTGGCGTCGGGTTTTTCGATTACCCGGTCCTTATGGCGGGGGATATCGTCATGTATGATGCGGATTTCGTGCCGGTGGGGGATGATCAGGTGCAGCACATCGAATTGACACGGACGCTCGGGCGGCGATTCAATAAGCGTTTCGGTGACGAGGTGTTCATCATGCCCAAGCCGCTCCTGCAGGAATCCGGCGCGCGCATCATGGCACTCGACAATCCGGACAAGAAAATGTCCAAATCATCGACTTCGGAGAATAGCTATATCGCGCTGAGCGATGAACCGGAAAAGGCCCGCAAGAAAATCATGAAGGCGGTGACGGATTCGGGGACAAAGATTATCTATAGCGATGACAAGCCGGCCCTTCAGAACCTCATCACTATCTATGCCTTGTTCACGGATAAGAAGGTAAGCGAGATCGAAGCGATGTATGTGGGCAAGGGCTATGCGGAGTTTAAGACCGGTTTGGCGGATGTGGTCGTTGCGTTCTTGGAGGGATTCCAGGAAAAATATGCATCGATTTCGGACGATGAGGTGCTGGCGGTGCTCAAAGAGGGCGCCGAAAAAGCCCGTCCTTTGGCTCAGCAGAAGATCAAGGAAGTCAAGAAGCTCATGGGCTTCGTGATGTGATAGATGTTACGATAGAGCCATAATGAAGCGCTCCCTTCCGAGGGGGCGTTTTTTCTTGACAAATGCTGAAATATAGGCTATACATAATATACCTCACGAAAGCGAAAGGGGTTTGGAGGTCCGGTTTTTTAACAGAATAATAGTAAGAGAGGTGCCGTCATGGCCAAAATCAGTGCTGGAAATGCGTTAAAGGGTGAGAATGTCACTCACAAGAAGCCTCGTCGAGAGAAGAAATCGATGCGGATAATTTTTTGGAAAAGTTTTGCACGAAAGGTGCTTCAGATACTCAATATGCTGCCGCATGGCGAGCATTATATTGTGAATCATGAGAATGACAATGAATTTTCTTTGCAAACTGTCCGGGAAAGCATATGGGAATGGGAATCTGCCACGAAATGCTCGTTGGATCGATTACTGAATGGCCTTCGAAAAGAGACTGCCATGAAGGATTTGTTCATCAGCGATCCTGATCAGCCCCTTCTTCCCTCTAAGCGTGAAATGGAGCGCATGGTGAAGCAAAGGGCTTCGGTGTATGAAAAGGATATATATTCCTATGACACGCCGGAAGCATTTTACAAACTAAGGAATTACATTTTGATTTCCGAGTTTGAAATGCTCCATGCTGATTTCAAAAATCGTGTGATACAGTTCAAGGAATATCTGGGAAGGATCAGGGTATGTACTGCCTTCCTTAACGAAGTGCGGGAATTGCAATCGAATATGAAAACTCTCGAGACACTGGTTCCTGTTCAGGAGAGTGATAAAAGGCAGCTGATGGAAGAGTATCTGGAGGGTGTTTTCAGTTTCTGGGAAGTGTTCTGTTATGAGAAGAGTGTCGATAATCTGATGATATTCTACAATAACATCAGAGAGCACAAGAAAATAATCAACATCTTGTTGAATCAGCTGTATCCTGAGTATGGGACTTTGGAATACCGGGGCCTTCCTTATGTGATTGCGGGTGCCCGCATGAGTCAGGCGCTTCAGATAATGAAGGCGCCGTGCAGCATGCAACGGGTCGCATGACGTGGCATGACATATCGGCAGCGTATCCGATGAGCGGAGGAACATCATAATAATGTTTCTCCGCCTTTTTTATTTATTTTTTTCTCGCATCATCCGGAAATATCCGCAAACAAGGGATGTGAAAAATCCGTTTGACACCCTAATGCGATTTGATATACTTTAAGAAGAGACGTGGGATGCAGATCGGGTCGGATATGTATGGACACCTCTCACGTAAATTATAAAAATAATATCACGTATATGACTGAAAGCGTAAAAGACAAAGAATTTGTCGAGTATGTTGTGAAGATGCTCGTGGATAATCCGGACGCCGTGAAGGTTGATCGCAAAATCGATGAAATGGGAGTGCTTATCACATTGGATGTCGACCCCAAGGATATGGGTATGGTTATCGGTCGCGAGGGCATGACCGCCAAGGCACTCCGAACGCTTCTGCGCGTTATCGGTGCCCGTAACAATGCCCGTGTCAACCTCAAGATCAATGAACCGGAAGGTTCCACCCGTGGCAACCGCGAGGAACGCCATGAGGTGCGTCACGAGGACAAACCGACAGAGAAGAAGAGCCTGGATGAAGTGATGAACGATATTCAGATCTAGTTCCAGCTCGAATATCTTTTGCCAAGGACGCAGGTGTCCTTGCTACGAAAAACGGATATGATATCCGTTTTTCGCGTTATGGAAAAGTTTCGTTTTGAAGTTATGCCGGATTTGTTGTATAATACGGTATATAAAAAGGGGTTTTTGTAAAATACAAATGTCGTATGGGGATTTTTTCTCGGTTTTTTAGCAAAGGAGATCAGTCGGGCTCTTTTTTGGCTTTGGATATAGGGACAGAAGTCGTCAAGGCACTCATTTTCAAAGTGGATGCCGAAACGGGACAGGGCGTGGTGTTCGGTGTCGGTCGCGTGTCGCAAAAATTGGGCAATATGCAAAGTGGTGCTGTGTCGGATATTTCCGGTGTGATCGAGGCCTCGCGCGAGGCGATCGCCATCGCTCAGGAAAAGGCCAAAGTGAAGAAGGTGCGTCAGAGCATCATCGGTATCGCGGGAGAATTGGTGAAGGGAACCACGACCACGGTGCACTATGACCGCGTGAAGCCCGAGCAGCATATCGCGCTGTCCGAGCTGAAGATGATCATACAGAAGGTGCAGGAAAAGGCACTCGAGCGTATCCAAAAGCAGCTGGCATGGGAAACCAATCAGAGTGAGATCGATGTCAAATTGATCAATGCGGCCATCGTCGATGTGCGTATCGACGGCTATCATATCACCAATCCGATCAATTTCCAGGGGCGGGACGTTTCGATGAGTATTTTCAACGCCTACGCTCCTATGATACACTTAGGGGCACTCGAGTCCATCGCGTCGGCCTTGGACCTGGATCTTCTGAGCATCGCGGCCGAGCCGTATGCGGTGGCCTGTTCGGTGGAGGTGGAGGACATGATGGACTTCAGCGCCATATTCATCGACATCGGGGGTGGCACGACGGATATCGCGGTGGTGCGTAACGGTGGGCTTGAAGGAACGAAAATGTTCGCTTTGGGCGGGCGCGCCTTCACCCGGCATATCTCGCAGGATTTCCACCTCAGTTTCGAGGAAGCCGAAAAATTGAAGATCGACTATTCCTTGGGACGGCTCGATGCGGAGACGGCGGCGCGCGTGGGGACATTTCTCCAGGAAGATTGCGAGGTGTGGCTCGGGGGGGTGCAGCTTTCTTTGATGGAATTCGCGGAGACGGATGTGCTGCCTTCCAAGATTTTCCTGTGCGGCGGCGGATCGGCCCTTCCGGGCATCAAGATGGCGCTCAATACGACCGAGTGGATAACGCAGCTTCCGTTTTCCAAACCTCCGCAGGTGGGATTTTTGCAGCCCAAGGATATCGTGAAGATTGTCGATACGACAGGGGAGCTCATCAATCCGCAAGATATCACCCCGATGGGATTGGCCAATCTGGCGCTCGGGTTCGTGCATGAGGAGAAGATGCTCGCGGGGCTTTTACGCAAGACGGTTCAAACGATTCAAAAGTAACCATTATACATTCGTATATGCGACAAGTCTTTTACATAGATGCGGACGAGGAGATGATATCGGTGATCGGACGATTGAGACGGTCGCCCGCTTCCGAGAATATTATTGTCGCCCCGCACCGGTCGCTCATTTTGCAGAGTATCGTGAATCTGCGTCTTTTGAATCATGACGCGCGCAAGAACGGCAAGGAAATCATTGTGGTGACCCAAGATGATCAGAGCCGCTCTTTGTGCGAGAAGGCCGGCATCCGCACGCAGGCCGTTTTGGACGACGAATATGCTCAAAGTAACGGCGCGCAGTATGCGAGCGCTGCTCCTATGCCGGTTCAGACGTCGTATCAGCCGCAGGCGGTGCCTCGTGAGGAAATGCCTGCGAATGAAAGGTCCGACCGGGTCAGTCGGCCGTTCGCCGATGCGCTCGGTACCTCGGATTTTTTTGGCGGCGGATTCTCTTCGGAGTCTTCGACGCAGCAGCAGATACCGCAGGAGCGGGAAATGCCGCGGCAGCCATCGATGGAGTCGATGTCGGGCCCATCCTATGGCGACGTGAAGCAGGTGTTCGTGCGGGACAATAATCCCAAGAAACTCACAACGCTCAACTCGCATCGTTTCGAAGAGGAAAAACTCTTAAACCAACAAAAAAGTTTCACCCCGCCTTCGTTGCGCGGTGCGCCATCCATGCGGCCGGTCTTTATGCCGTCACCTCCGGCCCCTGCGGCGCCTCCTTTGCCGGTCACGCAGCAGCCGCGCATGAGCCAAGGGCGCAACTTGGGATTTTTGGAACAGCAGCACAAGAAGCCGGAGCTTCGGATGCCGATCGCGCAGCAGCCTCCGAAAATGCCGGAAAAACAGGTGGTCGTTTCCGATGGCGGGAAAATGCGCGCCTTCTTCGTGGTGTTCGGTATCATTTCGATCCTGTCGGTCGCGGGCGTGTTCGCGTATCTGTTCTTGCCGAAGGCGGACGTGCGCGTGAAGCTCAAGGCCGTGACGCAGAAGGCGGATTTCGAATTCGACGGAGCGCTCAATGCTGCCGCGCCATCGGCCGAATCGAAAACCATCCCTATCCGGGTCATCGAAAAGAATCAGGACGTCACGCGGTCGTTCGACGCGACCGGCAAGGCCTCGCTCGCCGATCAGAAAGCGCGCGGTTCGGTGACTATATATAATGAATTCAGCGCCGACAAGCAGACCTTGGTCGCATCCACGCGCCTGATGTCCCAGGATGGCAAGGTGTTCCGTTTGTTGAGCGGCGTGACGGTGCCGGGCATGACGACGGTCGGGGACAAGATCGAACCGGGCGTGATCGAAGCGGTCGTGACGGCCGATCAGCCGGGCCAGGAATACAATGTCGGACCGACGACCTTTACGGTGCCGGGATTCGAAGGCAGCCCGAAATTTTCCAAATTCTATGCCAAGTCTTCCAAGGCGATGACCGGAGGCGGCACATCGGGCGCCGATGCGCTTTCGGTGTCCGATCAGGATATCGCGAAGGCGAAAAAGGCCATCGAAGCGGAAGCTAAGGAAGTGGCGGAATCGATCGCGAACGAGGAACTGAAGCCGGGAGAGAAGATCCTAAGCGAGGCTATCGAGACGACTATCGTCTCGCAGGCCGCCTCGCCTCAGTCGGGCGCCGTGACCGACACCTTCGAATACCGTATGAAGATCCACGTGAAGACCTTCGCGTTCTCGGAAGATGACCTGCGTGTCATGGCCACCGCGCTCCTTTCGAAACAAAGCTCGACGCCAGGACCTGCGCTGTCGCCCACGGATGTCGAGCTGCAGTATGGCGAGCCCAACGAAGACTTCACGCTCGGGACGCTTCGCATCAACGTGCACGCCGTGGCCCGCAGCGAATCCGATCTGGACGAGGCGCAGCTGAAATCCGACCTTTTGGGCCAGGATGAGAAGGATGTGGCCGTCTTGCTGCAGAAATATTCCCAAATCGACTCCATTTCCATGGACCTGTGGCCGCAGTTCCTTTCCAGCCATATCCCGACGCGCAAAGAGCGCGTGACCATCACTATCGAGCCTTTGGATACCGCCAGCACGAAATAGCTGCCCAGGCGGCCTCCTGGAACCTCTCAGAGGCCACCTCGGGTTGTTTTTCCGCCCCCTTTGGGATATAATCAGGGTAAATTCCTAATCATGCATACTTATGAGCCTATCAGCTTTCGCCGACCCGCGCAGCAATAACGACGAGGACGAGGCCAAGAAAACGGCCGCCCGCCATCGATTCGAGAACGACCTTATCGCGATGCAGACGGATGAATCCAAGCTCTTGAAAAAAGTGGAGTTTGCAGAAACCGACCTGCGCGTGATGCAGAAAACGTATACCGACCTGGGGTTCGCGATCAAGGACAAGCAGGAGGAGGTCAAAAAGGATCAGGAGAAGCTTAGGTTTTTGGAAGAGGAAATCCGTATCATGAAAAAGAAGATCACTAACTTGTAAGAATAATCGTATGGGACGAGCTACGGAGAATATAGTCAGGGTCGCCGCAGCATTCGTGTCGCAGCTGGGCGGTTCGCTTTCCAGCGGAAGCGAGAGCCGATTGAAGGCGATCGGGCGGGCGCTGGATGCCGGCAGTATGACATCCGATCAGGCGGCGGACAAGGTTGAAAGGGAAATCAATGACCGGGCCAGCAAGAATATGTCGCGCGATGACCTGAAAAAACTGCGCAAGGATTTGGATAAACTCACTCACTAAACAATCAAACCCGCTATGATGAGCGCACAACAGATTCGAGAACGATTCCTGACATTTTTTGAAAAGCGGGGGCATGCCATTTTGCCGTCGGCGTCTTTGGTGCCGGAAAACGACCCGTCTGTTTTGTTCAATACCGCGGGCATGCAGCCGCTGGTGCCCTATCTTTTGGGCGAGAAGCACCCGCAGGGAAAGCGCTTGGCCAATGCGCAGAAATGCGTGCGCACCGTGGATATCGACGAGATCGGCGACAATACCCATGCGACATTTTTCGAGATGCTTGGCAACTGGTCGCTCGGGGACTATTTCAAAGAAGAAGCCATCCGCTGGAGCTATGAATTCCTGACGTCCAAAGAAGAAGGTCTTGGGCTGGACCCGAGGCGCTTGTATGTGACGGTGTTTGAGGGCGACGAGAACGCGCCGCGCGATGAGGAGGCCTATGCTATTTGGAAAAAGATTTTTGAGGAGCATACTATCGCGGGCGAGCGCATATACTTTCTTGGTGCCAAGTCCAATTGGTGGAGCGCGGGGGATAATGGCCCCTGCGGCCCCGATACGGAGATGTTCTATGATGTGACCGGAACATTGACCGAGGGACTTTCTAAGGAAGCTTATCTTGCCGCCGATGACCGCCAGGACGTGGTGGAGATCTGGAACGATGTCTTCATGGAGTTTGAGAAGAAAGACGGGCGGGTGGTCGGAAAATTGGCGAACAAAAACGTGGACACCGGATCGGGACTCGAGCGGGTGGCGATGGTGGTGCAGGGCAAGAACAATATCTTCGATACGGATATCTTCGCGAGCATCTTCGCTCGTATGGACAGCATGGGATATATCCCGCAATTCGTGGGAACTCCGGAACTCGTGCGTGCTCGTCGCATCATTGCCGACCATACCCGCACGGCGGTGTTCATGGTGAGCGACGGCATCGTCCCATCCAACAAGGATCAGGGATATATCCTGCGTCGTCTTATCCGTCGCGGGGTGCGATTGGCGGATAAGTATTTTTTGAGTGGTGGCATGTCATTTACCCCGCTTACTTTTGCTGTTACTGATTGTTATGAATCCGCCTATCCTGATTTACAGGAAAAGCGTGAGCATATTCATAAGATTATAGTTGAGGAAGCGGTGAAATTTGGGAAGGCGCTCCACAAAGGAAACAAAGAAGCGGAAGCCCGTCTTAAAAACGGCACCCTGACTGGTAAGGATGCTTTCGAGCTTTTCACGACCTATGGATTCCCCTTGGAAATGACGCAGGAAATCGCCATCGAGAACGGAGTGGATGTGAATATCGTCGAATTCGAAAAGGAATTCAAGAATCATCAGGACCTTTCCCGTGCCGGAAGCGCCGGAAAATTCAAGGGAGGATTGGCGGATCACGGGGAGATGTCGGTGAAGTATCACACGACAACCCACTTGCTTCAGCAGGCCCTGCGCCAAGTCTTGGGCGATCATGTGGCTCAGAAGGGAAGCAACATCACCGCCGAGCGTTTGCGTTTCGACTTCTCGCACCCGAGCAAAATGACGGAGGAGGAAATCAAACGGACGGAAAGTATCGTGAATGAGAAAATCAAAGAAGCGCTGCCAGTGAGTTATCAGGATATCCCATTGGAAGAAGCGAAGAAGCTCGGGGCGATCGGACTTTTCGGCGAGAAGTATGGCGAGACCGTGCGGGTGTATAAAGTCGGCGACTTCAGCCTCGAATTCTGCGGGGGGCCACACGTGACCAATACTTCGGAGCTTGGAACGTTTAAGATTACGAAGGAAGAGGCTTCGTCGGCCGGGGTGCGACGGATCAAGGCGGTGCTGGAATAAATAGCAAGCTTGTAAGGAATTTTTACAAGTTCGAGGCTATCATTTTGTAAAAAAGCAACTGTTTCCAAAATAGAAACAGTTGCAAGAGAAATAGTAGTGTGCGCAGATTTTGCACACACTGCCAATATATGGAGAGTCAACTGTTGCAAAATTTGCAACAGTTGAAAAATTAGTTACTATAACCGATTTTAAAATATATTGATGAAAAAGCAATATATAAAAAGTGCATATTGCATATTTCAATAAACTAGGTGCTTTGTCTCATGAAAAAAGAAATCAAAACACATAGCGGAACCATCCCGTACACGATGAAATCGGTGCGGTGGTCCAAGTCGGTGCGGCTTATCGTGCATGGCGATGGGTCGCTCGTTTTGACGAAGCCGTTGTGGGTGAGCGTCAAAAGAGCGGAAGGCTTTCTTTCGGATAAGATTGAGTGGATTATCGAGAAGGTGCGGCAGGCGAAAGAGAATCATCCGGCTCATTTGGCACGCCAGGGGACCAAGGAGGAATATGCGAGGCTCAAGAAGCAGGCGCTCCAATTCGTGACCGAGCGGGTACGTAGTATCAACCAGGCGCATTATGGGTTCGACTATGCCAAAGTTTCGGTGCGGAATCAGAAGACGAGATGGGGGAGTTGCTCCAAGGATGGCAATCTGAGCTTCAATTACCGCATCGTCCTCCTCCCGCCTCACTGCGCGGATTACCTCATCGCCCACGAACTCTGCCACCTCAAGCAATTCAACCACTCGGACAAGTTCTGGAATCTCGTATCCAAGGCCTGCCCCGATCACCGAAAGGTGAGAAGGGAGATGCGGGGGTTGTAGATCAATTTTTTTTACCTTACATAAAGAGAATTCCTGATAGAGTATCTATTTGGGAATTTTTTTATCAAACTACAAAGAAAATATAAAAAATGCGGGATTTACCCCTTGTAAAGCCAAGAATTTAGGAGTAGACTAAAGAAAATCAGTAAATTTCCATTCTGCTATGGCAAAAAACAATACTCAGAAATCAGAATCGTTTGAAAAGATACTTTTCAGATCGGCGGATAAGTTGAGAAAGAATATGGATGCAGCCGAGTATAAGCATATTGTACTTGGTCTTATTTTTCTCAAATATATCTCTGATTCTTTTGAGGAGTTGTACGAAAAAATAAAGTTGGGAGAAGGGGATTTTGCAGGAGCAAATCCTGAGGATGCGGACGAGTATCGCGCGGAGAATGTTTTCTTTGTTCCGCAGATTGCGCGATGGACATTTCTTCATACAAGAGCAAAGCAACCGACTATTGGCAAGGATCTTGATAATGCGATGGAAGCTATTGAAAAAGAAAATCCAACACTCAAAGGAATTCTTCCGAAAGTATATGCTAGACCAAACCTTGATAAAACTGCACTTGGTGGACTTATCGACCTTGTGGGAAATATCGCCATTGGAACAGAAGCAGCAAAAAGCAAAGATTTACTCGGAAGAGTATATGAGTATTTCCTCGGAGAATTTGCTAATGCCGAAGGAAAGAAGGGTGGCCAATTCTACACGCCAAAATCAATTGTTCGATTGATGGTAGAAATGGTCGAACCACACAATGGCCGAGTATATGATCCTGCCTGCGGAAGCGGCGGGATGTTTATTATGAGTGAGAAATTTGTTCAAAGTCATCAGGGAAGAGTGGATGATATTTCCATCTATGGTCAAGAATCCAATCAGACAACATATCGTCTTTGTCGGATGAATCTTGCTATCCGTGGTATTGATGGATCGCAAGTAAGATGGAATACTGAAGGATCCTTTCTTAACGATGTTCACAAAGACCTTAAAGCAGACTATATCCTTGCGAACCCCCCTTTTAACGATAGCGATTGGTCAGGACAGCTCCTTGTTAATGATCCTCGCTGGCAATATGGTACTCCACCAGCTGGCAACGCCAATTTTGCATGGCTTCAGCATATGTTGTATCATCTTTCTCCAAAAGGTGTGATGGCATGCGTACTTGCAAACGGATCACTTTCAAGTCAGACAAGCGGGGAAGGCGAAATTCGAAAATCACTTATCGAGCATGATGTTGTGGATTGTATCGTCGCACTTCCAAAGCAGCTTTTCTACAATACCGGTATCCCAGCGTGTATTTGGTTTCTTTCTCGAAAGCGTACGGGTAATGGCGATCGAAAGCGGACTGGAGAAATACTTTTTATCGACGCAAGCGAAGTTGGATATATGGCCGATCGCACTCACAAAGAATTTAGTGAGGATGATATGGCTATGATTGCCAATACGTATCACGAGTGGCGCAAAGAGGATGGGAAATATGAAGATAAAAAAGGTTTCTGTAAATCCGCTACGTTGGAAGAAATAGTCAAACATAATTTTGTCCTTACACCGGGGCGCTATGTGGGTATTCCAGATGAGATAGATGACGGAATCCCATTTGAAACCAAAATTTCCGCCCTTACCGCAACTCTCAAAAACCAGATGACACAGGAGGAAAAGTTGAATGCAGAGATACGAAAGCAGCTAGGGAAAATTAACATATTCTGATACCCCCCAACAAGAAATCATCACGGATAGTGCTTTAAATGAGCCATATTTACGACTATTTACATCTCTTGTATAGTATAGTATACTAGAAACATACATTTGTAGATAAGTATACTCTCTATGAACCAAGAACTCATTCATTATCTTCAACAGCAACTTCGAACAACTGATGAACGGTTGAAACGCTTTACGCATAGTTCAGATGGAAAAAAACATCCGAGCCGTTTTATGTTTGTGAAATTGAAACAATACATCGATGATTTTCTTGAAAAAAAATCCGAAAATAAAATGATTATCATTCCAGGATTTCGAGGTGTTGGTAAAACGACATTGACAGCTCAAATGTGCGAGCACTACCAACGTCGCATAAAACACACCCTCTTTATTTCGATTGAGGATGCAAAGAATCTTTTTGATGTCGGTATTGCTGAGATTATGAATGCTTACGAAAGTATTCTTGGGAAGGATCTTGAAAGTATTGATTATCCAATCCTTATTTTCCTCGATGAAGTTCAAACTGATCCAAAGTGGGCAATTACACTTAAATCACTTTTCGAAAAAACGACAAATGTGTTTTTTTGCTGCACCGGTTCATCTGCAGTAACGCTTCAAACAACAAGCAATCTTGCTCGTCGAGCTGTTTTTGAACGGATGCCGCCTATGTGTTTCACTGAGTACGAAATGGTGAAGAATAATATTTTTCCGATAACTAAATTGAAAGATTTTATTCGACAGGCAGTGTATTTTTCTCAGGATGCCGATGCAGTTTATGCAAGTCTCCTTCGTATTCAGCCATCGGTCAATCAGTATTGGTCGAAAGTAAATCGAAATGATATTCGTCCTTATTTGGCATACGGCGCCTTACCCTTTTCTCTTATAATGCCAAATGAAACGGTAGTCTATGAATCGATCTCGTTGCTTTTGGATAAGATTATCAAATCAGATCTTTCGACGATCGGTAATTTCGATATTGAGACATTGGGAGCGGTCAAGCGAATTCTCTTTGCTATTGCTGAGAATGACACAACGAGCCTCAAAACTCTCGAAGATCGTTTTGGCCTGAGTCGTCTCACTATTGCTAATATCTTTGATGCTTTAGAGAAAGCGGAATTACTTATCAAAATCCCAGCTTACGGATCAAATATGACTATTGCTAAAAAGGCGAATAAATACCTCTTTATGGCCCCGGCTATCCGAATGTCTTTCTTTTATCTTACTGGTCTTGAGAGCACTTACCTTGTCAGGCAAGGAAAACTGCTTGAGGATTCTGTTGGCTCGCATCTCTATCGAGAATTTATTCTCAGGGGCCAGGGCGCTATTCGTTATGATAGCGCTCAAGGGGGAGCAGATTTCATATTGCAGATTCAAAATAATCGACAAATCATCATTGAAGTTGGAATGGGAAAGAAGGATAGAAAGCAAGTTGCTAACAGTGCGAAGAAAATCAATGCCGTTTACAATATTGTTTTTTCAGAATCAGAACTCAGGATTGATCATGATTTGAAAACAGTATTTGTACCGTTAGATTATTATTTTTTGATGTAAGGAAAGAATTTTTAGTTTTTATGATTTTTTATTATGGGACCGAAAGATATAAGAAAGAAAATTTTAGAGATGTTGTATTCTCAGAGATCAGGGTTTATGGTAAAAACTGATGATTTAATAAATAGCTTTAAACCTAAACTTGATGACCCAATTTTGCATCAAGAAATAGAGTATCTTAAAGGAAAGGGTTTTCTTGAGACCCAAGCTGAATTCATGGGGAGAGAGTATCTTTATTTTGCTGGCTTAAAAATTACTCCTATTGGAATTGATCTTGTTGAAAATCCAGAAGAATTTGGAAAATTATTTAACGTACATATAAATAATTTTGGAAATATCTCACAAAGCAACGTTGTAGCTAGCTCTTCCAATATTAATCAAAGTATAAATGTTCAAACCAATGATATCTCTCCTGAAATTTTAGAATTGTTACAGCAGTTAAAAAAAGCGATTGAGGATGGCGACATTGAGAAGAAGGATTCTCTGCTACAGAAGCTGAGGAGCGGTGCTGAAAATGTATTTTGGAACCTCGTAGCAAGTGGTATTTATACGGTGATTCAAAAATAAAGTGGGGTAAATTTACACATATGTTAAAAGTAAAGTACAAAGAAAGGCCAACGAAGGAGGCTATAGAAGGATATTGCAGAATGATTGAGGGTCTTTTGTCCGTTCATAAGTTGAAATTAGAAGTTGATATCTGGGATGGTCCTATGATTATCAAATCATATCAGGGCAATCAACATATAGAGGATGCATATGTTTGGATACGAGGTATTGCTGTTAAGATGCCTGGAAGGAAAGTTTTTTCTATATATCCAGCGCCAAGAGGCGGATTAGATGAAACCGTTTCAGATAAGGAAATATGGGATGATGCCTATATTATTCAAGATGAAATTTATCAGAAGTTGAATAGATTTTCTTATGTAGGAAATATGTCTGATCCATATTGGGAATTATGGGATAACCTCCCCAAGGCGGTTAAGAAATTGAAAGGGGAATAAATTTTACAAGAAAGTTATGTTTTCTAGCGAGATATTTGAGGTAATAAATCATGGGAGCGAAGAGGTAAACATCGAGTATAAAGATTCGATGGATTGGTCTTTGGATGAAACGAGATGGAAAATTATTCAGGCTGTTTTAGCGATGTCTAACACAAAAGATGGCGGATACATCGTTATTGGTGTAGAGGAAAGAGAAAAAGTTTTTTATGCAAAGGGTATGTCTGAGGAGTATTTTAAATCATTTAATCATGACCATCTCTCAAATGTGTTAAGCGAATACTGTGATCCAAATATTCAGTTTCGCGTATTGTCAGATGTAGCGGAAATAGATGATGAGAAAAGGCTATTTATTGTGATTGAGGTCTCGGAATCAATGCAACCTGTCATATGTAAAAAATTAGCACTACGGAGCAAAAAAGAAAAAGCGTTTCCAGAAAATATTGCATTAAGGAAAAATGCTATTTACATACGTTCAAAAACACCTATTGAATCTCGCGAAATCGCATCAGCACATGAATGGCGCGAATTTATCGAGCGAATTGTTGAGAAAAATCGTGCAGAATTGATCAAAAGAATGCCTTGTTCCAGGTTTAAGTCAGAGATCTTAGTATCTGACAGTGATAAATTTAATAAGGATCAGGAAAGAGATAAGATTATATAAAACATATGTCAGATACTGATAAATTGTTGGCTAAGATTAAGTCACGCGGCCATTGGAAGGTGGTTATACGACCAACCGAGTATTCGGAGAATCTTATTCCATCCTTAGAAGATTGCAAAAGATTAATAGAGGAGAGTAGTGTTAGTCTAAGAGGGTGGGATTACCCTTATATTGATAGACATGGTAATGTGGGAAATGCAAGTGCAAATAGTGTTCATTCAATGTGTGATTGGGATGACATGTCATTTTTTGAATACTGGAGATTCTATAAAACGGGACAATTTGTTCATTATTTTTCAATGAGGGAAGATTGGGAAATTGATGAAAATAAAAAAGTAGAAATTCAAAGAAACCTTCGTACGAAATCCGATAAGTTTCTTGGTATTCTATCGACACTTTATTCAATAACGGAAATTTTTGAGTTCGGTTCGAGATTGTTTACAAAGTTAGAGCTTGTCAAGGGTGTTGAAATTATAATTGAATTACATGGAGTTAATGGAAGAACCTTATTTTTCTGGGATTCTTTCATGCGTATTCTCTATAAGGATTACACGTGCGTATATACTGATGACCTGGCTAAAATTTCACTGACAATACCGCGAGAGGATTTAATAAGAAATTCGACAGACCTTGCGCTCCGAGAGTCAATTAAACTTTTCAGAGAAGCTTTCAATTGGAGTGGGGCTAACGAAGGTATTTTCAGGGAAGATCAGAAAAAGCTATTGGAACGTCGTTTGTAATTGAAAGTAAAATATTTCTCAGTATGAAAAATTGGAAAGAAACAACTTTAGGAGAGGTGACTGATCTTATTATTGACCATAGGGGACTGACTCCAAAAAAGATTGGAGGAGATTGGTCTGATATTGGGTATCGGGCGATTTCTGCAAAGTCTATTAAAAATGGTCAGCTTGTAAATGAGGAACAAATGAATATTCTTCCGGAAAACCTCTATAAAAAGTGGATGAAGGAGGAAATTCAATACGGCGATATTTTTCTGACTTCTGAGGCACCTCTGGGTGAACATATCGTTTGGAAGTCTGAGGAGAAGTTGGTATTGAGTCAAAGAATTTTTGGCATAAGAACCAAGAAAGAAAAACTTGATCCGTTTTTCTTTAATTATTTTATCGATAGCAAATTTTACCAACACGAACTAAAGAGCAAGGAATCCGGGTCTACTGTTACGGGCATAAAACAATCGGAATTATTAAAGACTAGGGTTATTCTTCCACCTCTCGAAGAGCAGAAAGAAATTGCGGGGGTTTTGGGGAGTTTGGATGATAAGATCGAGCTTTTGCGAGAGGAGAACAAAACCTTGGAAGCAACCGCACAGACCATTTTCAAAGAATGGTTCGTCAATTTCAATTTCCCAAATATTGAAGGAAAACCCTACAAATCATCCGGCGGAAAAATGATCAACTCCGAACTCGGCTTGATCCCAGATGGGTGGAGAGTTGGGAGACTATCAGAGATTGCGAATTTCCTGAATGGCTTGGCATTACAGAAGTTTCCGCCAGAGAGTACCACTGAGTATTTACCTGTTATTAAAATTAAAGAACTGAATTCTGGAATTTCTAACCAAACCGATAAAGCAAGCGCGAAACTGGATAAGAAATATATTGTTGAGGATGGAGATATCTTATTTTCATGGTCAGGGAGCCTCATCGTAGATATTTGGAAATACGGAAGAGGGGCATTGAATCAGCATTTGTTTAAGGTAGCATCTGACCAGTACCCAAAGTGGTTTTATTTATATTGGACGAAAGAGCATTTGGCGAACTTTCAGCAAATAGCAACTGCAAAGGCCGTTACAATGGGGCATATTCAGAGACATCATTTGGATGATGCGCTTGTCACGATACCAATTGAAGAGTTTATGAAGATATCAGATGATGTATTTGCACCGATGCTTGAAAAAATTATCAATAATAATTCTGAGATCCAGACTCTCTCAACTCTTCGCGATACTCTTTTACCAAAGTTGATGAGTGTTAATAATAAGTAATTTATGTATGGTGACAAGGCAACGAAAACTGGGATCAGTAAAAAATGAATTGATTCGAAAATCTATTGAGTCAATGCTTTCTGCTGTTCAAATATTTAATAATCCCAGTATCCAATTTAAATCTGAATCTTTTATAGTTCTCTCTGTGATTGCATGGACATACCTCTTACATGCTCACTACAGAGAACAAAAAATCGAATACCGGTATTTTGAACAGAAAGGGAAGAGAAGAAAGTTTGATACAACGAAGAATGGAGCATATAAATATTGGGAACTTGAAAGATGTTTAAATGATATTAAATCACCTATAGACAAAGTTACATCAAATAATTTAAAGTTTTTGATTGGGTTAAGACATGAGATAGAACATCAAATGACAACTAAAATTGATGATTTATTGAGTGCTAGATTTCAAGCATGTTGTTTGAATTATAATAGTTACCTAAAGAAATTATTTCCAAAACAGGATGGGATTGAAAAGTATTTGTCTTTTAGTCTTCAGTTCTCATCTTTGAATGAAAAACAGATTGACCAATTGGTTGATTATGAAGATTTACCCCAAAACATTTCAATTTATATACAACAATTTGATCAAGAACTACCGGATGAAGAATTTAATGATAGCAGATTTTCTTATAGGGTTTTATTTGTACCGAAAACAGCAAACAGAAAAGGTCAGGCGGACAAGGTTATTGAATTTATTCCAGCTGATTCAGAAGTTGCCAAGGGAATGAATAAAGAATATGTATTAGTGAAAGAGAAAGAGAAAATGAAATATTCACCTAGTGAAATTTGGAAGAAAATACAAAAAGACGGTTTTAAAAAATTTGGCGCATACCAACACACTCAACTGTGGCGGACTGAAAACGCAAAAGACCCCTCAAAGGGATTTGGTACTTTCGTTGTAAAAACTTGGTATTGGTATGATTCCTGGCTTGATTTTGTAAAAAAACATTGTGAGGAGAATAAATCAGAATATACCTAGTTTTATGTGAATGAATACTCGCTCTAAGGATTGATATTAACGGATGATTTTTATGAATGAAAATAGAGAATTTATAGGATATCTTAAGTATTCTGGAAAGTCTGTAGAGGGTGGATTTTTGGATGCTAGAAAATCTGCAGAAGCTCTACTTGGTTTTGATGAGGTGTTGCGATATTTTATTTCAGTAGGAAATCCAGATTTTAGAAATGTTAATTATGAAATACCGGTAAGGGTTAAGAAGGGGTCATGGGGTATTTGGATTCCAATTGGAATAGCTCTCACTCAGTATTTAAACACGATTGCAAAAAAAGCTGGATCAGATGGTTTTTTTGAGACAGGACCATCAAAGGATATAGAGAAGATGTTTCGAGGTGCAGTTATTGCTGCACAATGGGTAATGAGAATTGGGATACATGTTGGCGACTTTGCAAAGAAAGAATTCGAGAAAACCGTGAGGATAAAACAAGTAGGTGATGATATAATTATTGGTGTACCAAATGCTGAAGGTAAAATATTGGATGTGCCAAAAAAATACTTTGATATATATGTTAAATGTCCCGAGAAGCTTTTTTCAAAGAATGCAAACCTTATAGAACAAGATCGGTATTTAGAGATGGGCGTGTTTCAAAATAGTGAGGAAGAAAAGGTCCTCGTAACTGAAAAAGAGAAGAATATTTTTTATAAAAAAGATGATTCTGATAAGGATATTTTGTTCCCGGAATTAGAACATGGTCAATTTGTTGAATTAGATGGCGAAATTACTAGAGCAACAGAGAGTACAAATACAATTGGATTTAGGTATAAAGATCATACCTTGGTTTGTACTCCAGATAAAGATATAGCGATAGCGATATTCAAAAATAAAATGATTTCACAACAAAAGGAACATTTATTCCCCAGAGTAAAAATTCGAGGCATTGTATCTAGAGTAGATAAAGATGGTTTCTTTAAAGAGAGAAGGCCCCAAATCATATTTTATGATATTGAATCGTTGGAGGTGGAAGCAAATAATCGAAAGATGACACTTTTTTAAAGTTAAATTATGACCAAAATATTTGAATCAACCATTGAGGAATTTGTAATCGAACTCTTGCAGAATCAAGGGTTTGAGTATCTATCACCCGAGGATCAAGAGAATGAACGGCCTGATCTGGGTGAAGTGGTATTGAAAGATCGTTTGAAGCGTGCCATCGATGCTATCAATTCGGGAATTCCGGAGGAAGCCAAGGAACAGGCTTTGAAGTTAGCTCTGAATCTTCCAAGTCAGAATTTGATGGATAATAATGAGATTTTCCATCGGATGCTTACGGAAGGAATCGAGGTGGAAGTGATGGGTGTAGATGGTGTGAAAGGTGAGAAGGTTTGGCTTATAGATTTCTTGCATCCTGAGAATAATGAATTCCTTGTTTGTAATCAGTATACGGTTATTGAAAATGGAGTGAATAAAAGGCCGGATGTTGTGGTATTGGTGAATGGCTTGCCTTTGGTGGTGATAGAACTCAAGAATCCTGCAGATGAAAATGCAACAGTGCAAAAAGCATTTACGCAGCTGCAGAATTACAAGAATGCTATTCCGAGCTTGTTTGGATATAATGCGCTTCTGGTGGCGTCGGACGGATTGGATGCGAAGGTCGGGACGATTTCTTCGGATATGTCGCGTTTTTTGGCGTGGAAGTCTCGTGATGGAGTGAAGGAGGATAGTGTAACTGTTCCGCAAATTGAAACATTGGTGCGGGGTATGCTTGCTCAAGAAGTCTTGCTTGATTTGGTCAGGAATTTTATTGTCTTTGAGAAAGATAAAAAAGAAGATCCGGAAACGGGAATGATTTCAATAGTTACTATTAAGAAAATTGCAGCGTATCATCAATACTATGCAGTCAATAAAGCGATCACCTCGACAATGACTGCCTCGAGTGAAGAGGGGAATAGAAAAGCTGGTGTGGTATGGCATACGCAAGGATCCGGAAAATCGCTTTCGATGGTTTTCTATACTGGGAAAGTAGTATTGTCATTGAACAATCCTACGGTGGTAGTGATTACGGATCGAAATGATTTGGATGAGCAATTGTTTGATACATTTGCGAGTTGCGGACAGTTATTGCGACAAGATCCTGTGCAGGCAAAGAGTCGTGGTGAACTCAAAGATCTTTTGAGGGTTGCTGGCGGAGGGATTGTGTTTACGACGATTCAGAAGTTTTTTCCCGAGGATGGATCGGCGGATTTTGATATGCTCTCGGAACGAAAAAATATTATCGTGGTTGCTGATGAAGCGCATCGTAGCCAATATGGATTTGGAGCAAAGACTCGTGAAAAAGATGGTGAAGTATCTACGAAATATGGATTTGCGAAGTATTTGCGCGACGCTTTGCCTCATGCGTCGTTTATAGGGTTTACGGGGACGCCGATTGAAAAGGAGGATGCTTCGACACCGGCAGTGTTTGGAAATTATGTGGATGTGTATGATATCGCGCAAGCGGTAGAGGATGGCGCGACGGTGCGCATATACTATGAATCACGACTTGCTAAAGTGCATCTTGATGATGAGGAGAAGGCGCGATTGGATGAGGAGGTTTCTTCTATTACAGAAGGGGAAGAAAGTACGGCTGCCGAAAGAGCGAAAGCGAAGTGGGCACAGCTTGAAGCTATTGTCGGTCATCGGGATCGGTTGAAGGTTATCGCTTCGGATATCGTAGATCATTTTGAAAAGCGACAAGCAGTGATGGAGGGAAAAGGGATGATCGTTTGTATGAGTCGAAGAATTGCTGTTGAGCTTTATGAAGAGATTGTAAAGATTCGTCCGGATTGGCATGATAGTGATTTGAAGAAAGGTGCGATAAAAGTAGTGATGACTTCGTCTTCTTCGGATCCTGAGAATTGGCAACCACATCATACAAGTAAGCAGGCACGTAAAGCGCTTGGTGATCGACTTAAGGATACGAATGATACTTTGAAGTTGGTGATCGTGCGGGATATGTGGCTTACGGGGTTTGATGCGCCGTGTTTGCATACGATGTATGTCGACAAGCCAATGCGTGGACATAATCTTATGCAGGCGATTGCCCGGGTGAATCGGGTGTTTAAGGATAAGTCTGGTGGTTTGATCGTGGATTATATCGGTATTGCCTCAGATCTGAAGTCTGCTCTCGCAACATATACTGCAAGCGGTGGAAAAGGTGCGCCAACACTTGACCAGGAAGAAGCAGTCGCCGCTTTGCTTGAGAAGTTTGAAATCGTCGAGCAGATGTTCCATGGCTTTGATTATAGGCGATTCTTTTCTGTGGATACGAGAGAGAAATTGACATTAATTCTTGAAGCTCAGGAGTATGTATTTGGTTTGGATGATGGAAAGAATCGATTTACACGTCAGGTAGGATTGCTCTCGCAAGCCTTTGCTCTGTCGGTGCCGAATCTGAAAGCTATGGCAATAAAAGATGAGGTAGGATTTTTTCAGGCAGTGAAGGCTCGTCTGACAAAATTTGAATCAATCGGAACAGGAAAATCGGATCTTGAAATTGAGACGGCTATTCGACAAATAGTTGATCGTGCTGTGGTATCGGAAGGCGTGATTGATGTGTTTGATGCTGCAGGAATTAAGAAACCGGATATTTCTATATTGTCGGATGAATTTTTGGAAGAGGTAAAGCATATGGAGCGGAAGAATCTTGCACTGGAGCTTTTGAAAAAGTTGTTGAATGATGAGATCAAGATGCGGACGAGAAAGAATTTCATCCAGAGTAGGAAATTGTCCGAGATGCTTGAAAATGCTATCAAGAAATACCAGAACAATCTTTTGACAACAGCGCAGGTAATTGAAGAATTGATTGGATTGGCAAAGGAAATTCGTGAAGGTGATAAACGAGGAGAAGAACTTGATTTGAGTGAGGACGAGTTAGCGTTCTATGATGCTTTGGCAAATAATGACAGCGCCCGTGGTATTTTGGGAGACAAACAATTAGCAGTAATTGCAGTTGAGGTTTTCCGAAGCGTGAAAGGTAATGCAACAATAGACTGGAACCTCAAAGAAACAGTACGTGCTCGATTACGTCGGGATGTGAAACGTATTCTTAATCGATATGGGTATCCACCAGATGAACAGTTAGTTGCGACAGAGAATGTCTTGAAACAGGCTGAGTTGATGGCGAGTGAATTAGGGGAGTAATTTTTTAAAATATAGGAAGATTAAAATAATGCGTACTTGATAAGGATGAATGATTTGAATGAAAATGCGTAGAAGCTATATATTCACGCCACAATACCCGTATAACCCTATCAAAACGATTGCAGAAATAAACCCCCTGAAACCCGTTGACTTTCCCTTGCAGGCATGCTTCAATAGACGTGTTGTTTGCGTCGCGGTTTTTGCGGATCCAGGTCTTGCAGAGACGGGCAACAACCCATCGGCGCCCCATAGGTGATGGGGTTCAAAGAATGATTCAGGTGGCTTTTGAATGGCGAGGAGTAGGAAGATGAATAGGCTCGAAGTGGGTAGGGTGATTTCCTTTGATTCGGCAAAAGGAAAAAGATTCGGGTATCTCCAGCTGGAGAATGGGGAGAAAATGTGGTTTCATGAGGGTGATCACACCGCTCTTGTGACGGTAGATAAAGGGAGGCATCGTTTTGTGAAGCGGGTCGTCTGCCCGAAACCGATACGGCAGGGGGATGAAATCTGGTTTGTTCGAGGTTTCGGAAGCTCGGGCAAGGAAAGGGCGAGGTGTTGGTGTTACAGGAAGCGATCCAGACATACGGATTGCCGAACAAGACAAAAACCTACCGTCCATTGAAGAATATACGGCATGATTGGGAATAACATTTTCCCATAGCCAAACAAGGTTTGCCAAGCATGCGTGCGTGGCAGACCTTTTGATTTTTATGAGGCAATCGATAATCCGTATGGCGAAGTTAGTTTTGAGCTGATATACTGTGAGTATGAGGCTTACGTTAAAAGAACAACGTGTCGCTGATGAAGCGAGGCAGTGGGTTAGATCTCATCAGTTGAATATTATCGATCATTTCGTCGGAAGTGTCGAGCCGGTGGAATTTCCCGTATCGATTTTTATGGCAGGGTCTCCTGGCGCTGGAAAAACGGAATTTTCGAAACGATTGATCAAAAGGTTGGGCGGGAATATCGTACGTATCGATGCGGATGATATCCGAGATATGCTGCCGCAGTATCAGGGAAAGAATTCCTATGTTGTCCATGGTGCCGCAGCTCTTGGCGTTGAGAAAGTGTACGATTTCGTATTGAAAAAGCGATTACACGCCCTGCTCGATGGAACATTTCAAAAATATGAAAAAGCTACCGATAATATACGCCGTTCTCTGAAGTATGAGAGGAGTATCGATATCTTCTACGTGTATCAGGATCCTTTGGTCGCATGGGATTTTACGCAGAAGCGTGAGGTGGTTGAAGGCAGGAATATTTTGAAAGGAGTGTTCGTTGATGCATTTTTCGCTTCTTATGAGAATGTGAAAAGGGTAAAATTGGAATATGACGAGGCAGTGCGTCTCAATGTGGTGTTCAAGGATATTTCGAATCACGATGAAGAGATATGGTATAATGTAGATATCGATCAGATTGACTCGTATGTAAAAATAGGGTACACTCGCACAGAACTAGAAAAACGCTTATGAGAAGCATTTTGAATATTTTCAAGAAGAAAGAACAGAAAGTCGATCGGGTATCGGAGTTTTTTCGACATACTTCGAAAGAGGAAAAGGTGCGGGTGCTGCGCGAGGTAGCCAAAGAGGCGAGCGATGATCAACGCAGGCTTTTGCGGGAGTATGATAAAAGGCTTGGAACGATGCGCGCCCGATAAGGTTTGTTTCGAGCGAAAAGATGCTTGGGATAGCGATTATGGCATAATGAAACGCCATATGACTGTGTTTTATGTGCTTTTCATTGACAATCGGCGCAAAAAAGGATAAGATAAGTCTATTACTAAATTTTTGAGGAAAAAACCGTTATGTTGGCTATTATTAAGACTGGTGGAAAGCAATACAAGGTTGCTGAAGGGGATATCTTGAAGGTTGAGAAATTGGAAGGCGAAGTCGGGGAGACGCTGACTTTTTCCGAAGTGCTTTTCACGGGCGATGACAAGGCTGTGGCTGTCGGGATGCCTCTTTTGGACGGCGTGACCGTTGAATCCAAGATTCTCAAGCAGGATCGCTCGAAGAAGGTGTGGGGCATCAAGCACAAGCCGAAGAAGCGCGAAAAGACCAAGTTCGGTCATCGCCAGCCGTATACCGAAGTCGAAATCACCAAGATCAACGCGTAATCGTTGGGATGGGACTTGAAAAAAACAGGGCAAGTGCCCTGTTTTTTTGCGGCCGCAATTGACCGGAAGCGGTTTGTGTGCGATGCTTGGCAGCGTAGGGGCGCACCGTTTCGGTTGCGCGAAGGAAAGTTCTTTGTATGGGGGTAGGTGTGATGAAAGGAAAAGTGGTGGCATTGGTGCCGGTGAAAGAGGGGAAGCTGTGGGCGGAGATGTTTGAGAATCCGGAGCAGCTGACGGTGGAAGATATTTTGGGGGTGACTTTCGATCAGAATAGGGATCTGGGCCACCTGCTGAGTTATCTGGATTTCAAGCCGGAGTTCTCCGGAATCCTAAGAGAGGTGGTTGAGGAATTCCTTGAAACGATGGTGAGGGACCTGTTGCCGGAAGCGATACTCTCGAGCGCATCGTTTGCACGATTGATGTCGGGAGATATACGGAGGCTGTATGATCATGATGGCGGGGAGATTGTCCGTGACAGTCTGTATAGGTTTTTCAAAAGACTTGATGATGCCGGTACCGATATCGGCAAGCAGCCGGCATGCATGGACGACTGCCCATTTCTGGAGTTTGCGATAGTCGCGCATATAGAGTTCGGTCTGGAGGCGTATTCCGAAGCGTTCGGCGCAGGCTGTCTGGCTCTCAATGAGAATGATGTCGCGTCTTTTCCGCCTGATTCGGGTGAGAATGACCAAAAGCAGCTCGCCTCTCTTATATGCATAATGATGAGCGCTACCGAGATCTTGCTCAAGAAGGCGGTCGATATGAAAAAGAAAGCTTCCGAAGCCTTCCCAGTGTAGTTGAAATGGCTGAAATAGCGGCTGGCAATCGAAACGATTGCCAGCCCATTTTTTTTGCCCGATTGACAGGGAGCGGTTTTTGTGCGATGCTGATCAGGCGCGTGGCGCGCGAGCCTTTCTGGCCGCGCATAAGTTGGTTCTTTTTATGAGGTAGGTGTGATGGTGAAAGTAGTTGCGTTGATACCGGTAGACGATGGTAAACGTTGGGCGGAGATGTTTCAAAATCCGAAGGACTTGACGGTGGATGATGTTTTGGACGTAACCGTGAAAAAAGGCTTGGATATAGATAGGCTGATATGGTATCTGAGTTTTAGGCCGGAACATTCCGGAATCTTGAAAGAGGTGACGGAAGAGTTTCTTGAAAGGGTGGCCAAGGAATATTTGCCGGAAGCGATAGTCTTGAGCGATCTGTTTGCGCAGGTGCTGTCCGGAGAGGCGGCGAAGGCGTATACGGACATCGATGCGGCCAATGCCTGGGATCGCCTCTATGAATCCCTTGAGGATATCGAAAAGCCGGATTTTGAGCAGTTGGTTTCGCCTCAGGCCTACGCTTTGCGGGAAAATGCGATCATTTCCTATACGAGTTTCGGTCTGGAGAAATATGAATGGGCGCTCGATGTGGCCAGATATATTTTCAGTGAAAAGAGCATACCTTTTTTCGCGGAGGAAGTTGAAGCGAGGAATCCGGAGGCGAGCCTTTCTGCGGTAGAGGCGACAAGAATCGTTGCCGAGATACTCCTGCAAAAATCGATCGCAAGAACGGTAGGAGGGGGTGAAACCTTTTCCGCTTAGTTGAAATGAAGGACTGGCAGCTGATAATCGCTGCCAGTTTTTTACATCCCTCGCCTTGACTTTTCATTGCTATTGCGTAATGCTGTATGGCGTAGGGGCGCACTTTCTGAGTCGCGCAGGAACAGTTCTTTGTATGGGGGTAAGTGTGATGAAGCTATATGTGCTGGAAAGAAAAGAGCCGACGCCGGAAGATCGCAGGCAGTTTATGTTAGAATTGTTTCGGAATCCGGAGGAGCTGACGATACGGAGACTTTCTGATGCTTCCTTCCGATGGAATATCACTTTTGATCAGATATTTCTGTGGTTGGATGCCACCCCGGAGTTTTCCGGGATTCTGCGGGAGGCGACCACGGAGTTTTTGGAAACGGAAATCAAGGGGATGATACCGGAATCGATACTTTCGAGCGATCTGTTTTCGAGTGTGGTGTCGGGGGTTGCGAAGGAATTATATGAGGATGATGAGGAAGAGGCTGTTCGTGACAGTCTTGTCGAATCCTTTATGATATTCGATGTTTTCGGTGCCGATGGCCGGTCGTTATTGCTTGATGAATGTCCGCAGATAGGGACCGCGATTATCGCGTATGTAGAACTTTATCTGGGGAATTATATCGAAGCGATCGGCGCGGCCGGCTTTGCTCTCGGCGAGAGAGACGATCCTGATTTTTCGGATAATTTTGACAATGGCAAACAGGAGTCGATCGATCGCCTGAGGCGAATCATGGCGGGCTTCATTGAAATATTTTTGCAGAAAGCTATGGCGAGGCACAAGGGGGTTACGGGAGTTTTTTTCGCGTAACCGAAGAAGTTGAAATGGTGGCTGGCAATCATAATGGTTGCCAGTTTTTTGCATCCCTCGCCTTGACTTTTCGGTATTTTTGTGCAATGCTTACGACATGGGGGCGCGCTTTTGAAGCTGCGTCGGGTTGGTTCCTTGATAAGGAGTGTGTGTGATGTCGGATAAAACGATGAATGCGATGAAGCGAAAGGCTGCTCCATTGAAGTTAAGGGCGGTTGCGGCGAGGCTGAGGAATGTGAAGCATGCGAAGAGGCTGGCTGCGGCGATGGAAAGATTGATGGCATCCAATGATAAGATGGACAAATTGGATGGGCTGATATGGAGTTTGGATGGAATGTATCCCGGGTTTGTAAAGCGGCTGGTGAAGTCGCTTCTGGAAAACCATATACGGGGGTTGCTTCCTGAAAAGATAGCCACGCACACCGACTTCGAGAGGATATTCTCGGGCGAGCGGTATTGCTTCGGGACCGAACCGGGCCAGATGCTGAAATACGACCTGCTGCAATGCCGGCAGCGTCGGATTATCCCGTTCGATGGGTTCATGCTGAGGTGTTATAACTGGGCCTATGAGCGGCCGACGCATGGCTATGTCAAAAAGGCGATGGCCGCGTATCTTCACTTTTGGTATCATGCGCATGTTCAGGCGCTTGCTGCCGCCAGGAATGCCCTGATGGACAGACGCGTTGCCGCATTCGATTATACGATGGATTGCCTTCGTGCTCGGGCCGCTTCCCCGGAGGATATTGCGGAGTTGGCGGCGGCCGCCGACGAGGCGAATGCGCTCGTTGCGGCGCTCGTACATGAGATGAAAAAGAAAATGGTGCAGGAAAAGCTGGTGAAAATAGCACAAAATCATGCGGAACTCGCATGAAAAGCGGCGGACTGATCAATCGTATCGATTGACAGTCCGTTTTTCTTTATCCGACCGCGCTTTGTCATTTGGGGGGCGGCACGGTATAATGGGGGTAATGAACCATATATAAACTACATCTCTATGCGCGTGGGCATCAACGCATCGTTTTTGCGGAAGCCGTCGACCGGCATCGGCCAGGTGACGCGGCATTTCCTCGAAGAGCTCTCAAAAAATCCCGATGTCGTGTCCAAGCCGGAAGGGGAGGATGTCGAATTCATCGTGTATCTTGAGGAGGCTCTGCCTGCAGGGCTGCGATTATCCTCGAGGTTTTCGGTGCGGGCGTTCCTGCCGTTTCTGTGGAAGCGCGATGATCTGATCCGCAAGATGCTGTGGGAAAAGGTGTCGCTGCCGAGACGTGCCAAGGCGGACGGCTGCGATGTGCTACTCAGCCTGTATCAGTCCGCGACCGTGGCGCCCAAGGGGACGCGGCATGTCATGCTGGTGCACGATATCATCCCGCGGATCTTTCCGGAGTACCTGAACAATTCCCGCAAGCGGACGTATCAGCGCCTGATCGAGGCCGCCATCAAGAAAGCAGACAAAATCGCGGTAGTTTCGGCCTATACCCGCAACGACCTGGTGGCGCAGCTTGGCATCATGTCGCGCGACGTGTCCGTTTGCTATGTCGATGTCGATCCGCTGTTTCGCAAGTCCGTTTCGATCGGCAGGGCGCATGACGTGATGCGGAAGTATCACCTGCATCCGGGATATATCTATCTGGGCGGCGGATTGGAGAAGCGCAAGAATGCGGAAGGATTGCTGTATGCCTATGCCGCGCTCCTCAAGACAAACAAGAAGCAGGAGTTCATCCACGATATGCCCAAGCTCGTGATTTCCGGGAAACTGATGCCAGAACTTGCGCCGCTTATCGTGGATGTGGAGGCGCTGGTCAAGCAGTTGAATCTGACGGGGCAAGTGAAGATTTTGGGATTCGTGCCGCAAGAGGAGCTGCCGGCGCTGTATAAGCAAGCCCTGTTTTTCGTGTTCCCGTCTTTGTATGAGGGGTTCGGCCTGCCGGTGCTCGAGGCGATGAGTCAGGGCACGCCGGTGCTTACCTCTCACACCACATCGCTTCCCGAGGTGGGCGCGGATACGGTGATGTACTGCGATCCGAGCGATGTGTCGGATATGGCGCGGGCCCTTCGGAAGCTGTTGCTCGACAAGGAGTATCGCGCCGCGCTGGGAGCCCGCGGCAAGGTTCGGTCTCAAGAGTTTTCTTGGGGGAAGTTCGCCAAAAGGATAGCGAGGATGGTCTAATATATTTTCAGGGGAGTATGCATGCGTATGCTGTATAGATTCTTACAATCGATCAACCCGATTAAGATCGCGCTCATATGCGGAAGCGTGCTCTTTTCGTGTGTGCTGATCGCGCTCAATACTATCGGGGTGCTGCCGCTTGCGCTCGGGGACTTTGTGTTCTTTTCCGGCGTCATATTTTTGTGCGCCCTGTATCGTCCGGGGTGGGCTTTTCTGTTCTTTATCGGGCTGCTGCCGTTCGAGATCGTGTCCGTCGCGCCCAAAGAAATCGGGGTGCTGTTGCGGCCCTATCAGTGGGTGGGCACCCTGACGCTCGCAGCGACCATGACGCGCTTCCTTGGAGGGCGGCTTCCGTTCGCCCTGCCGCGAGTGCATCGTTTGGATATGCTGTTGCCCGTACTGTGGGTCGGGAGCGTGATCGCGGTTTTGGGCGCGCCGGATCGCGGCGTGAGCCTGAAGCAGTCCGCGGTGCTGCTTTCGTTCATCGCGTTGTATGCGCTGGTGCGGATCTTTATCCGCAATGCCTCGGATGTCAAAAATACCGTCGTGTTCTTCTTGGGTTCGGGGATGATCGTGTCGCTGTATGCGCTGTGGCAGAATATCCGTTTCGCGCAGGGCATGGACGCGTTCGAGGTGATGGCCGGCCGGCCCAACAGCGTCTTTGCCGAGCCGGATTGGCTGGGAGTTTTTCTGGCGATATGTATCAGCGCGGTCTATGCGATGCTCTTCGCCTATCGGAAGCCTCGGGTGTATGAGGGTGATGTCTTGAAGCTGTTGGGTATCGCATCTCCGATCGCCCTGAAGGCCCGCCATATCACCGTGGGCGCCTTGTATGCTCTGCTTGCGTTGCTGTACGTCGCGCTTCTCCTGTCGGTGGCTCGGAGTGCATGGCTGAGTGTGGCGCTCATTGCCATCGTCGCGACCTTCGCCGTCTTGACCGAAGGCGCCTGGCTGGATGTTTCGCAGTGGAAGTGGAAAAGAGGGTTTGTGTACGCCGTTGGTATCTTCGGGACATTCATCGCGAGTCTGCTCTTGGTCTTTTCTTTGCATCTCACTTCCTTCCGATTGCTTGATCGGGCGTCGAGCACAGCGTCGGGCCTGCAGCGGATAACCATCGCATGCCAGGGCGATATCGCTTTGCCGCAAAGCATCGCCTCGGCGGATGAGCTTGCCGCGTATGGTTGCCGCCATATCGATCTGGAAGAGAAGGAAAGTGCGGCTTCGGCCGGCGAGGTGGTGAAGGAAATCGATAGGGATGATCCCAATGTCAGTATCCGCAAAAGCATTTATGCCAAGACGTTCTCGCTGATCAGGGAACACTTCTTTACCGGTATCGGTTTTGGGAGCGTGGCGACGTTTTTGGGGAATGACGAGCGCGGCACAGGACTCAATACGAGCAATATCTTTTTGGAGGTGTGGCTGGGGAGCGGACTGCTGGGTTTGATGGCGCTGCTCATCATCTGGCTTTCGATCGGCATCGTTTCGTTCAGGCGTTTTGCGCTCCTGCGGGCAAGGCCCGATGTGGCGGCGGTGTATCTGTTCCTTTTCCTGTCCTGGCTCGGATTAAGCATCTTCAATCTTTTTAATGCCGGCATCTTTTTGGGATTTTTCTGGGCGTGGCTTTCGGTGGCGGTGAGTTTCGTGCACAAGAGGCTCTAGGGCGACATAATATCATTTGAAACAAGAGCATGAAAATAGGCATCGATATTCGTATGTTGGGAAGAAAACGGACGGGGGACGAGTCGGTGTTTTTCAACATCGTCAAAAATCTAGCCCTGGTGGACGAGGTGAACGAGTACAGCCTCTTCATCGACAAACGCTCTTCAGAGGAAATCACCGCCATCGTGCAGTCGCTGGGTATCGAGGGAAAGAATAATTTCCGCCTGGTCATGCTGCCGGCCAAGAATAAGTTCACGTGGAATTTCTGGATGCTGCCCAGGTATCTGCGCAGGTATCCCGTGGATGTCTATCACACCCAGTATATCGTCCCGTTTTTCGTGCCTCGGGATATCAAGATTGTGACGCATATCCATGACGTTTCGTTTCACGCGTATCCGCAGTATATCAGCTGGAAGGACCGGTTTTTTCTGGACGCCCTGATCCCGCGGAGCCTGAAGCGGGCGGATAAGATTATCGCCGTATCGGAGTTCACGAAACGAGAAATCATGGAGCGCTATGCCATCGGGGAGGGCAAGATCTCGGTTGTCCTGAATGCGCTGTCGGATGATTTTCTGCGCTATGAGCCATGCGACCCGGAGCGATCGGCCAGGGTGCGCAGCAAGTACGCGCTTCCGGAGCGATACATCCTTTATGTCGGGACGCTGCAGCCGCGCAAGAATATCCCGGCGCTGATAGGGGCCTTCGCACGTATCTGTGAGAAACTTCCCGATATGCAGCTTGTGATTGTCGGCAATCGGAAGGGGCATCACTACGATACAGGCATCGATGCGGCCATCCGCGAGAACAATCTTTCGGATCGCATCGTTTTTCCCGGATACGTGGATCAAGAGGATGTGTTTGCGGTGATGCAGGGGGCGTTGGCCTTCGTGTTCCCGTCTTTGTACGAGGGATTCGGCCTGCCGGTGCTCGAGGCGATGAGTCAGCGGGTGCCTGTGGTGGCTTCGGATATACCGCCGCTGCGCGAGGTTGCGGTCGATGCGGCATTGTTCGCCGATACGCGAGACCTTGCCGAATTCTCTGAAATTTTGTATACTATCTCCACTGTGGCAAAAGTTCGCGAAGAACTGATTACCTCTGGAATAAAGCAAATGCAGCGTTTCTCCTGGCGTGCCAGTGCGAAGCGTTTGCGCGATGTATATGTGTCTTTGATATAATTTTTTAGCGTGGATATGTCTATGAATCTTTTTCCAAATCGAAGTAGGGGTGGAGTCGGCCCGATGCAAGGCGCTTCCGGGACAGTCGTCAAGAAAAAAGCCTGGGTGAAATGGGCACTTACCGGCGGGGCCGTGGTGCTTGTTGTTGGCGGTGCGTTTTTGTGGAAGACGGGATCCGTTCTGAATAAGATCTCTTCGAGCGGGAACATTTTCAGCAGCTTAGCGAAGTCTCTTCCGGGAGTGAATAAGACGCTCAAGGGTGAAGAGACCGGAAGGATCAATATCGCGCTGTTGGGAATGCGCGGCGAGCATATGGATGGCGGCGGGCTCTTGGCGGATACTATCATGGTGATGAGTATCCATCCTTCCAAGGGAGAAGGCGACCAGCCGAAGGTTTCGCTCGTGTCCGTGCCGCGCGATCTGTATGTGACCATGCCGGGAACATCCGATCAGATGAAGATCAACGCCGTGCATGCGCTCAACGAAGAGAAGGGTAAGGGCCAGGGCATGAAGGGTATGGAAGCGATTCTTTCCGAAGTGACCGGCGTGCCGATCGACTACGCCATCAGCATCAGCTTCAAGGGCTTCACCGATCTGGTGAATGCGGTCGGCGGTATCGATGTGACGCTCAAGGAACCGTTCAATGAAAGCGTGCAATTCCGTCAGCCGCATGTGTGTGATCCGTATGTGTTCAATGTGCCGACCAGTCCGCAACAGTTCGAGAACAAGTATCATGTACGCCAGGACGGTACGCGTTATGTCGCGAAGTCATACCCGCTCTGCTATAACAAGGATGTCGAATGCGGCGGTATGTTCGAGCTTCCCGCCGGAGTCAATCACCTTGCGGGGGATAGGGCTCTGTGTTTCGCTCGTGCCCGCTATACTTCCAACGACTTCGAACGCGCCCGCAGGCAGCAGCTCGTCTTGCAATCGCTCAAGGAAAAAGCGCTCAGTGCCGGAACCCTGACCGATTTCGGCAAGGTAAATGCCATCATCGATGCGCTCGGTGATAATGTGCGTACCGATATGGAAGGCTGGGAGCTCAAGCAATTGTTCGAAATTTATCAGAAAATGGGCAATGCCCCGCAATTGACGCAGAAGGTTCTGGAAGATTCCGAGGAAGGATTGCTTCACGCGCCGGAGGCTACTAAGGAAACCGGCTATATCCTCTTGCCGCGCGGCGACAACTATGATCGAATCCATGCATTGTTTAATTCATTGCCGTAATAGCAAGTGTTCTCTATGCAGCCAGTCGATGTTTCCATCGCCATCAACAGTTACAAGAATACGGAGCTTCTCAGGCTCTGTATCGAGTCCATCAAAAGAAACGTGAAAGGCGTTTCTTTTGAGGTTATCGTCGTGGATGGGGAAACGGAAGAATCCACGGCCATGATGATGCGCGAGGATTTTCCGGATGTCCGGTTCTTTTCCTTCGCCGAGAATGTCGGATTCCGGCGCCTGGTCCAGAAGGGGCTGGAGATGAGCCGGGGCTCATATGCGCTTTTGCTCAACAGCGATATCATCGTGACGCCGGGCGTGGTGGAAGAGATGTACGCCTTTTTGAAGGGTCGGCCGGATATCGGTATGGTGGGACCCAAGCTTTTGGGTTTCAATGAGCTGTTCCAGGAATCATGCTTCCGTTTCTATAAGCCGATAACCATACTCTACCGACGGACATTCTTGGGGCGCTTCGGTTTCGCCAAACGGCATATCGATTGGTTCTTGATGCGCGATTACGATCATAAGCATCCGCAGGAAGTGGATTGGCTGATGGGATCGGCGATGATGGTGTCGCAAGCGTCCGTGCGGAAGGTGGGCTTTATGGACGAGCGGTTTTTCATGTATATGGAGGATGTGGATTGGTGCCGAAGATTTTGGGAAAACGGGTACAAGGTGGTGTATTACCCGTATGCGCATATGTACCACTATCACGGCAAAGGAAGCGCTCGGGGAGGCTTTTTGCGTTCGCTTCTGTTCAATAAGCTGATGTGGTATCACATCGCGAGCGCATTCAAATATTTCAAGAAGTATCGAGGAAAGCCATTGCCATCGCATGATTAAATAACATGAAGACACATTATGGAAATGAACACTAAAGAAAACAATGCAGGTCCCAGGCGCGTTTCGAGAAAATCCCAGCTCGTGCCGCTCATCGTCATGATTCTTCTGATGACAGGGTCGTTTTGGGTCGGTTTCGAGCGGGGTGCTCAGAAGGCCTGTGTGGCCAAGGACGCTTCTTCGGCAAGCGATGCGGTCGTTTCTCCGCAGGGCGCGTTTATTTTGAATAAGAACGATGACCATGCCGTCGATTTCAGCCTGTTTTGGAAATCATGGGATCTGCTCAAGGACAAGTATGTCGATCGGGCAAAGCTTGATGCCAATGAGATGATGTATGGCGCCATCAAGGGCATGCTCGCTTCGACTGGGGATCCGTATACGACGTTTTTTGATCCGAAAGAGAACAAGGAATTCCAAGAGGAGATGACCGGAAGCTTCCAGGGCATCGGGGCCGAGATCGGCATGAAAGACAATGTCTTGACCATCGTGGCGCCGCTGGATGATTCTCCGGCGCAGAAGGCCGGTCTTCAGGCAGGAGACAAGATCCTCAAGATTGACGATGTGACGACGATGGATATGGATTTGAACAAGGCGGTGAGCTTGATTCGTGGTGAAAAGGGAACCGAGGTGAAGCTGACGATTTTTCGTAATGGCAGCGATGAGCAGACCAAGGAGGTATCGGTCAAGCGCGACGTTATCAGCGTGAAAAGCGTGAAGACCGAAGTGAGGGATGACGGTATCGCGGTTATCAAAGTGAGCCGATTCGGCGACGATACCGCCGAGGCCTTCAATCAGGCTATCGCGGATGTCGCTGCGAAAAAAAGCCGCGGCCTAATTCTCGATCTGCGCAATAATCCTGGAGGATACCTGGATGCCGCCGTGTCTATGGCGAGCCTCATGCTTCCCGAGGACAAGGTGGTCGTGATGGAGGAGAACAGCAAGGGTGATCGCAAGAAGATGTATGCCAAGGGCGGCGATAAGGTGAGCGGCATCGAGACGGTGGTGCTCATCAATGAAGGAAGCGCCAGTGCTTCGGAAATCCTTGCCGGTGCGCTTCAGGACAATCGCGCCAATGTGACGCTCATAGGAAAGAAATCTTTCGGCAAAGGTTCGGTTCAGGAGCTGGTGCCGGTCACCAAGGATACGTCGGTCAAGATTACCGTAGCCAGGTGGCTGACTCCTAATGGCAAGCAGATCAATCATGAAGGTATTGCACCGAGTGTCGATATCGAAATCAGCGAAGATGACAGAAAAGCGCAGAAAGATCCGCAATTCGACAAAGCGGTCGAGGTTTTGCAGGAAAAAATGCAATAAAATAGCTTATCAGAGCCATTGTTCCGGTGTTTTTCGTGCGGGGTGTGAAAAGGAAGTAGCGGATACTTGACAAAAACATAGAATATGTACTAATGTATATTGATAGTATCATTCAGTAAGCAATATGTTTCTATGGAATCTTTTTACATTCAGTTCGAAAAACTCACCGGAAATCTGATGGAGCGCTCTCAGGACATATTGCGCGAGCGTTTCGGCGTGGTGGACGGCAAGGCGAAGACGCTCGAAGAGATCGGTAAGAAGTACCGTATCACCAGGGAGCGGGTGCGTCAGATTATCCGCAGCTCGCTGAAGGACATCCAGGCCCGTAGTAAGAACCGTTTCCAGGAGGTGGCGCAGGTTTTCGAATCGACGGTACGTGCGAGAAGCGGCATCATAAGCGAAGCCGACCTTGTGGCGGCCCTGGGCAAGGGGGATGCCAAGGAAGTGGCGGCACTCTCTTTCTTTTTGGAGTGCCTTTCTGTCGTGCGACTCATCAAGGAGGATAGGCGCATGAAGCGATCCTATGCCCTGAAGGGTTTTTCCGTGGAGGAATGGTCCGCATCGATGAAGAAGGTCGTGAGCGTGCTTGAGGAGGAGAATGGCGCTATCGAGAAGAAGGATCTGTTCAAGAAGTTTTCCCAGAAATATCCGAGCGATGGGAAGGAGCAGGAGTTTTTTGACTACATCGCCGTATCCAAGGAAGTGAAGCGCAATGCTTTCGGGAAATTCGGCCTCGTGTTCTGGAGCGATATCTCGCCCAAGGGTACCCGCGAAAAGGCGTATCTGGTGATGAAGGCCACGAACAAACCGCTTCATTTCCGTGAAATCACCACGCTGATCGACGAATACGGCCTCAATAAGAATAGCAAGAAGAAGACGCATCCGCAGACCGTGCACAACGAGCTTATCAAGGATAACCGTTTTATCCTCGTGGGACGCGGTATCTATGCGCTCTCCGAGTGGGGGTATGCCCAAGGGACGGTGCGCGAGGTGGTGGGTGAAGTGCTGCGCAAGCATGCCTCGCCTATGCAGCGGACCGATATCATCAAGGAGGTCTTGGCGCTCCGCCAGGTCAAGAAATCGACCATTGTCATCAATCTCAATACGTTCTTTGCCAAAGTCGGCAAGGACGCTTATACTTTAAAGAAGTAGTGCCCCTAAAAAAAGCGCTGCTTCTGAAATACAAAACTGTAAATTAAAAGCCACGCCATGGACATTTTACTTGTAAGCTTCGCCAACATAGCGCACGCCTTCTCACAGATAGCCTTTATCGGTGCGAACGTGTGGTTTTTTGTGTTGCCATCGATGCTGACGCCGTTGTTTTTGTACGTGTGGATGAACCATATCATCGGCAAATACGAATCTTCGGTGCCTCGCGTGATGCTCGAAATCATTCCGCCCAAGGACATCGAGAAGAGCCCGCAGCTCATGGAAGGGCTTTATGACGGTCTTTCGGGTACGGATAAGGCGTATACCGTATTCGAACAGTATGTGCTCGGTATGGGCGCGCCGAAATTCAGTTTCGAGATCGTGGGAAGCGAGGGGCATGTCCACTTCTATATCCGCACCCCGGTCGTGACCCGTAACCTGATCGAAGCGCATTTGTATGCCCAGTATCCGGATGTCGAGATCACGGAGGTGGAGGACTATGTGAACGAGGTGCCCAAGAGCATTCCGAATAAGGACTGGAATCTATGGGGGACCGACTTCAAGCTTCTCAAGGCCGATGCCTATCCGATCAAGACCTATCACTATTTCGAGGAGAGCGTGACGGGCAAGATGATCGACCCTTTGGCGGGACTGATCGAAGTTATCGCCAAGCTTCCGCCGGGACAGAAAATCTGGCTGCAATACATCATCTCTCCCGAGCGTTCCAGCTGGGCCGATGCAGTGGGACGCGCGCTCATAGATGAGATCGTCAAGGGCAAAAAAGAAAAGCCTGCCGGTATCATGAGCATACTTTTTTCGCATCTGAGCGATATCGTCGGAGGCGTTTTTCGCGGTATTTTCGGAGGCACGCCGCCCGAGGTCAAAAAGTCCGAGAGCAAGGCCGATCCGCTCGATCTGCGTTTGACGCCGGTGCAAAGGAAGGTCTTGGAGGCCATCGAAAACAATCTCGGAAAGAACGTCTTCCGCGTGAAGGCCCGCTTCATGTACCTCGGAAGGCGTGAGACCTATCATAGCGGCGCATTCTTGCCGGCTATTTTCGGCGCCATCATCAAGCCGTATGGCGATTCCAATCTCAATAGCATGATCCCGTACAATCCGACTAAGACGTCGGCGGAGTATGTGTTCATGAAATCCCGTCTGCTGTATCTGCAAAGGCGGCTCTACCGTCGTTACCGCGACCGCGACCGCGATCCGAGCGAGAATATCTTCGTACTGAGCACTTCGGAATTGGCGACACTGTTCCACCTTCCGGATATGTCCGTGATTTCTCCGGCGCTTTCCCGCGTGGCTGCCAAGCGAGGCGGATCACCGTCTAATCTCCCTATATAGCCATAACGCAACAGTATGCATCAGGAAATTACATTTTTCGCCAAAACCAACTTCCGCAATCAGCAGCGGGTGTTCGGCATCAAGACCGACGATCGGCGTCGGCATATGTATGTTATTGGAAAGACGGGAATGGGGAAGACGAACCTTCTGGAGAATCTCGTCATCCAAGACATCCAGCATGGGCACGGGGTCGCTTTTATCGATCCTCACGGAGACACGGCCGAAAAGATCATCAAGGCCATCCCGGCGCACCGTATCAACGATGTGATCTATTTCAATCCGGCCGACCAGGAATTTCCCCTCGCCTTCAATGTGATGGAAAGTGTCAGTCTGGAGCATCGCCATCTGGTGGCTTCCGGACTCGTGGGCGTGTTCAAGAAAATCTGGGCGGACTCGTGGGGGCCTCGTTTGGAATACATCCTCCGTAACGCTATTTTGGCCCTTCTGGAGTATCCGGGAAGCACGCTTTTGGGCGTGACCCGCATTTTGGTGGACAAGGAGTACCGCAAGCGCGTCGTGGACAAGGTGACGGACCCGGTGGTGAAGTCCTTCTGGGTGGATGAGTTCACCAAGTGGAATGACCGTGTTTTGCAGGAGGTGATCGCGCCTATTCAGAACAAGGTGGGGCAGTTCTTGTCGAGCTCGCTTATCCGTAATATCGTCGGACAGACCAAGTCGTCTTTCGATGTGCGTGAGGCGATGGATTCGCGCAAGATTATCGTCCTCAACCTTTCCAAGGGTCGCATCGGCGAGGACAATAGCGCCCTTTTGGGTGCCATGATGATCACCAAGATCCAATTGGCAGCCATGGGACGCGTGGATATCGAAGAGGATGAGCGCAAAGATTTCTACCTCTACGTCGACGAGTTTCAGAACTTCGCCACGGAATCGTTCGCCAATATCCTATCCGAAGCGCGAAAGTACCGCTTGAGCCTTATCTTGGCGAACCAGTATGTCTCCCAGATCGACGAGAAGGTGCGCGATGCCATTTTTGGAAACGCCGGAACGATTATCAGTTTCCGTATCGGTGCGGCCGATGCGGAATTCCTCGAGAAAGAATTCGAGCCGGTTTTCATGGTGAACGATCTGGTCAATTTGCCGAAATTCAATGTCTATCTGAAACTCATGATCGACGGTGTGGCGGGGGATGCCTTCAGTGCGACCGTGCTGCCACCGATCGAGCTCAAGTCTACTGTTGAAAATATCGAAAAGGTTATCCGCATTTCACGCGAGCGCTATACTTCCAAAAAGCAGGATGTCGAAGACAAGATCAGGCGTTGGACGGGCATGCTGACTGAAGAAGAGAAAGCGGTCTTGATGGACAGGGTGGCAGCCAGCCGCGCAGCGCAGCAGACGGGCGCTCCAGTCGGTACTCCAGTGGCGTATCCGAAGCCAGCCGTGTCCACTCCGATGGCGCACACTCCTCGAGCATCCGCACCAGCATATTCTGTCAGCGCCCCTGTAGCCGCTACTATGGGTGCAGGCGTAAGTGCGACCGTGCTCCCGGGCACGTCCGATAAGCCGATGTATGTCGCGTATTGTGCTGTATGTGATACTGAAATCAACGTGCCGTTCAAACCGGATGGCAAGCGCCCGACATTTTGTCGCGACCACCTAAAGGAATATCAGCGCACCGCTGCCAAGGCCAAAGAGGAAATGGAACGAAATGCCGCCGCGCGTCCGGGAATGCAGCGCAGCATTCCAGTGCAGCCGCACCTGAAATCGCAGGCACCGATCGAAAATCCGCGAACCGTGAATGAACGATCGGGCGTCCGTATCTCAACTGAAAAACCGCTGTCTTTGTCTCAGATGGAATATATCGCTCCGAAAAAGTTCACCCAGAAGCCCTCGACAGAAAGATTACCAGCGCAGGAGAGTGTTACGATTGATGCGCCTGCCGCCCCCGTGGCCCCTATCGCTCCTGCCGTGTCGGCACCTTCACAGACAGAGGAAGCTTCCGCAGAATCTGTTTTGCCGACTACTCCGTCCCTATTTTGAAACCGCTCGATAATTTGATATACTGTAAAAGAATCTATCCGTATCACGCAGAGTAATCGGCGAGCGGGATGAAACGATGGATTGCAACCATTATCCGTATATCTCTTTGTCATATGCAAAATTTTCAGAGGCGTCATAAAAAAATATACGCTATTTGGGTTGTCATATCGGTACTGACCGGCATTTCCATGCTACTGTTTCTTGTCGCACCTCTTTTCATGTACTAATCCCTATGATCGGAAAAGCCTTTCGTTTTCTTATCCCTAAACTCTTCGTGATAGCGTCGCTTGTTTTGGCGTTTTGGATCGGGGATGTCACGCTCAAAGAAATGGATCGTGGGAAACGCATCCAAGAGGAAATCGCGTCGCTCCGTGCTGAAGCCCAGAAGACACAGAAGGAAAACACCGTTCTCCGGGAAAAGATACAATATTTCCAGACGGATGATTTTAAGACACAGGAGGCTCGCACCAAGCTCAATTACCAAAGTGAGAATGAACGGGCGGTGGTGATCAAGTCCGGCGTGGCCGATGACGCTGCTAAGACGCAGGAGATCGTGCCTGTCGAGCCCAAGGCCCAGGATTTCTCACCGAATTACGAGAAATGGTTGAAGCAGTTCTTCGCGGCGTGAATTTTTTACACATGATAAAACATATACTATGAATGAGCAGGAAAAAATAAAAAGCATCAGCGTGAAGACCCTCCTTGCCGGAGGCGCTATCGTCCTTGCGGCGCTGCTTGTCGTGACGGCCGCGCTGGTGTATTTTTTCCCTCAGAATTCGTGGGCGATGCGTGTCCGCCATATCCTTCCGTATCCGGCCATCCTGGTCAACGGATCGCACCCTATTTTTTTCCGCGATACGGACGAAGACGTCGCCTCTATCCGCCGTTTCTATGAAAGCCAATCCGATGATCTCTCCAAGGCGGGCATGCGGGTGGATTTTTCGACACCGGATGGGCAAAGGCGTCTTATGATCCGTGAAAAGGAACTGCTCAACAAGATGATCGAGGATGCTGCGGTGCGGATACTGGCCGAGGAACGCCATATTTCTATCACGGAAGATATGGTCAGTCAGACCGTCGATCAGAAGATAAGCGCGCTCGGCAATAATCGCGAGGAGGTTGCCAAGCAGCTCGACCGCCTGTATGGCTGGACGATCAGCGATTTCGAGGAGAAAATAGTGCAGCCCGAACTCTATAAGGAGGAATTGTCCAAGGTCTATGCGGACGGTATCGACACCTCTTCTTCGGCAAAAAAGAAGATCGAGGATGCTGAGCACGATCTGAAGCAGGGCGAGTCGTTTGCGGACACGGCGAAGAAATACTCCGAAGGCAATACGGCCCAAGATGGCGGGGAACTGGGTTTCATCCCGGTGTCGAGTCTGACGGAGGAGGTCAAGGCGGCCTCGCAGAAGCAGAAGCTCAATCAGGTGACCGATATCATCGAGAGTCCGCTCGGTTTCCACCTGATTGTGATCGAGGAGAGGAAGCAAGAGCAAGGTCAGGATATGATCCGATTGAAGCAGATTTTCACAAGGAAGATCACCTTCGCCGATTGGCTGACGAGTCAGATGCAGCGGATGAATGTCACCGTATTGTTCAAGGGATATATGTGGGATAAGGGAACGGCCCGCATCGAGTTCAAACAGCCCGAAATGAAGGCCTTCGAGGAAAACCTCTTACAGAAATCACAAGGAGACGCCTCCGTACTCTTCTAATGTTCTCATTCATGTAAACAGCTCTTAATATCAACCATATGGAAAAGAATACTCATGACGAGATAATTGCGCCTACCAACGAGCCCGCTTTCGATACGGCACCGAATGCGGAACGGACGCTCTGTCGGAGGCATCACCGGTCACACCAGCTCCTTTTCGGAGCGCTGTTTGGCATTATTTTCGGCTTCATCGGCGGCGGACTCGCGCTCTTGTATATGCCGAAGATTCAGAGCGGCCTGCCTATCCCGTTCATGCAGCGATTCCTGAAACCGACGGCGGAGCAGCCTCAGGCGGTTCCGCTACCGCAGAATCTGACCGTGGAGGATGAGGCAGTGATCACGACCGTCGATAAGACATCGCCTGCGGTCGTGAGCGTGGTGATCAGCCGGGATGTGCCGAAACTGCAACGGGGAGGGATGAGCCCTTTCGGATTCCCATTTTTCATGATGCCCCAGGACCTTCAGGGCGGGGATGCGCCGGCAGCCGGCGATACGGAAAAGCAGACCGTGGGCCAGGGTTCCGGATTCATCGTCTCGGCCGATGGGCTTATCGTGACCAATAAGCACGTGGTATCGGCGACCTCCGCGGACTATACCGTCATTACGACCGACGGCAAGGAATTTCAGGCCCAAGTGTTGGCGCGCGACCCGAATCGGGACATCGCCTTGCTCAAGATTGATGCCAAAGATCTGCCGTTTTTGGAGCTCGGTAATTCGGATGCCGTGAAGGTCGGTCAGACCGTGGTGGCTATCGGGAACTCTTTGGGCGAATTCAGCAACACGGTGAGCAAAGGTATCATATCGGGACTGAAGCGTAATCTGGTGGCGGGTTCGGACGGTGGCGGAAGCGAGCGCCTGAGCAATATCATCCAGACGGATGCAGCGATCAATCCAGGCAATTCCGGAGGACCGCTTTTGAATACGGACGGCCAGGTGATCGGCGTCAATGTGGCGATGGCACAAGGGGCGCAGAGTATCGGTTTTGCGCTGCCGGCGAATCAGATCAAGAAAATCATCGACCAGGTCCGGTCGACGGGAAAGATAACCACCGCCTTCCTCGGTGTCCGTTATATCATGCTGACTCCGGAAATCCAGAAGGAGAATGCCCTGCCGCTCGATCATGGCGCACTTATCTTGCGCGGGGATAAGATGACGGATTTTGCGGTTATTCCGGGTTCTCCGGCGGACAAGGCGGGGATTATGGAAAACGATATCATAGTGGAAATCAACGGTACGAAGATCGACAATGACCGACAGATAGCGGATATTGTTGCCGACAATCAGCCGGGCGATACGATGCAAGTCACGGTGTGGCATAAGGGCGAGACCAAAACTATAGCAGTCACGCTGGAGGAGAAAAAATAAAAACGCGTTTTGAGGTGGATTTGTTTTGATTATTATCGACACCCCTATGAATATCAATCAATTTACATCGAAAAGTCAGGAGGCATTGAGAAATGCTCAGGAGATCGCGTTGTCACGAGGGACGCAGCAGGTGGATATCCCGCACCTGCTTTATGCCCTGATTATCCAGGAAGACTCGGTGGTCCCGACGGTCATGCGTAAGCTGCAGGCGGATGTCGAAAAAGTGAAGGGGGCGATTTTGGGGATCATCGAGAGCCTGCCGCAAGGGGGTGCCGGAGGTGCTGCCGGGCAGATCTATGTTGCGCCGCATTTGGGCAAGGTGATCGATCAGGCGGAAAAAGAAATGAAGAAAATCGGCGATACGTTCATCTCGACCGAGCATCTCTTATTGGCGATACTGAGTAATGCTTCCTCATCCAAAACGGCGCTGGAAAAAGCCGGCATCACCTATGATACGGTATTGAAGACCCTCTCGCAGGTGCGAGGAAGCCAGCGCGTGGAGAGCGCGGAACCCGAGCAGAGCTATCATTCGCTGGAAAAGTATACGGTCAATATGACTGAGCTTGCCCGTAATGAGAAGATCGATCCGGTAATCGGGCGCGATGAGGAGATTAGGCGCGTGATGCAGGTGCTCAGCCGTCGCACCAAAAATAACCCGGTGCTGATCGGTGAGGCAGGAACAGGCAAAACGGCCATCGTCGAGGGATTGGCACAACGTATTGTTGCGGGCGATGTTCCGGACAATCTTAAGAATAAGGAATTAGTCCTGCTCGATCTGGCATCGATTCTGGCGGGAGCCAAGTTTCGCGGCGAATTCGAAGAGCGGCTCAAGGCGATTCTGAAAGAAGTGGATGCGGCGGCCGACAAATATATTTTGTTTATCGATGAACTTCATACTCTCGTGGGCGCCGGCGCTACGGAAGGGTCTTTGGACGCGTCCAATATGCTCAAACCCGCCCTGGCCCGCGGGAAATTGCGTACCATCGGCGCTACGACACTCAAGGAATATCAGAAGTATATCGAAAAAGACGCGGCTCTGGAACGGCGCTTCCAACCGGTCATGGTAAGTGAACCGTCCGAGGAAGATTCTTTGGCGATGCTTCGTGGCATCAAGGAGAAATACGAATTGCATCACGGCGTGCGTATCACCGACGATGCCCTGGTGGCGGCGGTGAAACTTTCGAAGCGATACATCACGGATCGATTTTTGCCGGACAAGGCGATCGATTTGGTGGACGAGGCAGCGTCGCTTCGTCGTATCGAAATCAACTCCTTGCCAACCGATATCGACCAATTGGAGCGTTCTATCCGCCGTTTGGAAATCGAGCGTCGGGCCCTGGAAAAAGAAACGGATGAAGCGGGCGTTACGGAAAAGCTTCGGGATATCAATAAGGAACTGGCCGATCTGAAGGAGCGTTCGCAAAAGCAGACCCTGCAGTGGAAGACGGAACGGGATCTTATCACGGCCATCCGCGGTCATAAGGAGAAAATCGATGCTTTGAAGTCGGAATCGGAAGTGGCCGAGCGCGAAGGACGATTGGATCGTGTGGCAGAAATCCGCTACGGGGATATCCCGACTTTGGAAAAGCAGATTAAGGTGGAGGGGAAGAAATTGAACAAGGCTCAGAAGAACGGTTTCATCCTTCGCGAAGAAGTGACGGAAGAGGATATCGCGATCATCGTGTCCAAATGGACGAATGTGCCGGTCTCCAAAATGCTGGCGGGCGAGATGGAAAGGCTGACGCATATGGAAACCGAGCTCTCCAAACGGGTCATCGGGCAAAAAGATGCGATCGCATCGGTCTCCAATGCGATCCGGCGTTCACGCTCAGGACTTGCGGAGGAAGGCAAGCCGATTGGGTCCTTCATTTTCCTGGGCATGACCGGGGTTGGTAAGACGGAGCTCGCGAAAGCCCTGGCCGAGTTTTTGTTCGATGATGAAAAGGCGCTTATTCGTATCGATATGAGCGAATATATGGAAGCGCATTCGACCGCCAAGTTCATCGGATCACCTCCGGGATACATCGGGTATGACGAGGGCGGGCAGTTGACCGAGATGGTCCGCAGGCGTCCGTATAGCGTGATTCTCTTTGACGAAATCGAGAAGGCGCATCCGGATGTCTTCAATAGTATGCTGCAAATCCTTGATGACGGGCGATTGACGGATGCCCGGGGACGAGTAGTCAATTTCAAGAACACGGTGATCATCATGACATCCAATGTCGGTTCCGATCTGCTCTCCAGTCCGACGCAGGAGCTGGGCTTCCGGGAGGAAGCGGACAGACAGGCCGAGGAGAACGAGCGGGAACTTCGGGAGAAAGTATTCAAGAGTCTGCGTGAAACATTTAAGCCAGAATTCCTGAATCGCATCGACGAGATCATCATGTTTCATCCGCTGACGCCCGAGATGCTCGCCAGAATCGCCGACATCCAGCTGCAGAAAGTGATCGACCGCCTCAAAGAAAGGAGTATCGGATTAAGCATTACAGAGGAAGCCAAAGCGTATATCGCGAAAATAGGGTATGATCCATTATACGGCGCTCGACCGCTCAAGCGCGTCATTCAGAGCCAGGTGCTGGACATACTCTCGATGAAGGTGCTCTCCAAGGAAATCGCGGAGGGCGATCGCGTGCGTATGGATGCAGTGCAAGAGAAGCTCATCTTTACTAAGGAACGTACCAAAACAAGAAAATAACCTATGCTTTTCAATTTTTCTATTTTGTTTTCATCGCTGCTCTTTTTGGGCGGACTTGAGTTGGTTATTTTCCAATCCGAGCACGTGATTGCCTCGGCCATGCTCATCACCGTCCTGACGCTCCATGCCTCGCACCGTATCGGCAAGGGCCTGTTTTCGGGCGTAATCCCTCTTACCTTCGCGCTTTCCGCGGTGATGCTGCTGTATCTGGTCGATTCCATGATGCAACGCCAGTGGCTGATCGGACTGAGCTTCGGGGTCTATTACCTTGCTTTTTTGGGCATATATAGGTTACGATACTATGAGCGGGATAAGACAGCCCGCGGTATGGTGTCTTTCGTGGTGATGGCCACCATGTTCCTTTTTTATGCGAGCATTTACGGACTGTACCTCAATTTCGCTGTCCCGATATGGGGATTTATGCTGGCATACTGTGCTGTAACCGCGTTGCTCAGCTATCAGTATTTTCTGCTTTTCGACCAGACACAAACGCGTCGGGTGCGCATATATAGCCTCATACTGGGACTTTCCATGGCGGAAGTCGCCTGGATCATCAATTTCTGGCCGTTCGGCTATCTGACTACCGGCGTCGTAGTGCTTATGTTCTACTACATCCTCTGGGATTTGGTTCAGAGCTATTTTTTGAAGGATCTCTCCAAGAAGCGCATTTTCGTACACCTTGTACTCTTCGGTTTTCTGATCGGCATGGTGCTGACGAGTACGCGATGGGTTCCGGTGGCGTAATTATTATTTCTAAGGCACATATTCTATGAACGTTGTGAAGAAAATCGGATGGATCTTATTGCTCATACTGTTCGTCGCGTTTTTCGGCGGCGTCGGTTCCGTCGTCATCGATCGCTATCTGATTCCGAAGTTCGCAGGATCCTCCATATTCTATCGTTTCGCCTTCCTCAAGAAAGCCACTGAAAACACGACCATTATCAATAAGACGGAGCAGGTGGTGGTGCGCGAAGATGACTCGGTGGAGAAGATCGCGTCCCAAGCGACGACCGCCGTGGTCAAGATCGTGAGCGTGTCGGACAATAAGGCGCTGAAGACGACGGATAATTTGGCGGACACGCAAACGAACGCACCGGCATTCGTGGTGGGGTCGGGCGTTTTGGTGACCAATGACGGGTTCATCGTGACCTACCGCAAGGCGATCACGGAAAAGAGCGCGACCTATACCGTGATGCTCTTCAATGGCGCGACACATGAAGCACGGCTTCTGGGTATCGATCCTTTGACCAATCTGGCCTACCTGAAAATCCAGGCCGACAATGTCCCGGCCATCTCGTTCTCCAATTCCGGCGATGTCCGCTCGGGCAAGAAATTGATCGCGCTCGCCGCATCTTCCCAGGGTTATCAGAATCAGTTCTCGACAGCGCTCCTCAATACTATCGACAAGACCTTCAACCTGTCGGAAAAGACAGTCTCTTCTTCCGAGAAGTTGGAAGGCGTTTTCACGATGGATTTTCCGAATCAGAAGGACTATGTCGGCGGACCGGTCATCAACTACAACGGCGAGATGGTGGGTCTTGTCGGATGGACCGAGATGGACAATCAGAAACAGTATTTTGTCTTGCCGTCCAACACCATCAAGTCATCCTTGGACTTGGCATTGAGGGATGAATTAAGCAATCGTCCGGTGCTCGGATTGTACTACCTCTCCATCACCAAGGAGATGAGCCTCGCATATCGTTTTGAACGCGATTACGGCGCCCTGGTCTATTCTCCTTCGGGAAAATCGAGTTTGGCGGTCATCGCCGGCTCTCCCGCGGACCAGGCGAACTTCTCGGTGAATGACATCATCCTTGCGGTCAATGGCAAGGAGATCAACCTCGACAATCCGCTTTCCGTCGTAGTTAGCCAATTGAAGAAAGGAGACACTGCCGAATTCCTCGTCTTGCGTAACAAGGAGGAAATAAAGATTTCGGTGACGCTGTAAAGCTACTGATTTTACAAGTATCTACGATTAGCACCCGTCCTTGACGAGTGCTAAGTTTTTTCTTATAATTGAGGTATAAACAGTAATAGCGAATCCCTTATGAATACCGTACACGTAAAGCCGCTCGGCAAGAATATCCTGGTCCTCCCGCAGCAGGCGGAGAAGAAAACGGACACCGGCATTTTCCTCCCGGACACCGCCACTCAGGAACGCCCCCAGCAGGGGAAAGTCATCGCCGTGGGGGAAAGTGACAAGATCACCGTCAAGCCCGGTCAGACGGTCATTTACACCCGCTACGGCGGTACCGAAGTCAAGATCGATGACCAAGAGTACCTGATCGTGAAAAACGAGGATGTCTTGGCGGTCATCGGGTAGGGGTAGATTGAGTGGTTCAAGTTCTATCATTGGAGCATAGGAAAAAAACAGGACTTTATTCAGTTCTGTTTTTCGTTACTGAGAACAAGATTCAAACCTTTTGTCTATTGCATTGGCTTGCATAAAATACATGATTCGGTGAAATAATGGTACTATATATTCAAAGAGGGTGGGTGTTGAATCGAGGCAGGATTTTCCCATATATATTAAACCTATGAGTAAAGTGGAGAAAGATTTCATCGAGGAGATGGCGGAGGCCCCGGCAATCATCTTGGAGAAGACGCTCAAGACGACCGGTGAGGCCATCGCGAGCCTCCCGGGAAAAACATCGCTCAAGAAGGCGCGCCGCTATTGGGACACCTTGGGGCCGGGACTGACGACCGGAGCATCCGACGATGATCCGTCGGGCATCGCGACCTATTCGCAGACGGGTGCCCAATACGGCTTCCAGCTTCTGTGGCTGGCGCCGTTCACGTTCCCGCTCATGGCCACGATCCAGGAAATGTGCGCCCGCATCGGGATGCAGACCGGCAACGGGCTGGCATCCAATATCCGGCAGAACTTCTCAAAGAAAATCCTCTATGGCACAGCCGGGCTGCTCCTTGCGGCAAACGCCTTCAATATCGGTGCGGATCTGGGCGCGATGGCACAGGGAGTGAGGCTGCTCATCCCTTCGATGAATGCCGGATTACTCGTCATCTTCTTTACGCTCCTCAGTATCGGGCTGCAGATCTTCGTTTCGTATGCGCGCTATGCCCAATACCTCAAATACCTCGCGCTCGTTTTGCTCGCATACATCGTGTCGGCGATTTTGGCCGGCCTGGATTGGCGACAGGTCGCGCATGCCGCCGTGGTCCCGTCGATCACGTTTTCCAAGGACCAGGTCATACTGATCTGCGCCATTTTGGGAACGACCATCTCCCCATACCTTTTCTTCTGGCAGTCCTCGCAGGAAGTGGAGGAGGAAATCAGCAAGGGAAAAACGTCGCCCCAATCGCGCAAGGGTATGGCAAAGAAAGAGATCCGTGAAATGCGCGTCGATGTCTGGTCGGGCATGTTCCTCTCCAATGCCGTCATGTTCTTCATTATCGCCGCCTGCGCCGCTGTTTTGTATTCGCGCGGCATCACCACCATCACCAGCGCTGCCGAGGCTGCCGAGGCGCTGCGTCCGTTCGCGGGCGACTCGACCTATTTCTTATTCGCGCTCGGGATTATAGGGACGGGGCTTTTGGCGATACCGGTGCTGGCAGGATCGGCCGCCTATGTCATAGCGGAGAGTTTCGATTGGAAGACCGGCCTTTCGAAAACCCTCAAGCAGGCGCGCGCTTTCTACGGCGTGATCATCATCGCCATGTGCGCCGGCCTTGCGATGAACTTCGTCGGACTGGACCCTATCAAGGCCCTGATCTATTCCGCTGTCTTAAACGGGCTCATCGCGCCGGTCATCTTGGTGCTCATCGTGCGTCTCAGCAGCAGCAAACTCGTCATGGGCAAACGCACTAATGGCCCCTTAACCACTGCCGTCGGCTGGTTTACGGTCACCCTTATGGTCTTTGTCGGACTGGCAACCATCTCTGCTTTGTTCGTGTAAGCAATGAGTACTGGACAAAATAGGAAGGTTGCGCTATTATACACAGTCCGATCGTGGACCACATATTTTTTGCTACGAGAGTAGTTCCTTTCCAACATGATTGAGGAGAATGGGTATGCAAAGCTTGATGAAAAATTTGGTGGAAATGCTTAGAATAACCACCGAATTTACGGAAGACTATATACTGGAAAAATTCAAAGAGTTCAGACTGCTCGAACAACACAAAGATGTTGATTTTGAAGGAGATGTTTCCAATTTTCCAGTTACCACGCAGCTTCCATTATTGCACCAACTGGAAACTTTCATTATAAACGGTATGGATGGCCAGCATCTTCGGGATTGAAGTAAAAAAAGCGGCGAGACTTAAGAAGTCGAACCGCTTTTATCATACCCGAAAGGGGAGTATTTACTTCTGTGCCTCAAAGCCCTTATCCTTCCAGGCAGAGAAGCCGCCCTTGAGGACTTCGGTCGAGAAGAAGCCCAAGTCGAACAGTCTCACGCCGGACTGGAAATCCTCGAGCTCCGAATTGCCATAGGAAACGATTTTCGCGGCCGCCGGTATTTTCCCGTAGAAGGTTTCGAGCTGATCGAAGGGGAGGTTGACGGCGCCAGGGACATGGCCTTGGTCGTAATCGTCCTTGGAGCGCATATCGATGATGAAGTAAGACTGTCTGGCACTCAGGTTGCCCTTGAGCTTTTCCGGGGTGATGTAATTGACCTTGGATTGATCGGTTACCGATTCCGGATCTCCGAAGGTGATGGTTTTCCCGCCGGAATTTTTCCACCCGTCGAATCCGCCGCGCAGGATAAATATCGGCGCCGTATCATTCTTTTCCTGTAGGGCTTGGAGGGCCATGATGCCGATGCCCTGCTCATTGCCGGAGGCGGTGATCAGCACGAAGGTGAAACCCTCCTTTATATTGAGCGCATCGATGAGCTCGAAGGGGATATTGGTGGACTGCGGGACATGCTCGGAGGAGAAGAGCTCGTTGGAGCGGATATCGATCAGGATGATTTTCGACGGATCCTGCTGCCTCTTTTCAAGGACGCCCTCGTAGGAGATGAAGCTCTCGTCATCGGCGACAGGCGCGCTCTCTATTTGGGTGGAGAGCATCGACTGCGCCTTATGTTTTTTGAAATAGCTGTTTCCATAGAAGACGACAATGCCTATGATGCCGAAAAACCCGATAAAGAAGATGACGGATTCTTTGCGAGGTCGAAATAGGGACATAGTTTTTGTTTTAATGACTACTGCAGGACGCTCCCGATAAATTGCGGATACCCTTTGACGAATTCCTTGATAGGCGCGACAGTTTTTCCTTCCAGATGGACCTCCTCAAGGAGTATGACACCCGAGGAAGTCTGTACGCCGATTTTTTCGCCCAGCTCGAACACCTCTCCGAGGCGATGCGTCGTCTGAGGGCTTTGCTTTTGGCAGGCGATGCGTATCAGTTTGATTCTCAGGCGCTGGCCGTCCTCGCGATGCCAGATGCTGTACATGCCCGGCCAAGGATAGAGCGCGCGGTAGGCATTGTATATCGTCACGGCATCCGTGTTCCAGAGGATATGCCCGTCTTCGCGTTCGATGAGCTGGCACAGCGTGGCCTGCGACGCATCCTGGCTTTGCGAGGTGATCCTACGCTCTATCCATGCCGGGAGCGTTTCCAAAAGCAAGGCGGCGCTTTCGTTGGCCAGTGTTTCGGCAAGTTCCGGGTAGCGTTCGTCCGCATCGATAGCGACGACTTTCTGCGCGATGATGTCGCCGCTGTCCACGCCCTCGTCCATCAGCATGATAGTGGTACCGGTAGTTTCTTCGCCGGAAATCAGGGCATTTTGGATAGGGGATGGCCCGCGGAATTTCGGAAGCAGGGATGGGTGGATATTGATGCAACCAAAGCCGGGTATCTTGAGGACCGATAGCGGAAGGATCTTGCCATACGCCACCACGACGATCATATCGGGCTTATATTCCTTGAGCTTCCGGAGCGTTTCCTCGTCGAATCGCTCCGGCTGTTCGACAGGGATAGCGTGCTTCCCGGCGAGCTGTTTCACGGGACTTTCCTGGATTTCCTGCTTGCGTCCGATAGCCTTGTCCGGGCGCGTGTAGGCGGCCACGATGTTATAGCGCCTATCGATCAAGGACGCGAGGATGGACTGCGCGAAGGCGGGCGTTCCCATGAAAACGACGCGGATTTTCGGAGCCTCGGAGTTTGTCTTTTGTGTATCCATAATGGTTTTGTGTTTCGTAACGGTTTAGCGCCACACCGGAGTTTTCGGATTGATCTTCTGCTTCTTGTAGCGGTCGATGATCAAGGTCCCTTCGAGGTGGTCGATTTCGTGCTGTATGGCGATGGCCATGATGCCGGACATCTTCGCTTTCACGTCTTCACCGAATTCATTCTGGTAGCGCACAGTGACCTGTTCGGAACGCTCGATCCAAAAGAACTGCCCCGGCAGGCTCAAGCAACCTTCCTCGAACAGGACCTTCTCTTTGGAGAGCGAGGTGAGTGTCGGGTTGATATATACGCTGCGTTTCTCCTCGTATTCGATAACGGCGACACGCACGGATCGGTTGATCTGCGGTGCGGCAAGGCCCATGCCTTCGGCGGCATGCATCGAATCGAACATATCCTCAATCAACTGCTTGATTTCCAGACTGTTCGGGTCTTTGACTTTCTGGGCTTTTTTGTGGAGCACTTCGGTCTGGGCTCCGGTAACGATGGGGATGACTGACATATACGTGATTCTAGGTCTTTATGATTTTTAAATGAGGCTGATCGGATCGATGTCGATAATGCAGTCCTTGGCTATTGTGAGAAAAAAATCCGAAAGTTCGGTCGGGAGCTTTTGCTCTTTGCAGCGGATAATGATCTGTTTACGGTAGTTCTCTCGAACCTTGGCGATGATCGGATGCTGCGGTTCGGATATGCGGAGCGCTCGGTTGCGTCCGGCGATTCCTGTGAGTTTGGTGTGGATTTTCTGCGTCTCTTTTTCGACCTTCTTGCTCTCTTCGTGTTGGAAGATGATTTTGATCAGGCGCCCGAACGGGGGATAGAAAAGCATCTCCCGCTGCTCCGCCGTCTCTTTATAAAAAGTAGGGAAGTCCCTGATTTGTATTTTTTGCAGCGTCGGATTCTCGGGATAGAAAGTCTGAATGAGTGCTGTTCCGTGGGAGCGGCTTCCGATACGCGCCATGCGGCCCGCCGCCTGAAGGATGTGTTGGAATGCGTTCTCATCGGTCTTGAAATCGGCCCACGCAAACAAACTATCCGCATCAATCATACCAACAAGAGCTACATTCGGCAAGTCCCAGCCTTTGGTCGCCATCTGTGTTCCGATGAGGATATCGATGTTTCCCTGGGCGAAATTTCGGAAGACCTTCTCCTGTGCACCTTTCTTCTGCATGGTCTGCCGGTCGATGCGAGCAACCTTGCTATACGGGAAGCGTTTCAGGACATCGCGCTCTATTTTTTGCGTTCCGGTGCCGACATTTTTGAAGTTGACGCCGCCGCACGAGACGCATGCGGGAGTGGCCGAGCTTTTGTGCGAACAGTGGAGGCAGCGATAAATACTAAGCGACGCGTCGAAGACAAGCGCGCGTTCGCAGGAGGGGCATTTCAGGATAGTCTTGCAGTGATCGCATACCGAAAATGAGCTTGCTCCCTGGCGATTGATAAACAGGAAAATTTGGCGCTTGGCTTTGAGCGTAAGCGTCATCTCGGCCATGAGTTCCTCGGAGAGCGACCCGAAGTTTTTGTTATGGCGTTCGAAACGGAGATTGACGAGTTTGATATCGTAATGCGGCTGCATCGGAAGCGCCGAGAGTTTGAGGAGGGTGTAGGTACGCTCATGCGCCTTGTGGAAACGCTCGATGGAAGGGGTGGCGGATCCGAAGACGAGATTGGCATGGTGGATGGCGGCAAGCTTTTCTGCCACGTCGCGCCCGTCATAGCGCGGGCTCATATCCCATTGCTTATACGCATCGTCTTGTTCCTCATCCACGACCACGAAACGAAGGTTCTTGAAGGGTGCGAAGAGCGCCTGTCTTGTCCCGATAATCACTTGCGCTTCGCCGCGCGCGATACGTGCCCAGGTTTCATAGAAGGTGCCGGTCGTGAGGTGACTGTGGATGATAGCGATATTCTCCTTGCCGAAGGCCTCGCCGTAGCGGCCGATCTCTTGGGGGATGAGCGTGAGTTCGGGAACGAGGACGAGCGCCTGTTCTCCCGCTTCGAGCTTCGCCTTGATGGAACGGATATACACCTCGGTTTTGCCGGAGGATGCAGGACCGAACAGATAGAACGGTTTTGTGCTCGGGCGGCTGATCTTTTCGATGGCTGAAAGCTGCTCTTGCGTCGGATGGATACGCTTGGCGGACATTGGTGCTTGTTGCATGGCAGGCAGTCCTGTCTTGGCGCGCGCCTTGGCGACCTGCGGGATGAAGTGAACAAGCGTCCGGCCCAACGAGGTGAAGTAGCGCTTGGAGATGAAGATAGCAAGCTGCAACTGTTCGGGCGTCAGGAAATCCTCGCGTATGACGGAGAGGATAGGCTTGACCCTGAAGGGCGGCATCTTGTGTTTGCCGGTACTCATATTGCGCGAGGCGAAAACGACTCCCTTGAGGGTGCGTGTCGTCACCGGGATAGAGACAAGCGCCCCCGGCCGAACCTCGACATCGGAGGCATAGGTAAAAAATTGCCCGCGCGTGAGCGGAAGGCTGGTGAGGGGCGCGACTTCCACATGCCACACGGAAGCTTTGCCTGAAGTTGCGGAGACTGATTTTTGAGTGGTCATACCTCTATTGTAACAGCCCCGGCCCATTTGCGGAACGGACGTCATTTGGAGCTGTTTTGCTAGCGAATGCATGAAAAAACGCGCAACAGGGGTGGGTATATGAAAGACTGTCAAAGACCATTGACACTTTGTCTCTTTTGTACTATATTGGGTAGGTCACGGCGGAGAAATCCCTCTCAATGCCGGAGACACAATTTAGGTTGATTTAACAAATAGAGGAAGAGGTGTACGATGAAGAGCAACAGTCTCGGTGGTAATCTTGAATTAACCACAGAAATACTAGCGACCACGCCCATATATTTCGCGGGTCTCTACGGTAAGATCGTGACAAGAATTCAGTCGCCCGAGCAACTGCAAACGCTCGCGGATTTGGTATCGACACTCCATAATGCGGGGTGTACGGAAGAAACCATCGAAACACTGTGTGTTTATGGTGAATTTACCAGTCTGAGTGAACTGGCAAACGGACGGTATGCATTCAGGGATTATCGCGATTTGGGCATTTCTGTTGATCAGGCATGGTTTCTGATTGAAGAAATGAAGCAGATTAGAAAACAAATGGAGCAGGCACGACAAAAGTCTGCCTATAGACTTCAATTAATAAAAACTGCTTACCAAAAAATCATACAACGCAATAACGAAGCCCAAGCCCAAGAAAAAGTAACGGCCGGGGCTTAGGGAAAGGCGGTGTATTCCTAAACGTGAAGGGCAGTGAAAAAGTTAAAAACTTATCACTGCCTTTTATAATACCCACATACACAAACCTCCATTGCCTAGAATTTCTTTACAGATACCTGAAGATGGTGTATGGTGAGGGATACGCGAGTATGTATATTTCAGCGCTAATAGATGATCATTATGCCTAAGGTATTCGAGGTGAAGGGGGAAGTGAAGAAACATGAAGGCAAGGCTGGCTGGCTTTTTATCCATATCGATAAGGAGATTTCGGCGGAAATCTTCAGACTGACGAAGGGCATGAAAAAAGTCGGTTTCGGCTTCATTCCAGTGCAGGCAAAACTCAGGACAAGCACGTGGGATACCGCCATCTTCCCAGGCAGGGATCATCGATATCTTTTGGCTATCAAAAGGTCTATCGGGAGGGTGGAAAATACCAATGAGGGTGATCGTATCGATGTCCGATTGACCCTGATCCCGCCGCAAGGCAAGGAGTGATCTTGCAGCATATCAGAAAATGAGCATGAAAAAACAATGGATACGGATATGCGCTACTATTTTTGTTGTGTCTCAGGATACCCTCTTGTATTCTTTGTCGCACTCAAAACGAAGAGCTTATGATGACTGTAGTTTTCGTTTATGCGTTCAACCTCTTGAAACTCTTTACAACGCATGACAAAAAGAGTATGGTAGAAGTATATGATGCACACAACCCAACAACGTATCCTCGATGCTGCTAAAAACCATAATCTGGCCAAGATGACGCTGCGCGAAGTGGCGGATGTTATCGGTATGCAAGGGACAGCGCCGCAAACCATCAAGCATCATCTGGCGCAGCTTGAGAAGAAAGGATTTCTGAAAATCGACACGCGGAAGGGGAGTATGAAACGATCGACGAAAGTATCGCTGCAATCCGCCGCATCAAATATCCTGGCGATACCGATCATCGGGACGGCGAATTGCGGACCGGCCGATGTGTTCGCTGAGGAAAATTTCCATGGTTTCCTCCATGTTTCCGCCCGTCTCGTGCAGCGCGCGCAGGCCTTCGGATTATTCGCGATCAAGGCGGACGGATCATCCATGAATCGTGCGACGATCAAGGGGAAGCGGATAGAGGATGGGGACTATATCGTTGTGGACAGCGAGGATAAAAGCGCTTCCAACAACGATATCGTCTTGGTCATCATCGACGGCAAAGCGACGATCAAGCGCTTCATCGATGACCGGGCCAACGGACAGATCGTGCTCAAGGCCGATTCCTCCTATGACTACGCTCCGATGTTTTTACATCCGCAGGACGACTTCAGTATCAATGGTAAGGTGATCGGCGTGATCAAGAAACCAAAGACGTGAAGGCTGCAGTGACCATGTGACATATAAATGAAAAGCGGGCAGTATTGAACTGTCCGCTTCTTGTTTTTTCAAGCTTTGCCAGAGTTGTTAGAGTTTACTTTCGATTTCCACTTGAACACCACTTCGCATGTTTCCAAGTAATCGAAGCATGTCATCATGTGCCGCTTGAGCGCTTCCGGACTTCATGCCATCGAGCAACAAGGCTATGTTTTCGGATATGTGTCCAAGCTTTCTGCGTGCGAGCGTAAAGAACACTATGATCGCTTGCTCCGTATTTTTCGTTATCCGCGCGACGCGTCGCCGGATAAGAGCGAGCCTTTTCTTATGATGCTTATGGTGCGATGCATGATGCTTTCCTTTGCGAAGAAGCACCTCTTTGCGCTTACAGTGGAATGAAAGCCTGAATATTCCTGGATCGAAAGAACTATTGAAATTGCCCAGTAGCTTTTGGATACTTTTGTGGATTTCCTGCTCGGCTTCCTCGACATAACATAATGGGATGCTTTGCATGCGATGTTCTATGATGAGCATCTCTTCAGAGAAGTCATCATTGATGCCTATGTGGTAACATATTTTGACCCTAAGACGGACGTGCGGTTGTACCTTTGGCATAATTGCCTCCTGTATATGTTTGAGACCTATCACATCGATAGGTCTCAAACATAGCATATTTCAGTTGAAAAGTCAATGTTTTACGCATAGATCTAAAAAAGAATCCAGTATGGCATTCCGTACTGGATTATGAAGGATACACATGGATCGATGGCCAGCTACAGCAGGAAACCGCCGCCATCGACCACGATATTGCTGCCGGTGACGAAGTCATTTTCTATGACGCAGAGGACCGCCTTGACAATGCTGTCATTGCCGCCCTCGTGCCCGAGCGGGACGGTCCGCAAGACATGCTGGTGATGAGTATCGCTTTTCCCGGATGCCTTCAGTATGGCTCCGGGGCTGATGCGTACCACGCGGATATTCCGACCGGCGAGCGCGAGCGCGATGGAGGTGCTGGCTTCCGAAAGCGCCGCCTTGGCCATGGCATAGGAGTAGTGATCGGGGTACGGGCGATTGCCGATACGGGAATCGATGATATTGATAATCACGCCCCCGGTGCCATTGGGTATCGCCTTGACCATCGACTGCATGAGTAGGGATGGGCCGATGCTCATGATCTTGAGGGTCTGGATGGTTTTCTGCGCGTCGAAGGAGAGGATATCGTCCGTAGGGAATATCGCAGCGCTATTGATGAGGATGCGTACCGGCGCACCGAAACGTCCGATCGCTTCCGAAACGATTTTTTCGCCGACGTTTTCATCGGCAAGATCCGCTTGGAATGCGAATGCCTCGCCACCGAAATTCCTGATAGTCGCGACAGTGCTTTCCGCGCCCTCTTTCGAGGAACTGTAATGCACCAAAACACGCGCCTTACGCATAGCGAGCGCGAGCGCGATCGCATTGCCGATGCGAGGATTTCCTGTATCATCGACCCTTCCGGCACCGGTTACTATGGCGACTGCGTTGTGAATGTCCATGCTGTTTCTCCACAAAGATTAGAGTGATAGGCTCCCTTTCGGGAGTCGTTCCGAGTATGACAAAGAACCGCTTTCCTCTGTATACTTATTTTCCCGCGCATAACTTTCAGGAGGAGCTCTCTACCTTTCGGTCGCGCTGTGCAAAGGTGGTATAATAGGGCTATGTCCGGATGGATTCGGGCGCATCGGTATATGTATAATAAATCCTTCCGTATGGTTGATAGAATCAAACAGGAACTGCGTCGACTCGGTACAAAGGAGCGGGCGATGGCTTCGCAACGATATTTCAAGACGGGCGTCGGACAGTATGGCGAGGGTGATGTGTTCATCGGACTTACCATGCCGGAGCAACGGCGTATCGCCAAGCAGCATCTCGGTCTTGGTCTTCCGGATATACGAAAGCTGCTCGAATCAAAAGAGCATGAATTCCGCATGGTGGCGCTCCTGATCATGACCTATCAGTACGCCACGGCCTCCGATGCGAAGAGGAAGCGACTGTATGATTTTTATCTGACGCATACCAAATGGATCAATAACTGGGATCTGGTGGATGTGACCGCGCACAAAATCGTCGGCGCGTATCTGCAGGACAAGGATCACTCCATCCTCTTGCGACTGGCACGGTCCGAATCCTTATGGGAACGCCGTATCGCTATCGTGTCGACATTCTCGTTTATCGCCAAAGGTGAATCGAAGACGGCCCTGAGTATCGCGGAGATGCTGTTGCAGGACACTCATGATCTTATTCACAAGGCGGTCGGTTGGATGCTGCGCGAGGTAGGGAAGTGCTGCGGCGAGTCGGTGGAGAAAGGGTTTCTTAAGCTCTACGCGCCATCGATGCCGCGCACTATGCTTCGCTATGCCATCGAGCGATTCGATGCGGATACCAGGATGCGGTATATGCATATGCATAAGTATGTAATATGAACCCTATGTCGGAAAAATTTCTGCTGCACGTCTGTTGCGCTCCCTGCAGTATCGCGGTGATCGATGAATTACGCACACAGTACGATCTTTCTATTTTGTTTTTCAATCCGAATATCCACCCAAAAGAGGAATACCTGCGGCGTAAGCACGAGGTCATCCGTATCTGTAAGGAATGGGATATCCCGATGCTCGATCAGGATTATAGTACCGAAGAATGGGATTTCGCGACGAAAGGACTGGAGGAGCAGCCCGAAGGCGGGTTCCGGTGCAACGCCTGCTTTCGCGTGAGGCTATCTTGGACGGCCCAGGTGGCTGCAGAAGGAGGGTTTTCGCGCTTCGGTTCGACACTCACCACCGGGCGCTACAAGAAGGCGGCCATTATCAATCCTATCGGTGAAGCGGCGGCCAATCGTTTCGGCAGTCGATTCCATGCCGAGGACTGGAAGAAAAAAGGTCGTGAGGCGCTCTCACGGAGGATGGTCAAAGATCGCGCTATGTATGAACAAAACTATTGCGGATGCCGGTATTCGCTGCGGGATATGCACAGGCGCGAGGAACGGAAAAAAGCCCTGCAAAAAGAGGCCTGATAACTCATTTTAAGGCTTTATTGTGCCACACTCTGCCACTAACCATTGACAGAGTGTTTAAAATATGCTAGGATGAGCGGTTGATTTGAAATGAGGTGATCGAATATCTCTTCATGCCTGTCAGCATTCCATCTTTAAAACACAACAAGAAAAGGGGATTACGATGACACTGTTCATATCTGAAGTAGAAGCAAGATTACAAGAAGAGGCAGCTGGAAGAAAATCAGGAAAAGGAAGGCACCAAACGAGGACTCCCGGAAAAACCCCCCTTGTGACTTGGGGCTTACCGGTGCAGCAATTGAAAGAATATGTTGCAAAAAGGCCTGCGGCGGCTACTAAGACAGTAAGGATCATGAATACCGAAGACACTTTTCAGCAAAGTCATAAAGGGCGCGGTGCCGGTCTGCGTTTGAGAAATAATGTTAAATCTTGGTATAATAATTATTCTGATTGTAAGAATCACTTATAATATAAGTGGTCAAAAAGCTTCGATGAATCCACAGGATTCGGCGGAGCTTTTTTAATATTTTTTCCGTACTGAAATTGAAGGCCGTGACTGGTGTATACTGTAAAGAGAGGGCGCTCTCGCTACGATGTTTAGATTGTTTGGCATAAATAAGATCAAGAAAGGGTACAATGAAACAGATAAAGCATACGTACATGGAATACATACTTCACAAAGCAGAAAATCGCGGGCGAGCGGAACACAGCTGGCTTCATACCAGGTTCAGTTTCAGTTTCGCAGAGTGGTACGATCCGGATCGCATGGGCTTCGGAACGCTGCGGGTGATCAACGATGACGTAATCGATCCTGACTCCGGTTTCGACTTGCATCCGCACAGCAATATGGAAATTATCACGATCGTCATGGAAGGCGCCGTGACGCATGGGGATAGCATGGGCAATCAGGAAGTGGTTCCGGCCGGAGATGTGCAGGTGATGTCTGCAGGCACGGGCGTGGTCCATTCGGAGCGCAATACATCCCTGGACGAGACGCTCAAACTTTTCCAGATATGGATTCATCCGAAAGTTCGCAATGTCGTGCCACGCTATGGTCAGAAATCATTCGGGGTCGATTGGAAACCCAATGTTTTGCGGTTGCTCGTATCGCCAGATGGACGCGAGGACTCGCTTTCGATACATCAGGACGCCTTCATATCGAAAGGCTCTCTTGAGGCAGAGCAAACGCACATATACATGCTCCGCGATGCGCGCAAGAACGGCGTCTATGTGTTCGTAGTCGATGGCAGCGTGACGGTGAACGATCATCATCTGACAAAGCGGGATGCTCTGGGTATTACTGGTGCGGATGTGATCGCTTTTGTGGCCGATCAACATTCCCGCTATCTGGTGTTTGAGGTGCCCATGGCAGTATGATTGACTTTTTGGCTTTCTTTGGCTATACTGAGTCCATATGAAACAACGGAAAATATTTTTAGGCGTGTCGATCCCCAAAGATGTCTCGAAGCGATTGGCAAGGAAAATGGAGCGATGGCAACATCTTCCATTCCGCTTTACCAAAGAGGGCAATATGCATATCACATTGCTTTTTTTGGGGCATGTGCTTGACGAATCGGTAGCCAAGATATGTATGCAGGTGGAAGAGGTGTGCCGGAACATACACGCGTTCGATGTGGATCTTAACACGATCACTCTGGTGCCGGAGCAGGGAAGGGAAGCCAAGCAGCTTTGGTATATGGGCGAAGCCAATGAGGAATTGAAGCAGCTCCGCATGGCGCTCGAACAGGAACTGGGTATGTTCAGTGTGGAGAAAAAAGTCTTCCGTCCGCATGTGACCTTGGGCCGCGCAAGGCAACACCTCTGGCAGGAACTTTCAGAAATACCGGAAATGAAGGACAGCCTCTCAGTATTTTTACCGGTCGACAGCGTCATTGTCTATGAAAGCGTCTTTCAGAAAGGGGAGGGGCTGGCCTATGAAGTCTTGGCCGAATGCCCTCTTGTGTATTAGCTTATGGTTCAAAATAGTTTTATTTTCAATACCCGCGTCGATAATCTTAAGAAGCAGGATATTTTCCGTATTATAGATGATTCTCTGCAAAGCGATTCCTTTCATCAGATAGCCACAATCAATCCGGAATTCCTTTTGCTGGCTCGGAAAAACAGCGCGTTCCGAGACATCCTCAACGGCTGCGATCTTAATGTGTCCGATGGCGTCGGGGTGCATGTCGCGTTTTGGAGGCAAGGAGAGAGGCTTTGGGCGCGTATGGCGGGTGCGGATTTGATGGCATATATTTTGCAGCAAGCTCAAGAGAAGCATCTCAGCGTGATGTGTATCATACGAAAAGACGGCTTGAGCATCTGGAAAGATATCCGGCGCGCCCTGAAGAAATTCTATCCAACGCTGCACGTCGAAGGTATGGATATCGGGCACGCCATGTCGATAGACATGCTTCGTGCGGAAACGCAGCAGCGTATAAGCGGGTCCAATATACTCCTGTGCAATTTTGGTGTCCCATATCAGGAAGTATTTTTGGCGGGATTGCGAAAGAATCAGAGCGCTATCCGTGTGGCGATGGGCGTGGGCGGCAGCTTCGATTTCCTAACAGGCAAATTAAAACGCGCTCCGAAGTGGATGCGCGATACGGGTCTTGAATGGCTCTGGAGACTGCTTCTGCAACCCAAGCGTTTCAAGCGAATCTGGAAGGCGGTTGTTATTTTTCCTTTGAGAGTGATTCTTAGAATAAAATAAGACCCTGGCTACAATATTGCAGTAACCAGGGATTTTACTCTATTTAAGTAAGCTTTTAATTCTGTTTTCCGCCTACTTCTTGATTTGCTAGGCGGAAATATTTTAAAACATTTTCCGTGTAATCATCCTGATCTTTATAATGTGAGACAAAAAATGTCTGGCTATCTACAAAACTACTCACATTTGTGCACATTATCTTCGTATCAGAATACATTGTTGTCCGATCACCCGCATGCATGACGCAAGTAATTTTCGATTTTTGGTCAAGTGAAGGTGCTAATTCAAAATTATCATTTTCGAAAGCGTCCATGAAATCTGTAAAGCTTTTTCCAGGAAGACCAACCACTTTGATAGATGTTTCACTATTTGAAAGAAAAAAACTCACCTGATGGATTTGGTGGTAGTCGATGTTTTTAAATGTTGCTCTCGCTGCAAGCCAGATGAACATAACAAGGGAAGTGGAGAGGACCCACACTATTATCCAGAGCATTTTTTCTTGGGATGTACTTTGATTTTGGCTCATGACCATTTCCTCCAGAGGAAAGTGTTATTGAAAAATTAAGGAACTGTTTTTCCGAAAGACATCGCTGTATCTTCGGATGCTCCATAATAGCATATCCACATAATATTGTCAAGACTTCCCAGAATGCTGAAAAAAAGCTAAACTAAGGGTAATTAATATATACATCGTATGATTTCTTCCTCAAATATCCGTGTCCGTTTCGCCCCATCACCGACAGGCTATGTCCATATCGGCAGCCTTCGCACCGCTTTGTACAACTATCTCTTCGCTAAAAAGCAGGGTGGCGAGTATTTATTGCGTCTCGAAGACACCGATAAGAAGCGTTTTGTCTCAGGTGCCACTGAGAACCTTCTGTCCGTTTTGGAAACGATGGGTCTTTTGCATAGCGAAGGACCCTTTATCAGTCAGCAATTAACAGTCAACAGCCTGCCCGAATCGCCACGCGAAACGTTGCGGGCGGGTCAACAGCAAACTATCGAGTCAGTGAAGTATCCTGGTATCGTAGAGGTTGGCGACTACGGCCCGTATATCCAGTCGGAGCGATTGGAACTCTATCGGAAATACGCTCAGGAATTGATCGATAGCAAGAAAGCGTACTACTGTTTCTGTTCACCTGAAAGACTCGACGCGATGCGCAAAGAACAGATGACGAATAAGCAGATGCCGAAATATGATCGTTTGTGTTGCCAGCTTTCTTCCGAGGAAATCCAAAAAAATCTCGATGCCAAACTTCCCGATACCACTATCCGTTTTAAGTTGCCCGACAATGAAACCGTGTGGTTTACTGATATGGTTCGCGGAGAGGTTTCTTTCAATACCGCTTCTATGGCAGATGCTGTACTTCTTAAGTCAGACGGTTATCCGACGTATCATTTGGCGATGGCGGTTGATGATCACTTTATGCGCATCAGTCATGTGATACGTTCCGAAGAATGGCTTCCAAGCCTACCGCTGCATGTGCTCCTGTATCGCGCTTTCGGTTGGGATGCGCCGCAGTTCGCGCATCTCCCCCTCATTATCAATGCTGACAAAAGCAAGCTTTCAAAACGACAAGGTGATGTGGCAGTAGAAGATTATCTGAAGAAAGGCTACCTTAAAGAAGCTTTGATAAACTTTGTTGCCATGCTTGGCTGGAATCCGGGCGAAGGCAGTATGCAGGAACTCTTCTCAATGGATGAATTGATCGAGAAATTCGATTTCGAACATGTCCACAAGGCCGGCGCGGTCTTTGATATGAAAAAACTCGATTGGATCAATGCACAGTATATCAAAAGACTTTCTGTGGACGAACTCTATGAAAAATCCCTTCCATTTTGGCAGGAAAAAGATTTTTATAAAGCCGCAAAACCGGAGCAGCAATCAGAAGAATACCTGAAAAAGGTACTCTTTATCGAGCGCGACCGCTTGAATCGCCTGGACGCAGTGGGGGAGAGTAACGCATTCTTCTTTATCGATACCCTCGAGTACGACAAAGAGCTGCTCCGATGGAAGAAAAACACTGATGACGAGATTATCACCGCTCTTACGAAAGCTCAGGAAGTTCTGACGGCCCTCGATGAGCAGGATTGGACGCAGGATAACTTGTCGGAAAAACTTATGGCAGCGGCAGGGGAGAAGAGAGGGGATCTGCTCTGGCCGCTCCGTGTCGCCCTGACCGGCGCCAAGCAATCGCCATCCCCTTTCGAAGTCGCTTTCGTGCTCGGAAAAATTGAGTCATTGAAGCGGATAGGAAAAGCGCTCTCAAAGTAGGCGACCGTTTCCTCTTTTGTTGATTTTGAGCTATACTGGGAATGTGGAAAAACTTTCTTTATGGATCAGACGATGGATCAAAAACACAATAAACGAAGCCATTTGCATCCGTTGTACTCGAAACTCGCCAAGAGCTTGTTTCTTGGCGCGTTCATCGCCGGTTACTGCGCATACCCGGCATCCCTCGTTATCGCTGCCGACAGCGCGAATTCTTTACAGGATGAGCTTGATGCGATTAACAACAAGATCAAATCATACAACAGCCTCGTCAATCAGACCCAGCAGCAGCGTGTGATGCTTGCCAATGAAATCAAGATACTCGAGGCGAATGCCGCCGCGCTGGAGAAAAAAATCAGTGACAATACCCAGCAGATCCAAAGTCTTGATAGCGAAATAACCGGGATACGCAGTAAAATAGACGAAAAAGAAAGGATCATCATAGCGCAGAAAGACCTGCTCAAACAGCTGATGCGCTCATATTACGAAAATACCGAGCGCACGAAGATTCAATTGCTCCTTTCGACGCAGGAATCGAATCAGCTGCTCGATCAGAACGATTGGACGGTTGAGACCGGGGACAAAATAAAGGAACTCCTTGCAGATATGCAGTCCACGAAAGCCGGCCTTGCCACGCAGCATGACAGCCTGCAGGATAAGAAGCAGCAGGCCGACGCCTTACGCGCGCAGCTTGAGCGACGATCTGGATATCTGGAAACCACTAAGCAATCCAAAGAATCTTTGGTGGTAAAGACTCAGGTACAGGAAAAGAAATACAACAATATCATCGACGATCTCGAGGAAAAGCGAAACGAGATCGAAGATGAAATCAATCAGTTGGAAGCTGCCAAGACGAGCAATCTTGACCTCAGCAAGCTTCCTGCATTCCGGAAAAGCACGCTGTATTTTCCGGTTGCGAATCCCCACAAGAGCCAAGGCTATGGCAAGGCTACATGGACAAAGCAGTACTCATTCCACAATGGTATAGACTTTTCCGACAGTACAGGTACGCCGATCATCGCAGCAGGGGATGGTAAGGTTTTGGCGACTGGAAATAACGGTAAGTATGCCTATGGAAAATGGATCGCCATCGATCACGGCAACGGATTGGTGACTATGTATGGCCACTTAAGCGTGCAGAAGGTCTCGAAGGGGGAGAGCGTTAAAAGGGGAGGTGTTATCGGGCTGATGGGTAATACGGGATTTTCGACCGGGCCCCATGTCCACTTCAGTGTCTTCGCCAAAAATTCATTCGACATAGTCCCCTCCACCAAAGTTTCTGGATTGATGCTGCCTACCGGCGCTCACGTCAATCCGGCGAACTACCTTCCTTGATCTTTATAGATAGACGCGCACCCCGTCCTATCGCTCGTATTGTGCGCTGTGACGAATATTTGATGCCACGGATGTATGCGAAAGTCTATCGATACTTTTTCACGTCTTCATTTGCAAAATAACGGGCACGTTTGTGGAAATTATCGGCTCGTAATGACCGAATTTCGGCCAAAAACACCATCATTTTGACACTCTATTTAAGGCTTATATAAACCATAAAATGACGCTCAAAATTGACCTGTGCGGGGTTTTTCTTCCGAAATGGTACACGTATACCACCAAAATAGGCTCAAATGAGGGAGTGCTGCGAGAAACGGGGATTATTGGAAAATGGAAGAGTGTATCTCGTGTACAAGATAAGGATTGGGGGTATGAGATAAACGCCGCATGTCGGGGTAAGGAAACGTTCCTGCGAATCCGTGTGTTGTTTGCCGTATGTAATATCTGTAAACTACAATCAGATTGAAAATTGATGCACTTGTACTTATGTGTGTAAAAAACGCGTCTGAGAGGAAAGTGCTAGCAGGTGATGTCTATTGGTATGCTATCTGTATGAGAATTTATATGGACCACGTATAGAGGTCGATACATTTTTCATATCTGAATGTGTTTATGTCGCATAAGTTACATTATGCGACATTGTACATACCGCTTGAAATAAGGTATTTCTATCAATTTGTCTCACTTCAGTATCTTCTGCGATATACGTAGCTTCTCATTCAGCAAAACCCACTCCTCTTCCCCTTAACCGGTCCGATTACAAATGTAAAAGCCGTACAAAAAGAAATTCATTGAAATTCTTTTCGCACGGCTTTATATTCGTTTATGCTTCCGGCATTTTCTCAGCCTTCAGACATAGGACGACTGGGAACGTGTTTTCTCACTCTTTTTATGTAAAGCATTCGATATCCAGGCCCATGTCGATACGACTTCCTGCTCCGCTTCATTTTCTTCTTCCTGAGCAACATCAAAGGATATGTCTATTGTCTCGTGCAATGTATGCTCGGCAAGCTCTACCCATGATAGCATGGTGGTTGATACGACGCTTTCAAGCGCGGGATAGATAAGGATAGTATCATCCGCCGCTGTCTGTATGGTTTGCAGGAATTGATCACTCTCTTCCTTGCGAACTTTTTTTCGAGTAATGATGATGCGGAATACGCCTTTATCGATCCTGAAACATTGATCGGCCGGGTGGAGCAGATATTTCTTAATATTCGCAGCCAAAAGTCTGACGAGTATATCTTGCTCTACCTTTTTCAGGCTTTCGATTCTATTCAGTTTTACCTGAATAAAATGTATCGCTTCATCTTTGCCATCGCCATCAGCCTCGATGCAGGCTTCAAGCAACAGCTGCGGTAGGAACACCTCGTCCAAAAACCGCTTATTCCCCCACTTGGTCAATGGGTCGAAGAAAGCGACCGATGAAAGCTGCGCGTTTGTCTTGCAGGTCATCACCAGCATTGTGATCATACCTACTACAAGTATAAGGAGCGCGATCAGTATTTCGTTAGTGTGGAGCGTTACGAACTTGGCTAGATATAACATAAAAACACCTCTTTGTTGTTGCAATAAAGAAAATTGTTAAGGTATGCGATAAGTGAATTACTTATCAAAGCATATTAACATATCTTTACAAAAAAGTCAAGTGTTTTTATGATGATATTCGGTTGCTTCGCTTCAGAAATACCGTTACTAAGCCTTTCTAAATTTGACGGCGAAGAGGGGTTCGTAGCGGTTCTGATACTCATCCACCACTTCGACGGTTTTGCCGTCCATGAGGGTGGTGATAGCGATATCGTTGAGCATCTCTTGCTCGCTTTCGATCTCGTCTTTCAGGTCTTCAAGTTCGGCGTAGCGTTTTCCCATCTGCTCTTGGGTGCGGATCTCGATCTGTTTTTTGCGCTCCTTGAGTTTCTTGAGTTCCTCCAGAATCAATTCATGATCATCAGCATTGGCAAGCGTATCGGCGTATTCTTTCTTAATGGTCTTCATTTCCTTTTTCATCTCTTGGATGTGGTTGAAAATCGATTGCAGGTCCTTCATAGCATTTCTTTTTATATGATGAGTTAAAATGTATCCCCCGCCCCCTTTTTAAATAAACAAAAAGAGCACCGGAAAGAATGTCTATACATAGTATAGCACATACCTCGGCCACCCTTCTTTCAGGTGCTTTATTCGAACAGATAAAGGTATTTACTGTAGCCTTTGGCTTCCATTTCTTCCTTCGGGATGAAGAAGAGGGCGGCGGAATTCATGCAGTAGCGTTTGCCGCCGCGATCCTTAGGGCCGTCATCGAAGACATGCCCGAGATGGGAGTCGGCGTGTTTGGACCGCACCTCGATTCGGGTCGTGAACAACCCCTTGTCCTCGTGGAGTGTGACATCATCGTTTTCGATCGGCTTGACGAAGGATGGCCAACCGGTGCCAGAGTCATATTTGTCTTTGGACGAGAAAAGCGGTTCTCCGGAAATTCGGTCAACATAGATACCGTCGGCCTTATTGGTATCGTATTCGTTATTGAAGGGCGGCTCGGTGCCTTCTTGCTGGGTCACTTTGTATTGGAGCGGGGTCAGCGTCTGCTTGAGCATCTCGTCGGATGGCTTCTGATAGTTTTCAAAATCCGTCGCGCCGGATATTTGAGGCATCGGTGTTTCGGCTACGGATCCCTTTCCTTTGTGCTGTTCGATAAAATCGCTCCGACCGGATCTGCTTCGATAGAAGTTATAGCGAACCGGGTTTTTCTTCGCGTAGTCCTGATGGTATTCTTCCGCCGGCCAAAACTTCACGCGTGGGATCACGACGATAGCGATCGGCTTGGCATACACCTCTTCCGCGTCTATTTTGGCGATCACTTTCTGTGCGATGATTTTTTCCTCATCGGTGTCATAGTAGATGGCCGGTGCATACTGCTTTCCGCGGTCATTGAAGGAGCCCGTAGCGTCTGTCGGGTCACTGTAGCGCATGATGTGCTCCACAAGGCTCTCATAGGTCGTTTTTGAGGGGTCATAGGTGACCTCAACGACTTCGCGGTGTCCGCCTTGGGCGTAGTTTTCATAGGTCGGGTTTTCCGTTGAGCCGCCGGCATAACCGGAAACGACGTTCACGATTCCGCTCAGCTTCTCAAAATCCGCTTCGACGCACCAAAAACACCCTCCCGCAAAAAGAGCGGTCTTTGTTCCCTCTGTAGTGGTTGATGGCATAGGCGTGATGTTAGATGATGATTGATTACGCGACAAAAACGCTGCCAGAGAGATGACCGCGAGTAGGATAAGGATTCCGGCGAGTACCATAGGTTGTTTGTAGTTATACATAGTTATTTCCATAGAGTGAGCCATACGCCGATATAGTGTACTACGACGTAGAGGAAGAAAATATATCCGAGGACACCGACGATGAGGGTCAACGCGATCGTATTGATAATCTCGTTGCGCTGGCGTTTCGCGGCGTCGAGCGAGCAGATGTTTTTGGTCCGACGGAAGTAGAGCACGAGTGCGATGGCCATGACGATCAGACCTGCCAGACGAAAATACCATTTATATTCCCCATAGAGCGTATCAGCAAGCGAGGAGGCGAAACTGACCGTCCCGATACCGAAAACGACCAATATGACCGGCGACAAGCAGCAAAGCGATGCGATCAGTACCGGTATCCCGCTCAGTTTGAGGATTTCCTTTATATTCATACGTGGAACTTTTAATATACTTTTGCGGAATTAAAGAGCACTCCGAATGCCTTACACCAGATGAGCACATACGGGTACTCGCGAGGATTGATATTCTCTGGGATTTCATAGTTGATATTCCCCTCCGTTGCGCGGACACGACCGATTTCGACATATTCTTTCGCATCAAAATCTTTCGAAAGATAGACATAAATATCCGGGCCGTTGATAGTTTGCAACTCCTCGTAACGTACGAACGATTTGCCACCCGACCGGATAATGCGTACAAAGCCGCTTCCAGGATGAGCCGGGGTCGCGATTATCGCTACCCGATTACTGATCGTTTCTTCTGCTACGTCCTGCGGAAGCGTATCCGTAACAGACCGGTCTAATGATGCCGGTGCGCCTTTGGAAGAAGGCATCGGTAGGGCTCATCGACACGCACATTGCGAAACAAAGGCGAGATGGCATAGTAAGCAAAACCCGCCGCCGCTACACCAACACAGATGATAATGATTCGTTGCGTATTCATAGTAGTAGTATATACCACTTTAGGATTAAAACCAGCTCCGAAATCATACCCTTTCAGTCCTACTACGAAAAGAGCGCCGTTATTTTTCCAAAGCGGATGATGCCTGTCCTATCATGCGGCTGAGTGTTTGTAAAAAACTTGCTGCCCCGGCCACGGAAAGGAGGATGAGGAGTATGAAATACTCGGGCAGTGTCGTATAAAAAACCATAACTCCGAAACCGAACCATATCCCCGCACACCACGGACAGCTTGTGATGTGACCCAAAGAACGCATGAGGGCATTCCCGCGCGTCAGCCATTCACGGATAAACTGCGTGATGGAATCATACACGAAAAGACGGATAATCCGATACGTCGCCAAAATCAATATCGACATATCCAGCATGGGAATCCTCGTCGGCAGAGCCCCGATGAAATGCTGAAAATAATATGCCATCCCAAAAGAAAGGACTGGAAAAAAGAAGAAAAGGAAGACGCTCCATCTTTCTGCGCCTGTATCCCCTTTGTGTATGTGGCACCCAAGGTGTTGGTTCATAAACGTTAACGCTTATCGCCATCGAGTATGCGGAATATATTCTCTACAGACTTCCCAAATCCAAGACCTCGTCGATACGGATCTGCGACCAGAAGTCCGGGACGTGGCTCACGAGAATCATCGTGCCCTTGTACTGATCGAGCGCTTCGGCGATAACAGGAATGTGACGGAAGTTGATGTGATTGGTCGGCTCATCAAGAATCAGGAGGCCCGGTTTTTCCAAGACGAGCCTGGCGAATGCTAAAAGCCCCTTCTGTCCTTCGGAAAGGCTGCCGACCGTTTTGGCCAAAAGGTCACCGGTCAAAAGGAACTGCGCCGCGGTTTTGCGGATTTCTTCTTCCGCACCGAAATTGGATGCCTGTTTCAAAATATCATAGGCCGTAGCATCGAAATCCAGGTTGGAAAAGTCCTGACGATAATAACCGACGATAACGCCTTCGGTGATGACGGTGCGTTCCGAGCTGCCGCCGGTCAGGGATTCCAAGAAGGTTGTTTTACCGATACCGTTGGGTCCGGAAATAAGGAGATGCTGATTTTTCTTAAGCGTCATATTGACCGGGCATATGGTCGGTTCATGGTCTTTCATGACGGAGACGGTCTTGATCTGCAGTACCGGCCCGATGATCTCTTGGGCCTGGATAGTGAAGGGGCGGATGGTTTTGTCTTCACGGCGCACATCGGCTTTGTTTTCTTCAAGGTCTTCAATCGTATCGCGCATTTTCTTGGCGACATTACGCAGCTTGCCTCCCTTTTGCGCGAAGAAGTTGGCCTGCTCCTTGCGATGCTTGATATCTTTTTCCAAACGGGCGTTCTTGCGCTCTTCTTGTTCGATGCGGCGAGCCACTTCTTCCATCACATCATAATAATTGCCGCTGTATTGATCTGTTTTATGCGTGAATACATCAAGGTAGACGACGCCATCGGTGAAGGCATTGAGGAAATCGGCATCGTGAGAAATAACGATACAGGTGTTCGGGTAATTGAGGATGAATTGCGTGAGGTGTTCGATACCGGCATGATCGAGGTTATTGGTCGGCTCATCGAGCAAAAGGATATCCGGATTCTGGATGAGGGCGTGGGCCAGCAAAAGACGTGCCTGTTGACCGCCTGAAAATGACGAAATCTTTTTCTCGATAGGGTCTTTGACGGTGAGGTGCACGATTTCGAGAGCCTCTTTGATTTTTCCAACGATATTTCCCGGGACTTCCCGGAATGCGGTTTCAAAGAATTCTTGCACGGTAAGCTCGAGCTGTTCGCGCGCGAATACCTGCTTGGCGATAGCGACGGTTTCATCCCGATCGATAGAAATCCGGCCGCCTTCCGGTTTGTTTTCTCCGGTAATCAGCTTGAAAAGGGAGCTCTTCCCTGCCCCGTTCTGACCCATGAGGGTGATTTTCGATCCGCGGCGTATCGAAAAGCTTGCCTCATCCAAGATGGGCTTTTTGTGGTCATACTCGAAGGAAACCTCATCGAATCTCAGGATTACATCGTCTTTCGCCATAGCTTTTTCACATTTATCTAGTAGTATGCTTTATTGTTACATAAAAACCGGCCTTTTGCAACCGGATAAGTATGCTTCAGATATTTTAAAGAGCCCTCTGGTTTTCAGTAGAGCTCTTTAGGATTGTTATTTTACCGCTGCTTCGATAGAAAGCTCTGACGGTAAGTTTTTGACGATCTTAAACATCGGCTTGAGCGACCTGGCTTCATATGCCACAAAAAGGAATCGGGCATCATTTGCCAAAATAGCGAACAAATGAAGTTTTATTTCCTGAATCACCTGATTGCCTTCGGTACGCCTTAATCCTCGAGCGAAGCTGTCAAACGTGAGGTCGCTGGGGTTTGATGAGGTAGTGGTAGCTTTTCTAGAAACCAGCTCCCGTGTGAGATGCATGTGACTCAGTACTCCACTATCAGACTCCTTCCACAGAGTAATCGGCAATTCCTTGACACTATCGGTCATTGAATCTGTAAAAGTAAGTCCTTCAAAAAGCAATAATGGCGGTATTTTTTTGAACTTATCGATATGCGGGTATTCGAATGTTAGGACACGACTACCTGGCAGCGCCGTTTGATAGCGGCATGATTCTTTATCGATAAGGATTGCTTCATATTTTTTCAAGGCGCTTTGACCGTGAAAATAAGTGCATAGAATGAGTTTATCCACGAGAAATTCTCCATTGTTATGAGAGGAACTGTTATGTCACAGGGTGACACCGTATTTAAGCATAAAGAACACATCCTGTCAATGACATCAAAAAGCCCCGACGAGAAACATCAGGGCTTTTGAAAATGGCGAGTGGTACTGGCGCACGGTTATTGCCCTGTCCAGCGGGTCAGAAGAATGATCTGCATGACCACCATAATCCAAAAGGATGCGAGAAAGAACGTGCGGCCTTTCGCGATAAGGTTCGGATCCGAAGCGATTTCCTTGCTTGAAAGACCGGGGTTCTTGAAAAGGAAAACGGATTCATACAGGCGCACTACGATGACCCATGCGACAAAAAGGCTTACCAGAATGCCCGCGCTCGGCATAAGCGGGCGTGCGAGCTCGGGAGTCACTTTGCCGCCTTCGACGAACCATTTCACCCAGCCATCCCATTTCATCGGGACGACATGCATCACAGTGGCAAGTATCACCAATCGCAATCCCCATCGCTGCAGGAACCACCACTTCGCTGCGCCGATCAGCTTGATCATCTTTTGGAATGAGATGACGAACAGAAAAACAAGCAAACCGATGCCGATAAGACCCCATATAAATTCATTGTTAGCAGCGTCAAATCGGTCTCGAGGAAGCTTGTTTGGTACCAAAAAATACGATGCGATGCCGTGCGCGATAATGATGAAGGCTCCCACGATGCCAAGCTCCTTGCGGATCTGGAGCGCTGATCCGAATCCCTTGCAATAGCGCGTGAGCGGACCGATGAGGAATGTGAAAGCGATCATCAGCGTTCCCACTCCGGCCAAGGCCTTATTGGGAACATACAGTATGTCCGCGGTCGGAGGGGCGTCAAAAAAATATCCGCGGCGGACCGAAAGGTAGGCGAAGAAAACGATAAAGAGTCCCGCGGCGATAAGGATGGAAATCACATAGTCGCGGGTGCTCGACGGTTTGTGCAGGGAGGTCATAGTGTCAGGAGTTATTTATTTTTTCTTGGTTACCTTTTTGGCGATCTTTTTTACGGCACGCTCAACCGGCGCTTTCACTGTTTTGACGGCACGCTTGACGGGCTTCTTGGTTGATTTTACGATTTGCTTCCATTGCTTCTTGAGGATATCCGCATAAAGAATGACGTCTTCTTTGCTGACCTTACCGGCCTTTACGTATGCGTCGGCCACTTCATCGATAATCTTGTGATAGATAGCTTCGGTCACATCTTCCGCCGATTCGATTTTTTCGATAATATCAGCCTTCATCTTGATCATCCACCCCTTGAAATTCTTTTGGTGCTTTTTTCCTTCCGGTCCGAAGAAATAATAGGTGGCCGCACCAAGGGCAGCTACGGATGCGCCGAGCGCGACTATTTTTCCCACTACCCCGCCTTTTTGCTTTTTCATAGAGTTGCAATTATTTTTTTACAGGCTTCTTTTTCTTTATTATCGTATCATTTCGTTTTCGACCACCGAATATCATACGAAATACCCTGCTTTCACGTAAATCCGAGACGAGTTCTTGCATATCCTCACCAACCGTATCAAGGCCATTCTCAATTTTGTCCGTAATCCTTTTCACGCTTCGCAAGATGCCGATGATATAGAGAAGGCCGGCAGCAATGAGTGTCGTCAACACGACAAAACCGACGGATGAAATAAAGAAGAACGTGTCCGCATGAATAAGTGTTTGGTTCTGCATACAAGGGTGAATAAAAATCGTACCTTCAGTATATCAGATATTATGAAAAACCAATAAAAATCACAAATGACCCCCTATATCTTTAATTTTGGCTCGACCCGTCTTAACAAGACCGCATTGGTCGCGACGATGATGGATGACGCGGACATGAGGAGTGCGGCGATTTCCGGACGAAGCGACCAGCCCAGGGACGTGTAAAATACTCCGGCGGCAACGGGAATAGCGAGCACGTTGTAAATCGCCGCCCAAAAAAGATTCTGTTTCATCTTTTGTACCGTCGCCTTGCTCAAGCGGATGGCCGCCACAATATCATATGGATCGGACTTCATGAGCACGATACTTGCCGTTTCAATCGCCACATCCGTCCCCGCACCGATAGCGATACCGATATCTGACTGCGCGAGTGCGGGCGCATCGTTCACGCCATCTCCCACCATCGCGACAAACTTCCCTTCGTCTTGCAGTTTTTTCACGAAACTTGCTTTGTCTTCCGGCAGAACTTCCGCGAATATGCGGTCGATGCCAAGTTGCACCCCCACCGCTTCCGCCGTTTTCGTATTGTCACCTGTGATCATCGCTGTTTCGATGCCGAGTTTTTTCAACTCCGCTATCGTCTTTTTGGATGACTCGCGCACTTCATCGGAAATGCCGATAATACCGACGGCGACAGTATCAACCGCAATAATACTCAATGTTTTCCCGTCTGCCAAAAGTTTGTCGATGTCAGCTCGTATATTTTCAGTGGCGATATGTTTATCACGAAGCAATCGTTCCGTACCGACAAGAATTGTTTTCCCATCAGCCGTCGCTTCAAGCCCCAGACCCGAAAGTGATTGAAAATTTTCCGCTGCAAGAAGAGTAATCCCTCTTTGTTTTGATTCGGCAAGTATCGCCGCCGATAAAGGATGGCTCGATTTTGTCTCAACGCTTGCAGCATATCGGAGAAGCGTTTCTTCAGAAATGTTTCCCGTTGCAATCACATCGGTAACCTTCGGCTTTCCTTCCGTAAGCGTGCCGGTTTTATCAAGCACGATGGCACTTATTTTCGATGCGCCTTCGAGCGTGGCGGCGTCTTTTATGAGAATGTTGTGCTTCGCTCCGAGACCAGTCCCCACCGCAACCGCTGTCGGCGTGGCGAGACCGAGCGCATCGGGGCAAGCAATCACAACGGTTGCGATGGCAAACGTGAGCGCAGCCACAAATGTCGCCCCAGCAAAGACATACCACCCGAAAAATGCAAGGATACCGGAGACGACCGCGAGCACGACAAGATAGGCCGCAGCCTTATCCGCGATACGCTGTCCTGGCGCTTTGGAATTTTGCGCCGTTTCGACCATTTTGATAATGGAGGCGAGCACCGTATCCGATCCGACTTTCGTGGCGCGGAATTGCACCGATCCATTTTGATTGATCGATCCTCCGATAACCCCATCACCGATATTTTTTGAAATAGGAAGCGATTCACCGGTAACCAACGCCTCATCAATAGCTGTTTCGCCGAGGATAACGATGCCGTCGACAGGCACTTTGTCACCGGGTTTCAAAATGACGATATCGTCGGTTACCACTTCTGCGCTTGGAATCAGCATTTCTTTTCCGTTGCGTAGCACGCGCGCTTGCGGAGGGACAAGATCGAAGAGTGCTCGCAAAGAATCCGAGGTCCCGCGACGCGACTTCATTTCCATCCAGTGTCCGAAAAGAACGAAAGTGATAAGCATCGCCGCCGCTTCATAGAATGTTTCTCCTCCGCCGATAACGGCAAGCGTGACACTGCCGATATACGCCGCCAAAACTCCGGTCGCGATCAAAACCGCCATATTGAGCTTCCGAGCTTTCAGCGAATAATACGTGCCGGTAATAAAAATGGAACCCGTCCAAAAGACGATTGGGGTCGTCAAAAGAAAAAGGAGGAGGTTTTTGGGAATCGGCGAATACAACAGTATATTGAAAAGCATTTCTCCCATCGGCGAATACAAAACGATAGGGATGGTAAGTGCGAGCGAAATGAAAAACCGCCGCCGCATATCCGATTCCATCTGCTTTGCCATTGCCGGATCGGTCATCGCACGCTCATGATCCATGCCGCTCATTTTGGACATATCGTGCCTCGCATGGTTCGCCTTTTTCTGCGCCTCACCCACCGTAGTTTTACTGGTGGCGGGGATCAATTCCATACCGCAGCCAGGACACTTGCCCGGTAGAGTTTTTCGCACTTCCGGATGCATGGGACAGGTATAGAGGGTTTCTTCTTTGGTTTGCATACGATGATGGTGATGCATATCATTTTAATTAAATCAATTAAGCTGCCACATAAAACTCCTTACGCCATCGCCGACACCGGATATTTTCATCTCGATAGATCGCGGGACCGGCAGTACTTAACTACGTTATGGTTCATGCTTATATTTTTATTCGCGCATATACACGAAGAACAGTTGAGCCTGATCGACAATGGCTCGGAGCATAGCTTCCTGATCTTTGGAAATATCCACGCCGTCCGCGAAGAGAAAAAAGCATTGGACGGGCGCTTTCCTATCAGAAGTCGAAAGCACGCGCACTCCTTGAAAAGAAAAGGTGGGCGTTGTCGATTTTTGTCGTTCTTGCACGAGAGATTTATTGCCATATCGCCCCGTCGAAAAAGATGCTTTTCCAGACTTGTATATGAATTCTTTTTCTGTCTTAGAGCTTGATACTCGAACAAACCGAAAAAGTCCGTCAGACGCATTGGCCAGAGTAGTCACCGCTATGAGGAGCAGTTTTTCAAAAACGAACTTTTTGCTTTTATTATCTCTTTTGTACCTGACAAAAAGATCAGAGGTAATGCTTGGCAGGAGAGATATTTGCCGATTTAAGGAACCGATATATTGATAGGAATCACTGAGCCTTTGGCTGGAGGAATGGAGGTTATTTTCAACCTGCATTCTCCTCATTTTTTCTTTTTTTATTTCCCGTTGATGCAGGAGATAGACGATATACCCGATACCTAAAAGAATTACCGTTACCATCGATTGAGCGTACGCGCCGGGTACGAAAAAAATATGTCCGCTGATGAAATGAGGCTCAACAACAATCAAAAGAAGTAGTGCTGCGTAAATGATATTTGTCAGTCGAAACATAGCTTTAACGTTCATACACTTTTTCGATGAGGAATAAAAGTGGGCGTTCGCTTGGCGTAATTTTCCCATTCCTCGCCGAACTCTTTTTTAGCCTCTTGCTCTTCGCTTTTGGCAAGGCGGATATACATCCACACGAGAATCGGAAACATAATCGCTGTGAGAAGCGTCGGCCATTGCAGGAGGAAGCCAAGCATAATCAGTATGAAGCCGACATACTGCGGATGACGGATGCGTGCGTACGGACCGGTCATTGCCAGCGTGTGATTTTTTTGCGCCTTATACAGCGCCCCCCACGCATCGGCGAGAAGCGAGAAACCGTAAAAGATGAGGATATAGCTTGCGATATGGAACGGTCCGAAATGCGGATCGCCTCCCCACCCGAAGAAATCCTCGAGGAGGTGGCCTGAGTTGTGAGAAAAGAAATCAATGCCCGGAAATGTGGTCGAGAGCCAGCCGGAAAAGAGATAGATCGTCAGTGGGAATCCATACATCTCAGTAAAGAGCGCCACGATAAATGCCGAGAAAGCGCCGAGCGATCGCCAATCCCGAGAAGTCTTCGGCTTCGTAAAACTGAAGGCAAAAATGATGAAGATGAGCGAATTGATGATGACGAGCGGCCAGAGGCCGTAGGCGGATGATCCGTTCATACGTATCTGTTAGTGATTATGACGCTGTTTCTCGGGACTGGCCTGACTGTCGTTTTCACTTGCGGAACCATGTCCGTGCCCGCCATGACCTCCGTGCATAAAAAGGTGCATCAGCGGACAGGCAAGCAAAATGAGGTACGGCAGAATCGATAGAATATGCGAGGTGTGATCCCTGAGAAGAGACACGAGACCAATAAAACCGATGACGAAAATAATGAGCCATGTCTTCTTTGAAAAGGTGCTTCCGTCGGGCGATTGAGAGTGCTCCATATGATTAAAATTATTTTTGAATTACCAAACTTGAATTATGCATCCAGACGAAGTACCAGGCGAATATCCAGGCAAAAACAAAGAAATAGATAGCTCCCAATACCACGCTTCCGGTATTGATCCATGTAAAACCGGGAAGAGTTTCGAAGAGCGTATGATGCAATTCCGTTCCTCTGGCGGTGCGCAAAGGCAGAAGCCCGCCGATGAGACACACAGCATACGTTATTTCCGAGCCCAGAACACATTTCCAACCGTATTTTTGTAATGATAGCTTCTCCATAGATGTAAAAATAGTTGATTACCTGCGTTTATTTTACTCAATAATTATCACTCCGGTCATATCGATATGTCGGTCACCGCAAAAGGTCGAGCAAAGAAACTCAAAGCGACCTTTTTTACTCGCAACGAATTCAACCGTCTTCGTCTCCCCTACCGGAATATCGGTATTATCGATACCAAGACCGGGGATGACAATTCCGTGCAAGACATCCTCGCTTGTGATCTTGAGTCGTACCGTGTCGCCCTGCTTGACTTTGATAGTTGCCGGCTCCCATGCGAACTGTCGCCCAATCATGGCAAACTCTTTCACAATTCCTGTATTCCCCTTCTCTGTTTTTTGAGTCACATCCGGTACGCTCTTATCGATGGTTTTTTCAACAGCGGACGCGGGCATCTCGGGTTTCATTACTTGCATCTCGGTGTTTTTTGATGGCTCTACCGGCATCGCTTCTTGCGTGTTTTGCGTATCTTTTTTCTGTGAATCGGTATATACAAACCAAGCGATTCCTTCAAGGATAACCAAGAAAAATAATGCTAACAATAAACCTTTTACCATATCTCCCGCTTTAAAGAAACTATTTATCGTCTAACAAGACTTCAAGTACTTTCACTATATGTTTATCCGCCTCATCGGCAGCATCTTCAAGCGCGGCATTTCCCGTCACGCCAAGCATCAGTTTCGGTTGTTGTGCGGAGACGATGGTCTCGTCGCCATTTCGATACACGATAACATTGCACGGCAGCATCAAACCGATTTCCTGCTCTGATTCGAGTGCCTGAAACGCAAGCGTCGGATTACACATGCCTAAAATGACATACTCATCCATTTCTTTTCCCAACTTCTCTTTCATTTTTTCTTTCATATTGATTTCCGAAAGCACACCAAAACCTTCGACCGCAAAAGCGCCCTTCACCGCCTCAACTGCCTGCGAAAAAGCGCCAGGGAGTTGTATCGAATAGCCATACTTCGTGGTAGATATTTTTTGCATAATGTTTTTTACCCATTTACCTTTCAAGCATTTTTTTCTTTTCCTCAAATTCTTCTTTGGATATTTCCCCTTTCGCGTAGCGCTCTTCAAGGATATTCAATGCCGAGTGGCTCTTTGTTTCTCCTCCCTGTCTTATCGCCCATTGGATGAACACGATAATAGCCCAGATAATAAGCACCCAAAAAGCGAGCATGATCACCCACCCGAAACCGGATCCATAGTAATTCCAATTGCCCATCATAGTAATCACCTCCTTTCTGCTTATGTGTACTGCACAAAATAATAATCTATTCCACTGTGAACGGAATCATCATACCGCTCTCGGCATGTTCGAGGATGTGACAGTGCGCCATCCATACACCGGGATTGGACGTTTCAAGGAGAATGTCGACCGTGTCACCCTTCAAGATGAGCGTCGTGTCCTGCCAGACGGGGTTATCGTTTTTCACCCCATTGGTCGAGAGCACCAAAAACCGCTGCCCGTGAAAGTGTATCGGATGCTGCATCGGATGCGCTGACTTCGGATCATTGAAAATCCGTATCTTCACTTTATCCCCCACTTTGAATTTCCAATCCTTCACATCCATATTGGATTTTTTGGTCGCATCATCCGTAAGCCTCCAGGTCATCATCTTCGCCGTCGTCTGCGAGTTCATCGCGCTCATCGTATCTTCCCACTCGATAGCGTCGCCATCATCGCCCATGCCCATATCTGCGCCGGACATCATCGAGCCATTACTCATCATATGCCCGCCTCCCATATGTCCTCCGCCAGCGCTATTCATCATGCCTTGTGCCGCACCGCTCATATCGAGTTCAAGGCTGAGTTTTTTGTCAGGCGCCTTGCTCAGATAGGTATCCATCAAAGCGTTCGTTTCTTCGCCAACGGACGCATTGTGTCGCAACGTATTGAATTCTTGCGCATAACTTGTCGTGACATTCTCATCCGAAACGGCAATTGTCTCAAGAGTATGGCTCTTTCCTGGGGTCTTATGTATCAGTTGATACGCACCCGCTTTTTCAAACAACACGTCCACGACGCGTCGCTCACCGGGAGCGATCATAACTTCGTCCGTGAATTTTTCCTGCGCGTATCGTCCCAGATCAGCTCCAACCAGTTTCATCTTGGCACCGGGGATAGCGACATTGAAAACACGGGTATTGGCCGCATTGGTGAAATAGAGACGTACGACCTCACCTTGTTTCGCGTTCGGCCTAAACCCCGTCTCCCCATTCGTAAACATGACATTTCCAAATCGTCCCATCAAGGTATGGTCCGTCGTATCCTTTGAGAATGGAAGCAATCCGCTTTTGTCCATGGCGATATCATCGAGTATGATCGGCACCTCCCGATTGGCTGGCAACCAATAGGCGGTGTCGGTCGGTGTCACGATGTAATTGCCATACAGACCGGATTCCAAGGTATAGTCTGTTCGTACATGCGGATGATACCAAAACACCCCCGCATCTGGAAACTTCAGTTTATACTCGAATGTCTCGCCTGGCTCGATAGCTTTTTGCGTCACATCAGGCACGCCATCAAACGCGTTCTCCATACGGACACCATGCGAATGTAAAGTCGTCGCTATATCCCCGTTATTCGTGAGTCGCACGGTAATCTGAGCACCTTGCGGGATACGCAGTGCCGGTCCCGGAACAGATCCGTTATACCCAAGCATCCTGACCCATTGACCATTGATATTTTTCTTGACTGGCGTGATGCTCATATCAAACACATCGCCATCCTGAAGCGCTACCGGTTCGGATTCGAAAGGTTTCGCTTCGGGAAGATTCGCAATGTCTTGAGCTATCGGAATTTGAACTCGAGTAAAATCCGATAGATTGATCTTGTTGTTTCGAAGAAGGAAGATATTGACGGCAACCGCTATAATAATGAGGACGGCTCCTATTTTAAGAATTGTTGTCATAAATATTTTATTTATTATTTAGCTTGAGGCTCGTCTTGCTGAATTATATCTTGATTCACCGGTTTACCCAAAGCCTGAGTCTCCATTCCTGAACTGAACTTTGCAAATTCGAAGAACCCGAATGTGAATACTGCCATCATTATGAGCGGTGCGACCAAGGATATATAGTTTCGCTTACCCGGCCTGAAAATCCTGAGCAAAAGAGAGTTACCCACAACGGAAATAGAACTCATCGCCATCGCCAGTCCTGCCAATTCCGGCTTAAGGACAAGCCCGAATACGAAGAAGACGCGGGCGGCGATCGGAATCCCGATCACGTTATAGAACAGGGCGAAGAACATATTCTGACGTATCTTGCCCATAGTCTCTTTGGAGAGCTGAAACGAGGTCACCACATCATTAAGATCGCTCTTCATGATAACGATATCCCCCGCTTCCATAGCAACATCCGTTCCGGAGCCCATTGCGATTCCCACATTGGCCTGAGCCAGCGCGGGTGCATCATTGATACCATCGCCGACCATCGCTACCTTTTTGCCGAGTGCTTGGATTTTTTTGACTTCATTGGCCTTATCTTCCGGCAATACCTCTGCCAAAATATTGGTGATCCCCACTTGTTTGGCGATCGCCTTGGCGGTGCGTTCATTATCTCCCGTAATCATCCATACCTCGATGCCCATTTTTTGCAATTTGGCAACCGCTTCTCGCGACGTTTCTTTGACCGTATCGGCAACGGCGATCGTGCCGACCAAACCCTCCTTGGTTGCCAAAAGCATCGCTGTCTTCCCCTGTTCTTCAAGGCGAGACATTTTTCGATCGATCTTATTGATTGCCAAGCCAAGCGTCTCCGTCATGAGCTTTCGATTCCCGAAATAATACGTCGTGCCATTCACTTCACCCTGTACGCCGTGCCCCGGGATGGCATTGAAATTATGCACTTCTTCCAGATCGATCAGCTCCTCTTGAGCGTAGGTATAGATAGCCTCGGCCAACGGATGCTCCGAAAGTTTTTCCAGACTTGCCGCGATAGCCATGATTTCATCTTCATCCATGGCACAAAATGAAACAACATCCGTCACTTCCGGTTTTCCATTGGTCAGTGTTCCGGTCTTATCGAAGATGACCGCGGAAATATTGCTGGCGGCTTCCAGCGCTTCGCCGCCCTTTACCAAGATTCCGTATTCGGCACCCTTGCCTGTTCCCACCATAAGCGATGTCGGGGTTGCCAGTCCTAAAGCGCATGGACAGGCGATGACAATCACCGACGTAAACGCCATAAGCGCAAATGCAAGCGTCGAACCAAGAATGACATACCACACGAAAAACGTGATGATGGCGAGTCCGATAACCGCAGGTACAAACCATGCGGAAATATTATCCGCAAAATTCTGAATCGGCGCTTTGGAACCTTGGGCATCCTCGATGAGGCGGATGATCTGCGCCAGCGCGGTTTCACTCCCGATTTTCGTCGCCTCGAATTCAAAGCTGCCTGTCTTGTTCACCGTTCCACCGATCACACTGTCACCGACGTGTTTTTCAATCGGCAGACTTTCTCCGGTAATCATGGATTCATCCACAGTGGATGATCCCTTAGTAATCTTTCCATCCACGGGAATCTTTTCTCCCGGGCGAACAAGGATGATATCGCCATGAACGACGCTCTCGATAGCAATATCGAGAGTCTTTCCGTCGCGTAGCACACGTGCGGTCTTCGCTTGAAGCCCCATGAGCTTCTTGATCGCATCGGACGTCTTGCCTTTCGTTCTGATTTCGAGCCACTTACCCAAAATGACAAAAGTGATCAGGTACGCGGCCGTTTCAAAGTAGAGGTCGGGAATCTTCATGCCGCCCACGCCGATCAATGCATCGTTCGCCAGGACATAGGCAACATAGTTGTACAGGCTGTAGAAAAATGCCGTGCTCGTACCGATAGCTATCAGGCTATCCATATTGAACGTTTTCATCTTGAGCGCCGACCACATACCCTTGTAAAATCCCGCTCCGATAATGAACTGTATCGGTATGGTCAGGAGGAGAGAAAAAACGCCGATATATGGAGCAAATGCCGTTTCTCCGGGAAGCCACTTGAAAAAATCCAGTAACATAAAATACAGCATCGGCAAACTCAGGATGAAACTGAACATGAATTTGCTGAAGTACGAAGAAATTTCCTTCTCGCGTTTTCGTGTCTCATATTCCGTATCCTTCGCATCCACTTCCTCTCCGCGATATCCCACTTTTGCAATCGCATCGATAAGCGCCTTCGTATCCGAAACGCCCCCGTCGAAAAGGATAGAAGCTTTTTCAGCGGAAAAATTAACGTTCGCTTGTTTGACACCGGGAACCTTCTTGAGCTGCCGTTCGATGATGTTTGCGCACGAAGAACAATGCATCCCGAAGAGCGATAGGCTCACGCGCTTGTTCGAGGAGTCTGGAGCAGCACTATTCGTAGCATCTGACACCATTTTGTTCTCAGAAGCGGCCGCTATGCTGTGTTGTGACAGAGTATTGTTCTGATCACCGCCAACAACCGCATCGAACAGATGCGAAAGGTTTGTCGCATTCACGAGCTGATCGACAAACCCGCGGGCTTGCATATCACCCTGAGGAATATCGAATTCCGCACTCCGATTATTCTTGATCTTACCCTCGAAATACGGTCGTCCGTCGGGTCCTTCGAGCACTTTTCCTTCTGCCTCGATCTTCGATTCAAGTTTCATGGTCATCGATGTATCATTCGCTACCGTGTTTTCGATAACCGTGATGTCCGATTTCTCCGGGGATACATCAGACGCTACCGTTTCTTCATCCGTAATCATAGCATCATATCCGGCGCGTTTCACCGCATCGATCACATCCTGTCGAGAATTCATATCACTCTCCAGAGTCAGCGCTCCCGTACCGAAATTCGCATCAACAGTAACATCGCTCACACCGGGAAGCTCGCTCAATTCTTCTTTCGTAAGCACTTCGCAAGATGCGCAGTGCATTCCGGTAATCCGTAGTCGTATTCTTTCTTTCATAGGCATTCTTTAGAATTAATTTCATCGAATAGTCAGATGGATGTCACCGTATAACCAAGTCCGTCCAATGCTTCGGATATTTCATCACGTGCAATGACTCGACTGGCGCATACTTTGGATGCTCCATCCGGCTGGATGGTTACCTCGGTCACGTAGCTAATCTTCTTGATTTTCAGAGTTGATAATTTGACGCAGGCTTCGCAATGAAAACCGTTGATTTTGAATGTTGTTTCGTTCATACGTATTCTTTCAGAATAAAAAGTTGGTTATTCCACGATAAATGCTCCGGTATACATTCCCATCGCGCATGAGAACGGAATTTTTCCGGTTTTTTTAGGCGTGAACTCGATGATGTTTTCACCCGCCTTCAAGGTTTTTTGAATTTTCAAACTCGAAACCACAATGCTGCTCGCGCAAGAATACGGATCATTGGCGGTAATCACCCATTTCACAGGAACGTCCTTTTTGATCGTAAACTTATCGGGCGTATAGCCACGAGAACTTTCGGTCATCGTCACTACCTGCACGCCGTTCGCCAGCTTCACATTCGCATCATTAACCGGAACACTCTTAGGCGTGCTCTTAAGAGCACCCGACGTGCTGCTGACAACACTGGATGACCTATTGCTATTCGCATCCGATCCCCACTCCCATCCTGTCAGATTGTATCCATTGTTGATATTGAATACGGCTAAAAGAATCACTACGATGCCGGCGAACTTAAAGAATCGCTGCGCGAAAATTCCTTTTATGATCGAGGTGAGGCCGCCCACGCCGAGCAATCCCGGAGCCGTTCCCAGTGCGAATATTCCCATAATGAGCGCTCCTTGAGTGAAGCTTCCCGTACTGATCGCATAGAGCTGCATCGCCTGCGTAAATCCGCATGGCAGGAAAAAGGTGAGCGCGCCCGTAATCATCGAGCCTTGATGCGAGTATTCTTTCTCATGATGCTTTTTGATGCCGAAAAACCTGCTGATTCCTTTCGGCAAAGTAATGCCGGCATGTTCCATGCGGGGAAATATTCCCGTGAGTTTCATACCAAGCGTGAGCATCACCACGCCCACGATGATAGTGAGTAATCCCAAGGTACTTCCGGAAAGTTGTAGCACGGATCCAAGCGAACCCAATATGCCACCCAGAAGCGCATACCCTCCGATTCTTCCGAGATTGAAAAACAGATGCGGTCTGAATTTTTGCATGGATGTTGCCTCGGGGTGGAGCTCCGCATGCCTCGCAGAAATACCCAGGATCAAACCGCCGACAAGCGCCATGCAGGTGGAGAGACCGGCGGTCAATCCCACAAGAAACACGACCGGCAAACCTGACGGGTTGGAGACCGATCCGATATTGATGCTCGTAATACCGAGGTTTCTTAGCAGCAGATAGATACCGATAAGAAACAAAAAGGCGACGCCCAAGTCTTTATACTCTTCCGGGTCCTTACTCAAGAAAGGTTTTTTCGTGCCTGTGCCTACGGTATATCCCGCTTCTCTGATAGCTGTCTCAATGACATGGGTATCCGGCTTTTTTGTTCCGTAGTAAACTTCGACAGTCCCCTTTTTATACTTCACGACTGTTTTGTGAATACCAGGAATCCGAGTCAGGGCGTCTTCGATTAAGAGTTCGCACGAACGGCAATGCATGCCATTGATAGATAGGGTGAATTTGTTTTTTTCCATAATTACGCTGCTGTTATAAAGTTATCGCCTCAGAATCAACGTCATTCTGAAGTACGTAAGAGCACCCTTTCCTTCGATAAAGACGGGTGTATAACAGCAGAGACTACTCTTTTTTAATCACCGAAAACAAGTTATCGATTCGCGGCGGAGGCAAATATGATGCGATATGCACAGCATCCCCGGCAAAGGGCGCTCGTTCAGAAAATGTATCCGCTACGGTAATGTCGGGCGCTGAAAATTTGAGCGTATTCTTTGTTGAAGATACAGTCGTGGCATCAATAATGCGTCCCGATGTATTGGTATGGCATTGTTTTGCACTCTTTTCGTGTGCGGTATAAGAATCAATCGTCGTTGTATTGCCATCAAGCATTTTATAATGGATCGGCGTGTCATGAGAGGCTTCCGATGCGAAAGCACTCGATCCGCAACAAAAACCTCCCGCGATAGCAAGAAATGTTGCAACCAAGAGAGAGGCTATAATTTTCTTTCGAAAGAAATTCATATGCTTTTATAATACCATGTATCGTCCAGGATTGCTGCGAGCCGCCAAGGCGGGGCAAATCTCACCCGTAATGACACGCTAATTCGATAGATTATATATCTTCAAAAGTTCCTCGATCGCTTTCTCTTTGTCCTCCGCCATCTGGTGTGCGACGCAGGTATCAAGGTGCCCCGCAAGCAATTCCCGCTTGGTTGTTTTGAGCAAACCGATCACGCTGTCGATCTGCTGGATCACCTCCGGGCAATACCTCCCCGCACCGATCATCTCGGTTATTTTCCCCAGCGTCCCCTGCGCCTGCTTGGCACACTTCTGCGCCTTGAGTTTCTTTTCTGATAACACTTTTTTCTCCATATATGCATGCGTATTAATACTAACCTCCTACCTACAGTATAGGTTATATGCAAACGGTGTCAAATAGGTACTAAAAAACGCCGCGAACGACGCAGTTTAGCGTATGAAAATATGGAGATGAGCGATTCTTTACCCGATGCCGATGGAAATCAAGAATTCGGTCAGAGCTTTGCCGCGGAGTTCCTTGTACTGCCCTGGCTTGAGGAGGCCGATGCGCAGGCCCATGATACGGACACGCTTGAGGTCGCGGACTTCATAGCCCAGTGCGGTACACATGCGGCGGATCTGATGCTTCTTGCCTTCGGTGAGGATGATCTTGAAGACCTGGTCATCGACGGCCGTCACGATGCAGGGCTTGGTCTTGAAGTCCTCGAGCTGGATTCCCTCGCTCATCCAACGGATGAAGAAGGTGTTGACCTTTTTGTTGACGCGCACGACGTATTCCTTCTCATGAGCGTACTCCGGATTGAGCACCTTGTCGGTCACGCGTCCGTCATTGGTCATGATCATCAATCCATGCGAAGCGCGATCGAGCCTCCCTACCGGGAAAACATCGGCCGGAAGTCCGGAAACATCGCGAATACTCTTTTGTCCGATAGTCGAGGTGTGTGTCGCGATCTTGGCCTGCTTGTAGTACAGGAAATAGCGATACTTCTTCCACGCCTGCTTGAGTTTGCCATCCACTTCGACAGTATCGGTCTCCTTGACCTTATCCCCCACTTTCGCGGTAACGCCATTGATAGTCACGAGCCCTTTCTCGATCAGTCTGTCTGCTTCACGACGGCTTGAGAAATTCTTGATAGCCAAGTGACGGTTGAGACGCATCGGATAGACAGGCGCCTCGAACACGCTCGGCACCGTTTTCTTTTGCTTCGGGAAATAGCTCGCCTTCAGCTTCGGAGCATATTCCGGTCGCTCATACGAAGAGGTGATGTCTTTCGAATCGGCATGCTCTTTCACGAAAGCCTTGGAGGATTTTTTGACCGGGTTCATACGCTTATTCCCCTTGCGCTTCGTAGCCGGACGATACGATGTATCCTCCCGCTTTCCCTTAAATTTTGATTGCGTAGCTTTCATAAGATAAATGTAATAGTAAATCAAGGAAAGAAAAGTGGGAGCAAGATTTTTTCATGACCGTTTGACGTACTCGGCAAGGTCTTGAAAAAATGCTTGCGAACGCTTTTCGGACTATAGTCAAAGCAAAAGCTATTTCTTCATGGCAACATTCGCCAAGCGACGGACCATGAACTGCGCTTCCTTGGCGAGTCCTGCAGCATATTCCTCATAGTCTCCCATATGCGTGAGTTTGCCGTCGGAGAGGAGCGAGGTATCGAGTTTCGGGATACGTTCCAAGAAGTAGCGGTCATGCGTCACGAGGATGACGGTACCGGCATATTTCTCCAGGATTTCCTCGAGCGCTTCGATGGCCTCGATATCCAAATGATTGGTCGGCTCATCCAATACCAAGACATTCACATTCATTTCGGAATAGATCGCCAAGAGCAAGCGGGCCCGTTCCCCGGGACTGAGTTCCCCGATGGTATCCCGGCTCGCATCCATCGCGCTGATATGGAAGCGGTGCAAAAGGAGAGCGATCTTACTGGTATCATGGATGCCCGCCATCTCACCGAACAGCCATTTGATGGTCTGATACTTCGGGAGATTCTCGTGTTCCTGCGCGAAGTTTCCGATACGGAGCAACTCTCCCCGTTCTACCGTGCCCGAAAGCGGCAAAAGATCTCCGGTGATAGTTTTAAGCAGCGTGGATTTTCCGGATCCGTTGGCACCGACGATACCGATGCGCGATCCGAACGGAATCTGCAGCGAAAGCGGTGCGAGTTGGAATTTCCCCTCGTACCCAGCAACCACATCCGTCAGTACGATGCTTTGGTGCTCCTCATCCGGGATAGCGGTAAAGCAGATCTGCAAAGGCATACGCTCTTCGAGTTTCTCGACACGCTCGATGTTTTCCATGCGAGTGGTGATGGCATTACCGGTAACGCTGAGCTTTTTGGATCGATCGCGGGCGAAGTTGCGGCCCATCTTGTCGTTGTCTGTCCACGGCTGAATGGCGCCCTTGGCAGCCCAATCGTGTTTTTCTAAAGCGGCAGCCCGAAGCCGTTTGAGTTCTTCTTGTTGCAAACGGTAGGCCTCACGCAATCGGCGGATTTCAAGCGCCTTGCGATTGGCATAGTCGGTATAGTTTCCCGTATGCAAGAAGGCATCGCGCTTGAACCAATCGATTTCCAGTATCTTGGTCACGACGCGATCCAAAAAGCGCCTGTCATGGGATGCGATGATGCAGATAGCCGGTGAAGCGATCAGAAACTCCTCGAGCCAAATCAAAGCGGGCAAATCGAGGTTATTGGTCGGCTCATCCAAGAAGAGCATATCCACACCCTTAAGCAGGATAGCCGTGAGGGAAACCTTGGTCTTTTGTCCGCCGCTGAGCTCCGCGACCGGGTGATCGAGCGGTATAGCGTTCAATTGGAACCCATCCAGCACGGCACGGATGCGGCGCTCGAAATCATACCCGCCAGCACGCTGATAGAGCTCCGTGATTTCCGTGTACTCTTCAAGAATGGCTTCCTCATCCAAACGTGGCTCGAGCGCTTTCATCTTGTTCTCGATCTCGATGATACCGGAAACACGACGGACATATTCCTCGACCGTCTCATGAGGGAGCGCATCGACTTCCTGCGACAAATACCCGACGCCGATATGGCGCGCGATACTCACCTCTCCCTTATTGGGCTTTTCGATACCGGCCAAAATCTTGAGCAAGGTGGACTTCCCTACCCCGTTGGGTCCGACGAGGGCCGCTTTTTGTCCCGGTCCGAGCGCAAAGGTGATACCGGCCAAGATGGTACGGATGCCGTAAATTTTCGATACTTTTTTGACGACGAGCATATACGTTTGTTTAGGCTGTTATCGCAACAGTGCTGATTAATATCTATGAATACTCATTATGCCTTATTTCTCCAAAAAAAGCAAGGGTATCGCCTATCGATACCCTTGCCTGCTCTGAGATGTGCAATTTGTGGCTTGTGCTAAGGGATATACAGGTATCGATTTTAGACGTCCATCGCTTTGAGGATGCGGTCGAGCTTGGCGGTGGCCACGCCCACGACGCTGTCGCCTCCTCCATAGTAGAGGTATATCGTGCCGCCCCGGTTCACGACGCCGCAGGGGAAAACCACTTCATTCACCTGGCCGTTCTTTTCGTACTCGGTTTCCGGTTCGAAGATGGCATCGGTTGTCCTGGCAAGCAATATGGTCGGGTCTTTCAGCTGCAAGAGCACGGCTCCTACGCGATAGGTGCTGCTGGCTGACACGCCATGATAAAAGAGGAGCCACCCCTTCTTAGTTTTGATCGGCGGTGCGGCGATACCGACCTTGGCACCGTCCCACATGCCGATGCGCGGTCCGATGATCGGCGTGAAGCTTTCCACCTTATCGACGGCGAAATCTAAGGACCTGATCGGATCGAGGCAGATATGGTTATGCGCCCGATGGAAAACCAGATAATGCCCGTGTATTTTCTCCGGAAACAGACAGGCGTCCTTATTATCGATGCCGACCGGGGTCACCAGTGCCGGCTGTGTCCACTTCCAATCCTGCTTGAGGAAATCCTTGGTGGCGATGCTTGAGGCCGCGACCACCGGAGGATTCACGCCGTCATAGGCGGTATAGAACATATGCAGCTTGTCTTCGAGTTCCGTGATGCGGGGGTCTTCGCAACCGGAATTTCCCGGGTGCGTCTTCCCTTCGAATGCCTGCCGCGGCCCGTATATCGGCTGATCGAACCGTTCAGTGATATCCTTCCCGTTCTTGGAGGTCGCATAGCCCATCACCGATGTATCATCCATCCCCATCGCGCGGTAGATAATGTGGACCTTGCCCTTCAGATCGATGGCGGCCGGATTGAAGACCGCCTTATTTTCCCAGGTGTTCTCTGTAAGCGGCTTGAGAATAGGGTTATCGTGATGACGCACGAATACCGGTTCTTTCTTGATGCTATACAAGAGGTCTTCCAGATCGACGCTCGCCCGGCAGCCCGTTGTGTCCGTCGCGCCATAGTAGATGAAAAGTTTCTTGCCGGCAACGAAAGCCCCTGACGGGAAAATGACATTGGGCACCTGCCCGAATTCCTCATAGGTCTCTTCCGGAACCAAAAGCGGCCCGGAGGTGCGCGCGATGATTTTTGAGGGATCTTTCAGATCCAAAAGCAGAGCCTCGATGCCGAAGATCTTGTGATCGCTGAAATAATTTTGGATATGCGAATACACGAGCAGCCAGCCGTCCTTGGTCTTGATAGGTGCGGCCCCGATTTCCACATGATCGCTCTCGCTCCTGCGCAGATCGATACGATGGTCATTAATGTTATCGTGCCACGTCTTCCAGTAGCGCTCCGACCACATCTCCTCGAGAGTATCGAAGTAAGCCAGCGCCGTGATGACCGGCGGGCTATCTGTGTGCGCACTCAGCATGGCCACATACTTCCCGTTGATCTTCTCGGGGAAGAGCGTCATCGCTTTGGCATTGAACGGCGTGACCAGGTGGCGCTCCTCTATCCTTTTGAAGTTCTTGGTCAGGGCCACGGCGATCTTGATGCCATCGGCGCCGAACGGAAATGTCGAGAGCGCGGTATAGAAAATATAGTAGGTATCGTTGATCTTCGTGACCCTGGGATCTTCGCAGCCGAATTTCTCCCACTCGAATACGGGCGCGATAAGCTGCTTGCGTTTTTCGAAGTGATGACCATCCGCGCTTTCCGTATAGCCGATGGACGAGATGCGCAGTTCCTGCTTGTGCACATACTTCACATCCGACACCGCCCGATACACGGAATGCACCTTGTCCTTATCCTGTATAGGGCACCAGTTGAAGGCGCCGAAGGATTCCCAAGCATGATCGGATATCGGTTTCAGCAACGGATTGTGAGTGGATCTTCGTATGACGAGCATAGGTTTATTTCTGTTTTGGCTTATTAATCTTTTTGGGCGGAGACGGCTTATTGGTCTTGTATTCGATCTGCTTGGTCAGATCCCCTAAGAATTCATCGATATTCTCCGTCGCGACACACACCACGCTATCCGCTCCCCCGTAATACACGAACAATGTATCTTCCTTGATAACCGCGCCGCACACATAAACCACTCCGGATTTGGCACCGTGATTCTCATAGGCAGCCGACGGCTCCAGGATCGGATAGGTGCAGCGGTGCAGGATCTTCGCGGGGTTATGATGATCCAAAATCATCGCGCCCACCTTGTATCTGTTCGGATCACGCTTGTCCATCGCATGATAGAGCACCAGCCAACCATACTTCGTCATAAGCGGCGGCGCTCCGGCACCGCGTACGATATTGTCCCAACGGTGCTCGTCCACCCCCGGCATCTTCATGCTCTCGATCACCAATTTCTCATCATCGAGGCTGTCGATATATTCGATAGAGATCTTCGGCGTGATGCTATGCAAAACAGCATATCTCCCATTGATCTTTTCCGGGAAAATCATCCAGTTTTTCTGTATCTCACCGGGCTTGGAAATGAGGACCGGCTTTTTCCATTTCCAATTCTTCTTCAGAAAATCCTTCACGCCAATGGATGTTAGCGCGACACCCGGCGCATGATGCCCGTCGAACAGGACATAGGTCATATAGATGCGGTTGCCGATATGCGTCAGGCGCGGATCCTCGCAGCCCGCCCAGCTGCCGCCGGAAACATAGGAAGATGCGGGCAGGGTGTTCCGCTGTGCCCCCTCGAACGGATGCACCAGGGTGAATACCGGCCGATCCAACCGTTCGCTTATAGTGAAGCCGTCTTCCGACGAAGCGTATCCCAATACCGACATCCCGTTTTCACCGATAGCGCGATACAGAAGGTGGATCTTGCCATCAAGGTGCAGGGCAGCCGGATTGAATGTCGCCTCCTTTTCCCAGACACTGTCGAGTTTCGGCTCGATGATCGGATTCTTGTGGTGGCGTTTCAGCTGTCTGATCACCTTGGCGCGCACCAATCCGGACGAAACGAGATTGATGCTCTTGGCGATCACTTCACCCTCGGCAGACACCCAGTATATATGCAAGGCATGCTCGATAATGACCGCGCCCAAGAACCGCTCGGGATAGTCTTTCTTTCCGATGACCTCTTCCCAGATCGGCGCATCCGACCTCCACAACGGCGGCATATACGGTTTGTCCAACGAGAACAGCGCGGCGCCCACCTTCACCGTGCGCGTCGCCTTCTTGCTTTTCGACTCATATAGCACCAAGATACCCTGATCGATAAGGAGCGTGCCGATAACCCTAAGCGCCCCGTCATCGAAATGGCCTTTTCGCGGCGACAGCAGCTCGCCCGACGTATGCCACGACACAAGGTCGCTTGAGGCGGTGACGGCGATGGACCTGTCGCCGTAGTAGGAAAGGAATCTTTTCTTATGCTTGTAGCTTGAAATGATGCAGGCGGCATTCGAAGGAAGATCGACATCCTTCTTTATCACCTCGAAGCGCCGCATATCCTCCGACTGCGCGATCATCATATACCCCCTTCCGCGCACCGTGTGAACATAGGCCAGATAGTACACGCCTCCATATGCAAAAAAAGAACGTACATCGCAGTTCTTCAGGGCAACGCTTCTTTTCCCGGAGACGATTTCGATCTCGGACGCCTTCGAAAAATCCAGTCCGTCATGGCTTTGGGCGATGAAGATGCGTGTCTTCGTCCCTTCCGTCAAACCATACAAATACACGGCTTTCTTGTCGTGCGCGGTGAGCGTGAAAGGATGTGATATGGCATCGTTTTTCGTTATCGCCCTAGTCATTTCTTTTGTTTTACGATATTAGGAAACGCGGCCATATGCATCGTCCAGCCTGACGATATCGTTTTCGTCGAAATCCCCGAAGGCGATCTCGAGCACCTCCGCGCTATCATCCGGCGCCCCTATCCGATGAATGGTCTGTGCTGGCACAAAAAACTCATCCCCTTGTTTGGCCTGTATGGTCGTCTCACCGATAGTGATGCTCGGATGACCCGAAAGCACCCTCCAGAACTCGCTGCGCTTACGGTGCAGCTGCAGACTCAGACGATGCCCGGCGCCCACGCTCAAAATCTTTACGGTCGTGGCTTCATTGTCAGTAAACTGGCGAAACGATCCCCACGGACGCTCATCATTTTTGATATCCATGTTCATAGCTTAAGACTGGAAATGCACCCCCTCGTATACCTCTATTAAAGCCTCTTGGGAGCAGTCCGTCAAGCCGCTACATTTACCGCATCATTTCCGCGAACTTCCGGATGGTGTTGACGTTCCGGGCCGTCATATTCTTGTATACGGCCGTCCCAATAAACTTTTTCATACCACTGTTAGACTAACGCTCCCGCACAACAAAATACAAGGCTTATGAGAGCCTTGTATTTAATGTTGGCAATGTGGGACAGTTTTTAAACCACTCACGCAAGCAAATGTATCTTCTCGAGAATCTTCTTGAAACGCGGGTGGGGATAATGCATAAGTTCATCAATTGATAACCAGATATAACCGCTCACCTCTTCTTCTTGAATCGTAATAACACTATCATCAGCAATGCATGCGAAACAGAAGTCGTAATGCTTGTGTTCGGGTTCGCCTTTCTTCGGGTTATGCGGGATAGTATGGATGTCGATATCAATAGGAACACCCGCATGAGATAAAATTGTAACTTATTTAGCCTGTTCTGCGCCTATTATAGCATATTCAAATTTTGGGTATTTTAAAACGGCAAGGTAAATACTATTACCTTGCCGTCTTATCTCTTGCTGTGTCTAATTTTTTAACCTCTTTCTAAGTAACCATTCAAATTGCTATCCCTGCTTTTCTTGTAAAGCTACTGCCATCACCTGAATGACTTTGCTTTTTGCGAGTCCGTTATCAACAATAGATTGGAGTTTTGCAAAGGTTTCATTTACAAGCAAATGCGGAGCTTCATCTCCATCAAATATAATTAAATGATGATTTATACTGCCATAAGCTGCCTTAACCTCTTTCTTAACAAGCTCAGCCTGAGTTGAACAAGGGCAATACCCTGTAGTGAAGCCCCCTTTATCAAGACCTCTCCAATTCCCGCTAGCTCTCACTGGTCTCACATCAAAATTGAGTATTTTGAAAACATCTCCTTCAAAGCAATTTTGAAACCACGGGCACAATGACTCTTCCAACCACTTATTCACTACCTCTTGAAGGAATCCAGCAACCACCTCAACTTGCTTTTTGTTGTACGAAAATGGATAAGTCATGCCAGAAACCTCAATATTTTCTACAAACTTTTCCATTTTTGAAAACGCTACCGCATCACAATTGTTGCCGGCGCTCTTCAAAAAAACATACTGGGGACTCGCACCCGCAGACATCGCAACCATCGGAACATCGAAGGATAAAAGAACTGTGCTTTCAGCCAAAAGATTATTGTTCGGACAATACCTAAAAGTGTCCAAATCGCAACTTTTAGCAAACTCACTTTTGCGATCTAACAGCACTTTTACAAAGAAAAGGGCGAAAAAAGTTTTTTTACCAACAGCTATGTCAATTGGTATCATTGTTGCTCTCCAAAGTTATTTATGAAATTATGAGCTTCACGCTCACAATATTTTTAATGTGCTTCACGCACGTCGCCAATTCAATAAAGATCGCTCTTTTTGAACTGATTACGCAATATACGCCTATTTTTAACTTTTGTCAAGATGAATTCTGTTTTCATTCAATGTTGGGGAAGAGGGATTCGAACCCCCGATCATAGGACCAGAACCTATTGCCTTACCGCTTGGCTATTCCCCAGTGATGGCTGCGTATATAAAAGCGAGACCGAAATCTCACTTTTATATACTAGCAAAAATCATAAAAAATGCAAGCGTCCTGCTTTAGACCTTCAAATACTTTCGTACGGCCACGAATCCGCCCAAAATGCCCAAGAGTATGCCCAATCCCGTGATAGAGAGCGCTATCTTGAAGAAATGGCTGGAATAGTACTGGAAGAGCGTCCCATCGGCGATGACCCCTTCGGTCAGCGGCGTCATCAGTCGGATGGACACGAAAACGAGGGCAATCGTCACGAGAGCCGCCGTCACCCCGTAGAAAATACCCTCGAATACCGACGGCATGCGGACATAGGTATTGGAAGCCCCTACGAGGCGCATAATCTCGAATTCATTCCTTCGGGAGTGCATGTTGATGCGGATAGTATTGAACGTGATGAGGAACGAGATGGAAATGAAGACGATGCCCAGTACCAGGCCGACCTTTCGTGTCATCTTGTTGATGTTGTCCAAACGCTCGATGGCGGTCCTGTTCTTCTCATAGTTGATGCGGCTGATGTCTTCCTTGAACGCGGACTGATTGAGCGCCTGCGCGATGATATCGTATTGCTCCGGGCTGTGCGCCTTGATATTGAGCGATGCCAAGAGCGGGTTTTCGCCGATTTCCTCGAGGGCCTGCGTGATGACCGGATCATTGCCGCCCATGGAGATGAAATCCGAAAGGGCCTGGTCGCGGGAAATATATTTCACGGCCGCCACTTCCTTATATTTCTCCAGGCTCTGCTTGATGGAGAGGATGGACTCCTCGGGGACTTCCGGATTGAATGAGACGCTGATATTGATCTTGTCCCGCAGGCTGTCCAGGATAAGGCCGGTGGTGACGCCCAGGATCATCGTCATGCTCACGATAAACAAAGACAATGTCATGACGACGACCGTTGCCACTGTGAGCCATCCGTTACGCGTGTAGTTTCGGGCGCCTTCCTGAAATGTTCTCCACAACTTAAGTCCTTTCATATGATAAAGCTTTATGTATGAGTAAATGTTAGAGTACGTATTTCCCGTTCGCCTCGTCGCGGGTCACCCGGCCATTATCCAAGGTGATGACCCGGCGGCCGATCTTATCCACGATGGATTTATTGTGCGTCGCCAGGATGACCGTCGTGCCGAGCTTATTGATTTCCAAAAGCAGGCTGATGATGTCTTTGGTGGCGATAGGGTCGAGGTTGCCGGTCGGCTCGTCGGCGATGATCACCTTCGGGTCGCGGATCAGGGCGCGTGCCATGGAAACGCGCTGCTGCTCGCCGCCGCTCAATTGCTTGGGATACTTATTTTCCTTGCCGGTCAGCCCCACGAGTTCCAGAATCTGCGGCACCTCGTCTTGAATCTCCTCATTGGTCTTGCCATAGACCTCGAGCGCATAGGCGACGTTCTCGAAAACCGTCTTCTGGGAGAAGAGCTTGAAGTCCTGGAATACGTTGCCGATATTCCTGCGCAAAAATGGCAGATGCTTCCGCTTGATGCCGCTTATCGGCCGTTCGTCGAAGTATACCTCCCCCGTCGTCGGCATTTCCTCCGCATAGATGAGCTTGAGGAATGTAGACTTTCCCGCGCCGCTCTGGCCGACGAGCGAGACGAACTCTCCCGCCTCGATCGACACATCGACATCCTGCAAGACGATGATGTCTTCCGGGTATACCTTGGAAACATTTTCAAAGCGAATCATAGCCATATTTTTATATTCATTTTTTACTGATTACCTGACGCGATTATACTGTAAATAGCTCTCCATAAATGGCCTAAGGTCCCCATCCAATACTTTATATACATCCGTGGCTTCATGTTTCGTGCGGTGATCCTTGGCCAGCGTATACGGGTGCAGGACATAGGACCTGATCTGACTCCCCCACTCCACGCTCGCCGATTCACCCTTGATGGCTTTGAGCTTCTGCTCTTGCTCCTCCACATACGTTTTATGCAGCTTCGCCAACACGATTTTCATCGCCTGCTCGCGATTCTGCAGCTGCGACCGCTCACTCTGACATGTTACCACAATTCCGCTCGGAATGTGAGTGATACGGATAGCGCTTTCCGTCTTATTGACATGCTGGCCGCCCGCACCCGATGCCCGATAGGTATCGATGCGCAAGTCCTGCGCATCCACCACCACCTCCGGCATCTCCTCGATGATCGGCAGAACCTCCACCGAGGCGAAGGATGTCTGCCGGAGATTATCCGAGTTGAAGGGAGAAAGACGGACCAACCGGTGCACGCCGTGCTCGCTTCGGAGGTACCCATAGGCATACGCCCCGTCTATTTCTATCGTCACGCTCTTGATACCGGCTTCCGCCCCGCGTGACTCATCCAAGATTCTGGTTGAAAAGCCTTCCCGTTCCGCCCACCGAAGATACATCCGCATGATCATCTCCGCAAAGTCCTGTGCATCCACCCCTCCCGCTCCACTGTGAATCGTGATAATCGCCGCATTCCGATCATAGGGTCCGCCAAGCAGGGCCTGGAATTCCATCTGATCAACCGTGCGGGCGATATCCTCATAGGAGGCCGAAAGCTCCTGCTTCTCGGTCTCGCTTTCGGCTATCGGCGCCAGATCCTCGATATCCTGCAGGGCATGCATGAGCTTATCGAAAGCCCCGAGTTCTTCGCGCAGACCCTCGAGCTCTTTCATTACCTGGGCCGCCTTCTGCGAATCGTTCCAAAACCCGTCCGCATGGGTTTTTTCCTCCAATTCAGCGATGAGAGCCGTCTTTTTTTCCCTGTCAAAGACGGTCCTGCAATTGCAGGAGTTTGTGGCGTAGCGATCCGATTTTTTCAGTCATATCCTCCATACCCACAGTATACCACGAAACACCGGGGTCTTGAAATTTTTTCAATCTTTGGTATACTGAGACAGTTGCTAAAATATATAGCCAAGATATATTCAGACTCAGTCGGTAGAGCAACGCATTCTCAACGAGTAAACCGCATACTGCCATTACCATAAATATAGCCAATGTAGCTCAGTCGGTAGAGCAACGCACTCGTAACGCGTAGGTCACCAGTTCGATTCTGGTCATTGGCTCACACAAAAAACCACCCCGCAAAGGGTGGTTTTTTCTACTGTCTTCTCCTGAATAATACGGCCTACTTCGACAATTCGGCATCGATAGCCTTCTTCAATTCGTCCACGGAGACGGCGCCTCCGATGAACTGATCGTTGACGAAAGTTCCCGGGGTTCCGGTCACGCCGAATTTCTTCCCTTCTTCGGTGTCGGCACTAACCTTGTCCTGATACTTCTTGCTATCGAGACACTCATTGAATTGCTTGCCGTTCATACCGAATCGCAACGCATAGTCCTTGAACTTCTGCACGCCCTCGGTCTTTCCCCACTCATCCTGCTTGGCGAAAAGATTGTCGGCATATGCCATGAACTTTCCCTGCTCATTGGCACACTCGGAAGCCAATGCGGCATTGTTGGCCTGCGGATGGAACACCAAAGGATACTGTTTGTACGAGAACAAGACCTTATCTTTATACTCCTTGAGCACCTGCTGCATAGCCGGGTGCATCAATCGGCAATACGGGCACTGGAAATCAGAGTACTCCACGATCCTTACTTTGGCATCTTTGGGTCCGACCTGGATATCCGTGTCCTTGATTTCGGGGAACACCAAAAGCTTGCCGGCTGGAATACCGATCTGCTCGGTGTTCAATGTGTAGCGGTTGTCATCCTGTTTGGAGAAAAGCGTCTCGGCCTGCGTGAACATCTCTGTCTTGTTCACCTCTTCCGAAAAAACGAAAGCTGGCAACGACACGGCTCCCGACTTTTCGATGAGCGCCTTTCCCTCTTCGCTGGCATAGTCGACTTCCTGAGCCACGATGGTCGGCATGATGCGGCGCAACCAGACGAGCGCCTGGTCAGGAGCGCACTTCTCGCAGGTCGAATCGGTAATAACGTCCAAATGCACGACAGGATCACCATAGGCCACCCACGTCTTTCCGCCCGCTTCCAACACATTGACCTTCTTCACGATGCTCTCGGAAAATCCGCTTCCCTTGACGAGCTGCGCGATATCCACGAACAAGCTCCCTACAAAAAGGCCTGCGAGCAAAATGATGCCCGCGATCAAATTTTGCATCTTTTTCGATTCCGCTTTCGGATCAGATTCCGTTGTGACGGAAGTGTCCGTATCCACCGCGATCTCTTTAGCATCTTTCATATCTTGATTTTCCATACATTTTCTAAAAATTTCTTATTCCGTATTATGCCTGCCTACTGGGAGCACGAACCGCCTGTCGGCTGCGGACTGGCGAGTCCTGCGCTATCACCCTTTGCCGAAAGCTCTTTTTGCATCGCATTGAGATCATAGGCACCCGCATCCTTCTGCGACAAGAGATAATCGCTCGAACCCATAGTGATCCGCTTCGCAGCCTCTGTCTTTACAGAAAATCCAACCAGAATACCCAATACCAGCAAAAGCGCCAGCTCAAGCGTCCTGTAATTGCGCTTGCTCGGTGACGCTACCTCGGGCTGCACACGTTCTTCTTGCATAGGCGTTTCTTTCATATTTTTGCAACATGAAAATCTTAAAGATATTATCCGAAGCTTTCCAGAGCCTTAATTCGCTCTTTAAAAAATAATAGCATATTTTGAAACTGGCAACAACCGGCATTATATCCGATTCAGAGGAACAAACCGTCCAAAACATCATCGAGCTCATCGATGCTTTTCGTGCCGGCGCCCTCGATCTTGCGGGAGGGTTTGTCGATCTCGCGCCGTACCTTCGATGTCGCATCATTCAAGTGAACGCCATGCAAGATGGTGCCGTTTACCGAAACATTGGGGCCGATCTTGCAGAAACGGAAACAATCGATAGTTTTGCCGACATCGACGGTATCGCCCAAATCTTTCGAGAGCTTCTCATAGATCTTTTCTGACCCGCGCATGCAGCAATCGACATGCACGCACACCCTGACGCGAACTTTTTTCGCAGGTACCTCCATATGTATTCTTTAAGACTAGTGTTAATGGGAATCACACTTCATCTTAGCTTATTTTCAGAAACACATCAACAACGAAAAAGGCCGCATACCCCCATTAAGCGCAGTCCTTTCCTTGCGCACTATCATTTGATGCTATACTACCTCTATACCAAGCACCCATCAAAAAAACCGACCCTACCTATGGATACCCTCCGATTGCAACTTATCGCTATCTTTCTTCTGATCAACACCGTCGCCTTTTTCATCATGCTCTCCGACAAGATACGGTCACGGAAAATAGGCGCTGAAAGGATTTCCGAAGGGTTGCTCTTTTTCATGGCCGCTGCCCTGGGTAGTGTCGGCGTTTGGGCGGGCATGTTCGCCTTCCGTCACAAGACCCGCAAGTGGTATTTCCTCCTCGGCATTCCGCTTCTCATCCTACAAAACATCGCGCTCCTCTACCTTGCATATCTTTTGTGGCGAAAGTAAATAAATTTTTCCAATGATTTTTCACTCACAACAAAAACGCAGGCCTTCTATAGAACAATTATAGGACCTGCGTTTTCATATATACGCTATGACAGAGGCTATTTCTTTTCTTCGACCTGGGCATCGGGGGCAACCTCTCCGGAAGCCGATGCTTCTGGCCCTGCGTGCGGGGCAGCATGCGCCTCTGCCGCATCGATTTTCATTGCCGGCTGTTTGAAATTGATATATGCCATGATGAAGAACACGATCGAGAACAAAAACGGCACCCCAAAGAGCGATGGCACCACGAAACTGACAAGCAGCGGTAAGGTCACCAAATGCAACCCGAGCCTATACGCCTGGCCATAGGTCAGGATCTTGCCAGTCACATTGGCTGCAAGCCAAACCACCAGCGCGCCGAACACGAGATATATTCCATACCCGATGAACAGCGCCACGAACAGAACGAACGGAAGCAAAATCAAAACAACGACACCCGCTATCCTCAGCATCTTCCACGCCATATCCACCAGGCCGGTAAAGCTGGATCGATCAAGCGTATAGTCGATATTGAATGCCTGTATATTCTGAACCTCGACCTTGCCTCGACCCGGATTAAAAATGCCTACCTGATTTTTCCCGACCATCACGAGCGTCTGATGCGTCTCAAAATCGCTCATCTGGATCGGCTTCGTCGTATCGATAACCAAGAGCTGCTCCACCGGAGGGATATCCTTCTCGCGCCGTATCTCTCTTTTGAGATTCTCCGGCATAGCGATGGCATAAGGTTCCTGAACATTGGTGCTGATTTCGCCGTTCTTGATGCGCACCGAAAGTTCCGCCGGGAACGTCGCGATAATTTCCGAACGGAAGTTCTCCACGGACGCCTGCTTCCACGTCAGCAAACCTATCCCGCCAACCAATGGAATGATCGCGATGATGCATGAAACGACGAGCACGAGCTTCGCGAAGTACTTCACCGACACGGATGCAGACTGACCCGCGATATCCCTATAGAACCGCGGGTTATAGATGCTATCCTTGACCATCTGAAAGAATTTCATACTCGTGTCTCAAAAATTATATCCCCCCTAACGCCTTATCGAAGCGAAAGCCTAGGAATCGCTCTCCGCATATTTCCTGAAATTATCCAGTATCGCCTGCCAACCCGATCGCTGCATTTCCTCGGAATTCTCGCTCTCCGGTTCGAAGACCTCCGTCACGCGGGTGCTGCCGTCGATTTCTTCGAACGATACCACGAGCCTCCGTCCGTCATCGAGGATAGACTCGATCACTTTTCCCGCCTCGATTTTCGTATAGGTCCCGCCGAACTCGAAAGAGGTCGACTTATCCTTCGCACCCATCACGAAGACGAATTTCCCACCCTCTACCAAATCGTTCCTCGCGGCGGTGCACTCCCAATCGTCCGACGCATAATTCCAATTGACGATATGCTTGGGGTTGGTGAAGTATTCCCACGCCGTGCTCAGATCGACGTGCACCACCGTTTGTACGGTTATCGGATTGTTCATAATGGTGTTCGAATAGTGAATTATGCCGACCTATTCCTTGCTCATGCAATTGAACATCCACATCACGCCGAACTTGTCCGTCAAACTTCCGAAGTATCCGCCCCAAAACATTTCCATCAAAGCCATCCCCACCTTTCCCCCTTCGGACAGTTTCGCAAACAATGCATCCGTCTCTGCGCGGGTGTCGGGCTCGAGATTGATGTAGATATTATTCCCGAACACGACCTTGAAGCCCATCGACTCCGGAGCATCGGTGCCGAGCAACCTGTGCCCGCCCAAAATCGGCAACTCGATATGCATAATCAGATTCTGATCTTCTGCTGCCGGCCCCTGCGCGCCCGCTTGCGCCGGTATATCCGAGAAGCGCTGCAACATCGCAAACTCCCCACCGAACACGGACTTGTAGAAATTAAACGCTTCCTCGGTTTGACGAGGGAAATTCAAATACGTGCTTACTTTCGCCATATGCGTGTTCTTAGTACATTATACTCACTTACCTGGAGATACGTCTCCAGTATAGCAGATATTCCTATTTATCCTGCTCTCTGAGCTTTTCATCCGCTTCGGATACGCTTACCGGTTTTCCCATGACAAAAAGCCTGGCAGTACCGCTTGCCAAAAGCCAATACACCACCATCGCAAGCAGCGTCGTGCGCTCTCCGTATATATTCCGATGCTTCGATAAACACGGTATTCCTGTTGACACAATCATCGCATTGCCGTATAGTTCACTATCATCGATACGATGATAAACACAAAAAAATCGCAACTTAACAAGAGGGCACAACCATGTCAAACAGAACATTTTGCACTGTCAGAAAGAAATTCCATAAAGCTGCCTTGAGAAACGATGTTCTTCAAAATGAGCTGACCGAGCTTCTCAGGCAAATGCTCTTATCCGCCACGACGATCGCGGAAACGATCGAAGTCTGGCGCCTGGACACGCCCCGTCATGACCTGCTGCCGACCGATGAATTTTTCGATTATGTGGCCGATCTTCCAAAAACCATCGATGAATTCTGGGAATTGGTGAAACTCCAAGATTCCTATCTCAACGACGATGACTACGAAACCGAAGTCTTCAGGAACTTTTCCAAAAAAATCGCTGATGAAAGCAGTGCCGAAGTCATCATCAAAAAACTGCGCGATGAATGGCCGACAGACACCACCGAAGAGTTTATGCACTTCAACGCACTGCTCAGTATAATCGTCAGCCGAAAAATCGAAGTGGCCTGATTCCAAAACACGGAAACCGAAAACACGAGCGACCTCCCATAATACTGGAAGGTCGCTGTTTTTTATTCCGAAATATTTTCTGCCTTATCCGCGCGCCTCAAAGCCGATAGAATCCGCCGGGGCATCGGCCGTCTTGATAACCCCGAAAGCATCCTCATATTTCTTAAGATTCTCCTGAAGTGTCTGAGCGATGCGCTTCAGATGGCTCGGCGAAACGATGACCCGGGCATTGAGCGTCCCCGTCGGCGGGAACATATTCAAGAAATCCAGCACGAACTCCTCCCTCGTATGCAGCACCTGCGTCGCATTGGCATACACCCCCCGCAACGTCTCATCCGCCGCCTTGATCTGGATCTGGTTTGGTTGTTGTGTCATATTTATCAGTGTTATTTAATTACCAGTTTATCTATTTTTGATAAAGCATCATCAGTATACATAACTGCTCTCAAAAGCTCTTGTTTTGTAATACCATCAATCAATTTATGGTGCGATGGATTTCTTAATAAATCATGCACAATGCAACACAACGAGTGACAATGCGATAAAGGATCAGCATATACAAGAATTGAAGCTCCTGGTGTAAGAGCTTTTCCTATTAGTCCTCGGCCAATAAAGGCTTCTGTCAAGCCTGATTTTTTTCTAAGCCTATCTTCAAGAATAACCGTGATTTCTCTGTATGCTGCATCAAGGTTTACATCCTTATCAGAAAGAATAGATCGTAATCTTGATTTTAAGATACTATCAGAAGTCATGGCGAGTATATCATCATACTTTGTCAAAAAATACCAGTGTTCAAAGTATTGAATTAACATGTCAATCCTCAAAAACGCCTGATTTATATCAACAAATTGATAGCTGCTTGAAGTTGAAGATAGAACCATTGAATCTATGATTTTATATGAACCGAATTGCGCATCACTTGTATCAGTTATACACTTATCGATTTCTTTATTATAAAAATCGGCTTCGACTCGAGGGAGATTAGGGGCTTTCTTTCATCCCAACCATTTTGTATCGATTTAAAATGATTATAATGTAAGTATAAACCCGCCCTTTGTTTTTTAGTCATACTAACTTAACTCAAGGGCGGGTCCCTATTACTTACCCGCCCTTTTTTCTACCTATTATTTACTTTTTCTCTTCGTCGTCTTTCTTGTCCTCTACCTCAGCGTCTTTGACTTCACCTTCGGGCTTTGCTTCGCCTTCAGTGCTTCCTGCTTGGCTCGCCGTAGATTCATCGGAGGAGGCAGCGGCTTTGTAAAGCTTCTCGCCGATGCCTTGGGCGGCTGCGGAGAGGGCTTCGGTCGCTTTCTTGATCTCATCGAGGTTGTCTCCGTTCTTGACCTTATTGAGTTCGTCGAGCTTTTCTTGGACCGGCTTCTTCTCGTCCTCGGTCAGCTTGTCGCCAGCATCCTTCATCGCTTTTTCCGTGGTGTAGGTGAGCGAGTCGGCCATATTGCGAGCCTCGACAAGTTCTTTCTTCTTCTTGTCTTCGTCCGCGTGCGCCTCAGCATCTTTCTTCATTTTCTCGATTTCTTCTTTGGAAAGTCCGGTCGATGCTTCGATGCGGATAGACTGGCTCTTATTCGTCGCCTTGTCCTTGGCAGTTACGGAGAGAATTCCGTTGGCGTCGATGTCAAATGTCACTTCGATCTGCGGAATACCGCGTGGAGATGGTGGAATACCGTCGAGGATAAATCTTCCGAGAGATTTGTTGTCGGCAGCCATTTCACGCTCACCTTGCAAGACGTGGATCTCTACGCTCGGCTGATTGTCAGCGGCGGTCGAAAATACCTGCGACTTCGCAGCAGGAACCGTCGTGTTGCGCTCGATCAAAGCAGTGCGCACGCCACCCATGGTCTCAATTCCAAAAGTAAGCGGGGTTACATCGAGGAGCAATACATCCTTCACCGATCCTTCGAGCACACCTCCCTGGATAGCGGCGCCCATAGCTACCACTTCATCAGGATTCACGGAGATATTCGGTTTCTTGCCGAAGAATTTCTCAACAGTCTGGAGTACGAGCGGCATGCGGGTCATTCCTCCCACCATCACGACTTCATTGATATCGCTAGTCGAAAGCTTTGCATCGGCAAGCGCTTTCTTCACCGGCTCAAGCGTCTTTGCCACGAGGTCGCCCACCAATTCTTCAAGCTTCGCACGGGTCATCTTGAGCACCAAGTGCTTCGGCCCGGATGCATCCGAAGTGATGAATGGCTGATTGATTTCTGTATCATTGGCAGTTGAAAGCTCGATCTTCGCCTTCTCAGCCGCTTCTTTGATGCGCTGCAATGCGAGCGGATCTTTGGAAAGGTCGATTCCTTCCTGCTTGCGGAATTCATCGATGATCCAGTGGATGATGGTCTGGTCGAAGTCGTCTCCACCCAGGTGCGTGTCACCGTTGGTCGAACGCACTTCCACCGTGTCTTCGGATACTTCGAGGATAGAGATGTCGAATGTTCCTCCACCCAAGTCATACACAGCGATCTTCTCGTCTTTCTTCTTGTTGAATCCGTATGCGAGCGCTGCGGCTGTCGGTTCGTTGATGATTCGACGGACATTGAGTCCCGCGATTTCTCCGGCTTCCTTGGTCGCCTTGCGCTGCGAGTCATCGAAGTATGCCGGAACGGTAATCACCGCTTCCGTGATCTTTTCTCCCAAACGTTCTTCGGCATCGGCCTTGAGCTTGCCCAAGATCATAGCGGAAATTTCCTGCGGAGTGTACTCCTTACCACCCATCAGAACTTTCGTTCCCTCGCCAGCCTGCACGATCTTGTACGGCAAGGTCTTCAAATCGCGTTGCACCTCCGCGTCGTTGAAGTGCCTTCCGATCAATCGCTTGATAGAGAAAAGCGTGTTTTCCGGATTAGTCACGCCCTGGCGCTTCGCCAAAAGACCCACCAATCGCTCACCTGTCTTGGACACTGCTACCATGGAAGGTGTTGTGCGGTTCCCCTCCTTATTCTCGATAATCGTAGGCGTCCCACCCTCGACGATAGACATCGCGGAGTTGGTCGTTCCCAAGTCGATTCCCAAAATCTTTCCCATAGAATTTTTATTATATGATTAATGCTTGTGCACTTACCTCTGTAGTATACCAAACGATTAGCAGTCGTCAAGTCCGAGTGCTAATTCTTCAGACAACACTGGATTAAAGGCTTAACAAAGTGAATAATTAACGGTTATCGACTATCTTAGCACTCTTTATCGCTAGACAAAAACGCGAATGGTATGCTAGCATGAATCTTCTCCCTTAGCTATGATAATGCAAGATTTCCTTGTTTTCTCTTCGGTGAGGAAGAATCGTTTTTCCTTATCCTGCCGGGCGACTGGCGGGCTGGTCTGCGAAGACCTTCATCACTCCTTTATGAGGATACGACCATGCGTAGTTTTTTAACAACCACCTCGTTCTTGGAACAGCTTGCCGTCCAATATTGCGGATCTCGTGAACGCCTTTCGATTAAGAAATATCCGGTGAACGGATACCCATATATCTTAAGCGGACACTCCATACATCCCGCTAAACGAGGACTCTATGATTCTCAAGCGCTGCAGAAATTCATCACGAAACTCTTCAACAAAATTATCGACGCAGAGGAAAAAGACAGCGGTAAGGTCAAAATCTTACGCGAAGCTTCACTGATCGATGACGGGCTTATCGCCAACAAATCAGCATTGCAAGACGTCTTCCAAAACGAAGATGCATTCGTTGTCGAAGTCCCTCCCCTGCATGCGCAATTCAAGTGCAAACGCTTCGGAAGCGACTACGGTATAAGCGTACTCAGTACGAACGGCAGGAATGAGAAGCATCAAAAAATATCCTCCCTGCTCGATGATTGGCTACTGGAAGAAGATCGCCCCACCGGCCTAAGAACGCTCGAACATCGATACGTGATAACGACACAAAGAACGTTTAGCGATTCAAGAAGCTCTGAAAAGTTCAATCTTTATGATGTATTAGAGGGTTTGAAAAAATATATCCCCTGGATCTGCTGGTTCGGTGGGTCTACTGATGTGGAATCCTTTGCCGCGAATCTTGTCGACCAATGGCGAAGCGAGTATCACGATACTACCTCTCTTGGAGAATACAAGGAGATCGATATTCGTGGCAGACTGCTCTACGGTACGGAAGAGCAAAGAAAGATGTGGGCATGGCGCTGCGGCAGCCTTGATACGGAACACCCTTTCGATGAAACTTCCGGAGTGGTGTCGTTTCGAAAAGGCCATTCCTCTCAAAATGATAACCCTCATATAGAGCTTATCATTTCCGCACCGGGGTTTTCCGAAGACAGCTGGGCTTTCGAAGGCGATGATGGCGCTCGCTGCTATCAGCATCAGTTCAAAATGGAAGCGGCAGCCATTCAGATCATCACAGGCCTCGGATTGTACGGGGATAAGGACATCGTGCGTTATATGTAACGCTAAAAAAGAACCATAGAAGCACAACTGTTTTCTCTGGTATCATCAATCAAAGGCCGCCTGACTTGATACAAGCGGCCTTTTTATTTTTCATACACATGCATACGAATCACTCATTGTAAAAAGACAAGGGAAATCAAGAGTCGATAGAATATCGAAGTAAAATAAAACAGCGCTACTCATCCTTTATGTTATAAAGAATTTTTGCGCTGTATTGTTTGTTTGACGTTTCAGGCTGCCGCCATACGATCTTTTGAACCTTTCGAGCAGCACTTCATGACATAATCAGCCACGTGGCCGATCAGGCGTGATTGATCACCTTTAAAACTCATCGAGTCCAGATACGCTATGGCAAATTCACGCCATGGCGCTTCAACGGACATCGAGGGCGTATCACCACGCGATGAAGTGGCATATACCAACTGTGTTAAAAAACCATCCAGTTGATTCAACCCCAAAACATTGGTAAGAATCGTCCTGACTCTTAGGTTGTTCCAGTTTTCCGTCGCATTCATCAACGCAGTCAATCGGAGCACTTGCTTTTGACAGGCATCCTCCCCAGTTGGCTGAATCGGGAATTTACTTTTGATTTGAGCGAACGCCATTCTTGAATGCATACCAGATGCAACCCACAAATGTTCTAAAATGGTCGCTTCCGGCAGGCCAAGCCGATATAATTCTTCCACAATGGGAAGTTCATCCGAATTCAGGCATCTTGATCCTGCAACAGGCATATTGGTATTCATGACAGACTCCTAGGGCATCACCCTATCTCATTGATATATAGCCCTCCCTCGACATGAAGGGGACGTTTTTTAAACAACTACCTCATATTCCCAAAATAGCTTCCGTTTCTGAGAATAAGCCATCCTAACACATAGGACGCCTCTAGTCAAGGACTTTTGTCACTGATTATTGACAAGAGAACCCGTTTACACTATAAAGAACTCAGTTCCTTTTACTATAAACTCGTCCGGGAGGTTCTATGAAAATAAAAAATACACCTCCCGGATTCGCTTCAAAGCTTCTCGGGAATGGGCGGCGTGTCTTTATAATAAAGCCCCGCAGCCTGGATCTATACACCGTCCAACAAGATGTCAAACAAGAATTGGGACGTATAACCGCGTTCACTAATCAATTTGATTGCGTGAAACGGCACCTGATTCGCAAGAGCAGATTCTTCTGGAAGGTGGACTTGCGGAAAGCATTCGATCATGTGACATTCGCATCAGTCACCACCATTCCCAACCTTCCTGATGATATAAGGCATTCCCCACAACTCTTTTTCCATACGAACGGAGGACTCATCCAAGGTGCCCCATCATCCCCGAAAATCTTCCAGCTGTTTTGCCAACAACGCTTGGATCCAGAGATTCAGAAGTTCTGCGGGAAAAATACTATCGTCTACACGCGTTTCGCTGACGATCTTCTGTTCTCATCGAGGAAGGCTATCGGGAAAGGCGCACGCGAAAGAATACGCATCATCATCCGCTACGCTGGATTTCACGTCAATGAGAAAAAGGTATCGCTCGTGGACAACAGCTATACACCCATCGAATATCTCGGCATGGAAATTTTTCAAGGAAGAGTCTCTCCCGAAAAAGAATTCCTCAAAAGATTCTCACTCATTCCGGATGGGCCGGAAAAAACCGGGATGCGCGGCTGGATAAAATCGGTGCTTGCGCTCAATACATGAAACGTGTACATTGAAGACAAGCGTATCTGCAAGGACGCAGACTTTTTGCTTCGTGGCCGAGAGCACATCACCGCCTGAGACAAGGCGATTCTTACGCTAGAATCCATCCTTCTCAGGTATTTTTCTAGGGTCAACGCGCCCTACGACACGCCTCATCGGCTTTGCACTCCAAAACAGCACGCTTTTCTGGCTATACAATAGAATCCTATTGCCAAGAAGTAGAATCCTCCTTAATTCCAATGACATCCCTGCTCCGGCCACGGTCAATCTGGAACAAACTAAAACCCTCTCAAGCAAAGCTTCAGAGCGGTTTTTTATTATCTTTGCAACGTTCCCTCTTGAGAAAACCTGCGTCTATGCTAAACTGTAGCTGCACATTAACAATCCCATAAACCAAAACCAAAAGGAGCGATGCTATGTCCGTACTCATAGTACCGAAATCGATAATCAGAATCGTTATCGACCCCAATTCCAAAAAAATAGGTTCTAAACGAATCCAAAGAACAAATTCCGACCAAGCGCTGGATATCCAATATCCTGTCGTGGAAAAAGTCACAAAACAGACCTTGCTTATACAAGAGTTCGACAGCGATAATGGCAAAGCGCTCATACGATGCCGTCCCAACTCTAAAAAAACGGGTGAATATACCTATCTCTACTACGACAGAAACCACGAAAAAATTGAACAGACTATCACCTCTTTGGCATTATTCGATGAAGGTGATGAGGAGATCAAGGTCAATGTCTTCCTTACCTGTTAGACCCTTCAACAAGCACACCAAAAAGCCATACACCGCGATGCATGGCTTTTTACATATCCATTTTTCGAATACCGATTCCTTACTTCACGGACACCTTGGCCGGGCGGATGACCTTGTCCCCGATCCTGTATCCCTTCTGAAGGACTTTCGCGACCGTCTGCATCTGGGGTGCCTCCTCCTGAGACTCCGCCTCTTCCGTTGACTGTTCGTCGCTGATCGCCTCGTGGATGCTCGGGTCGAAGGCGTCGCCTTCTTTCACCTCGATCACCTGCATACCGTTGGCGGTCAACACATCTTCCAATTGCTTCTCGATATACTGGATACCCACCACCCATGGATCGGATTTGGAACCTTCCGGAACATGATTGGTCGCCATGCGGAAATTGTCGAGCACCGGAATAAGATCCAGCACCAGTCGCTCGATCAGATAGCCGGAGAGCTCCTTCTGCGACTCCTGCTGGCGCTTCTTGTAATTCGCAAAATCCGCCTGCAATCGCTGCAAGTCATGCAGGTATTCCTGCGCAAGCTCTTCCGGCGTTTTTTCCTTCATTTCCTCGGGGGTAACTTCTTGAGCAGCCTCTTTCGGCGAAGTTTCCGTTTCTTTCATATCTTTCTCTGCCTTTGTTTCATCATGCTTCTTTGATTTCATATGGTTGTAGGATCTTACAAAATTACTTTGACCAGGATAATCGCGACTGGAAGCGATGCGCCCGACGACGAACTCAGAAGCTTCTTCACGTATTCCAAGAGCGATTTATTCTTGGCATACTTCATGCGCTTGGGACCGATAATCGCCAAAACGCCGCGTTCCCCGTCCTTATTGCGATACGGCGCCACCATCATCGAGCAGTTCTTGGATATTTCGGGAATAGGATTCTCTTCGCCGATGAATATCCGCATCGAATCGTCCTTCATGCCCGCAAGCAATACATCGAATTTCTCATCCAGCGAATCCAGCGTCTCCACCAAGCGGCACAATTCATCAAGCTCCCGGAACTCCGGCGCCTCGATCAGTTCCTTGATACCGAAATCATAGAACTCATCTTTAGAGGCATCACCCATCACCGCAAGGTTACCCGACAGCGCCGAAAGGAGTTTGGCTGTCGTGCGCGAAAGCCGCGTCTGCTTCGCTTTCATCATCAAAAGTTCGGCCTGCAATCGCCGCTGCTCTTCCTTGGAAAGTTCCTGATCGCCCATGACTTCCTCGATATAGAAGCGATAACCCTTGTCCGTCGGGATGCGCCCGGCACTGATATGCGGCTGATACAGGAAACCTTCCTCTTCCAGGTGCGCCATATCGTTGCGCAAAGTCGCCGAACTCACGTCGAATTTATGGCGCTCTAAAAGGACCTGCGAACCCACGGGCAGAGCCGTTTCCGTATAGATCTCGACGATAGCCGCGAGCACTTTTTGTTGGCGTGTATTCATATGCTTTCAGTATACAATCCGAATTAGCAGTCGTCAATACTGAGTGCTAAGCGCATGGTCCGGACAGTCCGGATAAAAAAAGCCCAAGGCGATATATTACAACCGGCCTTGGGTTAAGCGATACCCTGCTTTGAAGGATTCTATTTGCTGCGATCGGGTGTATCAAACAAAAAAATACCAACCGACTGCAATATCCCGTTTCGAAGCTCCTGCTTTACTCATAAGAAACCGGACATCTATGCTGACTCTTTTGCAATATCTGCTCCCCTGCAGGAAATATTTCTGCCTCCTCTCATGAAACATCCGCTTGCGTATCATGCACACATACGTTGCGAAAGGCGGAGCATTTTTTCCCGCCGCCGCTCGATAATTATTTCTTACCTTTACGGGTAAATGTATCCTTAACACCGTCTTCACCTTCTTTCGTTTCTGTTTTCACAACCGGATCATACCCGCCCGGATTCCAGGGATGGCAACGAAATATCCTGTGCAGTCCCATCCAACCGCCCCGCAGCACCCCGAAGCGCGAAACGGCTTCATACGTATACTGCGAACAGGTCGGATAGAACCGGCAAAACTTCACCGGCGTGAACCACGAAACAATCCCCGTATCGAATGAAAGGGTCTTTTGGTACACGCGTATGCAGAATAGAATAATCTTTTTCAACACGTACGCATAGTAGTTCAAATACCGGATTTTGTCAATAACGGAAACCGGTATATACTAAAAACAGAAACTCACTAAAAACTGTTCACCGGAACTGAAAAAACAAAAAGATGAAGATCATAGAACACAAGACGGTCAGTTGGGTCGATTTCGAAGAACCCAGTCACGACGACATCCTCTATCTGCACGAGCACTTCAATATCCATCCCCTCGCGATAGAAGAGTTTTTCACGCCCACTTACCAACCCAAAATCGTCAACTATGACAACTGCCTTTTCCTTTCCATACACATCCCCCTTTTCGACGTCGAAAATCGCACCACCTATTCCGGAGAGCTCGACATGATCATCACCAAAGATCATCTGATCACCGCTCACCGCCACCGAATCTATCAATTGGAAAAATTCTTCCACGATATCTCCACAAGCGAAGGAAAACGCAGGCTTCACCTCACCAAGACCCCTGCCCACCTGCTCTACACCGTCCTTAACATCCTTCTTGAATCCTGTTTTCCGCGCCTCGACCACATCTCCAAAAACCTCGATCATATCGAGGATCAGGTGTTCGCCGAGAAAGAAAAGGAAATGGTGCTCGAAATATCCATCGTCAAACGAGACATCCTCAACTTCAGGCGTGCCGTCAAACCCCAGCGCGCCATCATCGAATCCATCCTCCAGAAGGAAAACACTCTCATCCCATCCGATCTCAAGCCCTATTTCCAGGACCTCATCGGAACCAATATCCGCATCTGGAATATCCTCGAGAACAATAAGGAAATCATCGAATCATTGGAGGAAACCAACAACTCCCTCCTCTCCAACAAGCTCGATATGACCATGAAGGTCCTCACCATCTTCTCGGCTATACTCCTTCCGGTGACCGCCTATTCCAACATCATGTCCATGAGCGTCAGTATCCCCTTGACCCACAGCCCGAACGCTTTCTGGCTCCATGCCGGCATCATCATAATCATCTCGATCCTCACCATCATCATCTTCCGTCTCAAGAAGTGGTTCTAGCGTTCCTACGACCGAAAATCGAATATACTCCTGCCAAGACTACCCCGAAGGCCGCATACAAGGTATACTAGGGATATATTTCATTATATTTCCCATTCTATGCTCAGGATTTACAATACCCTCACCAAACAAAAGGAGATTTTCGAACCGCTCTACCCGGGAAAGGTCGGTATGTATACCTGCGGGCCGACGGTCTATGGGAAAATCCATATCGGCAATCTGCGCGCCTATCTCCTCGGGGATATGATACGCCGCTACTTCGAATACGCCGGCTATGAAGTGCGGGCCATCAAAAACATTACCGATGTCGGACACCTCACCGACGACGATGTCGCCCAAGGCGATAGCGGCGATGACAAGATGATCAAGCAGGCCCTCAAAGAGCACAAAACGCCTCAAGAAATCGCACAGTTCTACGAGGAGTATTTCCACGTGACGGAAAAACAGATAAATATCCTCCCGGCTCACTATTTCCCTCGCGCCACCGCCCATATCCCGCAAATGATCAAACTCATCGAGGAACTGATAACCAAAGGCCATGCCTATGAAAAAAACGGCAATGTCTTCCTCGATGTCACCACCTTCCCCGAATATGGCAGGCTCTCGGGCAACACGCTCGACAAGCTCAAAGTCGGCGCCCGCCTCGAAGAACATCCCGACAAGAAAAACCCGTGGGACTTCGCGCTCTGGCTCAAGGCCCCAAAGAATCACCTGATGAAATGGGAATCCCCTTGGTCCTTGGGGTATCCGGGATGGCATATCGAGTGCAGCGCGATGAGCATGGAATACCTTGGCGACACCTTCGACATCCACACGGGCGGCGAAGACAATATCTTTCCGCACCATGAAGCCGAAATCGTGCAGTCCGAAGGCGTGACCGAAAAACCCTTCGCCCGCTACTGGCTGCATGTCCGCCACCTGCTTGCCGACGGCGTCAAGATGTCCAAATCCAAAGGCAATCTCTACACCCTCGAAGACATTCTCGACAAAGGCTATTCCGCCATGGACGTACGTTTCCTCCTCCTTTCGAGCCACTACCGCTCCCAGATGAATTTCACCTGGGAAGCCATGGATCAAGCCCGCTCCAATCGGGAGACGCTGCAGAATTTCCATGACCGGCTTACCGAGTGTCATCCTGAGCCTGTCGAAGGATCTTTCCGATCAGAGCAAGATGCCTCGACTACGCTCGGAATGACACAGGATAAAATCTCTCTCGATACCGAGAAATATCGAGCCGATTTCGATGCCGCACTCGAAGAAGATTTCAACACGCCGCAGGCCCTGACCGTATTGTTCGACATGACCAAAAACGGCAATAAACTTATCGACGAGGACAGATTGGACAACCCAACCGATGTCCTGAAATTTCTGGAAACAAGCGCTGCCGTTCTCGGCCTGCAATGGACCAAAAAAGAAGCCATCCCGGAGCATATCCAAAAGCTCGCCGCCGACCGGGAAGAGGCCCGCAAACAAAGGAACTTCGCGCGTTCCGATGAGCTGCGAGAAGAGATAGAAAAAGCCGGGTTCAGTATCGAGGACACGGCCCAGGGTGCGAAACTCAAACGGATATAGGACAAATGAAAAACGGGAGTTCAATTCTGAATCTCCCGCTTTTTTGATTAAGACATAATGATGTCTTAATTTTCAATCCTTCTGTACTCGTTACAGCGATGCCCTCCGCACATGTGGATGGCATTTTTTTGATACGCTTCCGCCCATTTCCTATCATGCCCATCCACGACGGCGGATACAGCACGCTGCGAAAATTGCCGATCCGCAGTTTTATGAAACAATGCTATGCCTCCTCCGAATAGTATGCCCAGAAGAATCGCTAACGCAGCCGTCACTCCTATGACTTGGCATACTAACACGTAATCGGTCTTGAACTTATATTGAAGCATGTATCCCCCTATTTGATGTGATATCTCAGTTATTTATTTCTGCTGTATTGTGCCTGAAAATGCGGTGTATTCCGCACCTATTCATTTGTTAATGAACAAACCATAGTAGCATATATTTTTCATTCCGTCAAGACTACCCGAAAGGCCTGGGCAAGTGTATACTAGAAGAACTATGGCGAAGAGCTCCAACAATAATTTGGTGACGCAGTTGCGCATCCCGCCCAACAATCTCGAAGCTGAGCAGTCCGTGCTCGGCTCTTTGATGCTGGATAAGGACGCGGTCATCAAGATCGCCGACCTTCTCAAAGTCGGAGACTTCTACAAAGACGCCAACAACGACGTCTACGAGATCATGCTCGAACTCTACGAGAACCGCGAACCGCTCGATGTGCTCAGCATCTCCAACCGGCTCGAAGAAAAAGGCCGCCTTGATCGGATCGGCGGCGCAAGTTACCTTGCTTCCCTGGTCAACTCCGTCCCCTCCGCATCCAATGTCGTCCACTACGCCAAAGTGGTGCAGAAAAAAGCCATGCTCAGGCGACTCATCGGTGCCGCGAGCGATATTCTCGAAATGGGGTATAACGAATCCGAAGATGTGCAGAAAATCCTCGACGAAGCGGAACAACGGCTTTTCAGGGTTTCGCAAAAATACATCAAGCAGGATTTCATCCCGATCAAATCCATACTCGAAAACGCCTTCGAGCGTATCGATGAACTGCACCGCAGCGACAACACCTTCCGCGGCGTGCCCAGCAATTACCCGGACCTCGACAATATGCTCTCGGGATTCCAGAAATCCGACCTCATCATCCTCGGAGCAAGACCATCTATCGGTAAAACGACTTTCGCGCTCGACCTGGCCAGGCAGATCAGCGTCTATTCCAAAGTTCCGGTGGGTATCTTCTCATTGGAAATGGGTTCCGACCAGCTTGTGGATCGTATGATCGCCGCGCAATCCGGCGTGGATTTGTGGCGCCTGCGCACCGGAAAACTCCAAAGCGATGACTTCTCCAAGATTGGTGAGGCCATCGGCATCCTAAGCGAAGCGCCTATCTTCATCGACGACAGCGGCTCACTTAATATCATGGAAATGCGCACCATGGCACGCCGTCTCCAGTCCGAACACAATCTCGGTATGATCATCATCGACTACCTCCAGCTGATGGAAGGCCGCAGCCGGGGCGGCGACAACCGCGTGCAGGAAATTTCCGAAATCTCCCGCGGACTCAAGCAGCTGGCACGCGAACTCAATATCCCGATCATGGCGCTCTCGCAGCTGTCCCGCGGTATCGAAGCCCGTCAGGATCAGATGCCCAAGCTCTCCGACCTCCGCGAATCCGGATCCATCGAACAGGACGCCGACGTCGTGCTCTTCCTCTCCCGCGAGGACCGCTACAAGCCCGACACCCCGAACAAAAACATCGTCGACGTCGTCATCGCCAAACACCGTAACGGCCCGATCGGTAAGATCCAACTCTACTTCCAAGAGAACTCCACGACTTTCAAGTCTCTGGAGCGCCTCCACGATGCCAGCCAAGCTCCGCAGGAACATTAGAATCATTTTCGGGTAGTTTAAAAGGCTAGAGTGATTTTCATCTCTAGCCTTTTAATGACGAATGTTATCCGCCATCGCAATACTTGCCGAACTTAGCTACCAAATCTTTTGGCGGAATTGTATCGGTAATATCATATTTATCATCAATAGTAATTTTCAAAGATCCATCTCTTGCTTTAGCAATAGCGCCATGCAAGTTGACTGTTCCGCAAACATAGTTTGTTGAATGACGCGCCTCATATTCCATTTGTCCCGTACGCCACACTCCTAAAGGAATTGCAAGTATTGTTGCTAGCATTAATATCCTCGCGACCCATTTCCCTACTCCACCAAATAACAATTTGTCTATTGTGTTACTCATGATGTTCCCCTTATGGATGAATCTTATCCGACATCAAGCGGACAGACTCGGTTAAAAAATATTTCCTACGACGCCTCTAACCGACTTTTGTCAGCGATATCCGCTATCTCCAGATTGTTAAAGGATGCTTTATCATAGCAAAGATACCGTATTTTGTCAAGTACAGCGAAAGCAGGTATACTGAAATGACTTCTTTATGTGTCATTTCGAGCTTGCCGAGAAATCTTCTACGCTTGTAAACAGATCCTTGCGCCACCGCTAAAGCTTTATGCGACACGCGGTCGGCTACGCTCGGGATGACAATCGTGAGTCTTGTGCTTTATAAATTGTCCGACGTTTACTATTGTTTGTTTTTTTGTTGACTATTAATTGTTGTCTGTTATCCGATATGTATCCCAAACCATTTGAAAAATTGATAAGCCACTTCACTTCCCTGCCGTCCGTCGGACCAAAGATGGCGGAGCGTTTGGTGCTCTATCTCTTCAAGCAGGACCAAGAGAAACTCGAAGACTTCGCGCAGTGCCTCGAAGATATCCATAAGCTCCAAATCTGCAAACAGTGCTTCCATATCGCCGAAGGGACGCTGTGCAGCATCTGCATGGATCCGCGCCGCGACATGGCGGTTTTGTGCGTCGTCGAAGAGCCGCTCGACATCATCGCCATCGAACGCACCCGAAGTTTCCAAGGACGCTACCATGTTTTGGGCGGCGTTATGGAACCGGCCAAAAAAAACTCGGTGGCGGCTCCGCTCCATATCCCTGAACTTTTGCAGCGCATCGAGGACGAGAATATCAAAGAGGTCATCCTGGCCACCAACCCCACCACCGAAGGCGACCTGACCGCCCTCTACCTCAAGAAAAAACTCGAACCCTTCCATATCAAAGTTACCCGCATCGCCAGGGGCCTCGCTACCGGCGGTGACATCGAATACGCCGACGAGATTACCCTCACCTCCGCCATCACCAATCGCAAAGATTTATAAATGACCCGATTTTTTTCCTCTTTTTAAACGATTTATAGGCTTGCGCAATACCGTTGTTATCTTTATAATGAAAAGAGCTTACGGAAAAGGCTGTTATAGTGTTAAGTTATTGAAATACCCTCTATGAATCACGAAAAGACAGTGTGCGTCATCGGACTCGGTTACGTCGGACTTCCGATGGCCATCCGTTCAAAAGAAGTCGGCTATGAGGTGTACGGTCTCGATCTTGATCAATCCAAACTCGACCTGATCAATCAAGGGAAAAGCCCGATCGAAGAGGCCTACATCGAAGAGCGCATCGCACAATTCCCTGTCATCGCCACAAACGATGCCGCCGTCATCCGAAAGGCGGACATCGTTTTGATATGCGTGCCTACTCCGGTCGACGAATCCTATTATCCGGACCTGACCCCGGTCATCAAGGCAGTGGAAACGACCGTCAAAAATCTCAAGAAGGGCGCGCTCGTCGTGCTCGAATCCACCGTCAATCCCGGCGTGAGCGAAGAGATTATCCGCCCCCTTTTCGAATCAGCCGGGCATATCGTCGGTCAGGATGTATTCATCGCGCATTGCCCTGAACGCGTCAATCCGGGAGACAAGACATGGAATGTTTCCAATCTTCCGCGCGTGGTCGGATCATTCGATCAGACCGGCCTTGATATCGCGCTGGAATACTATCGCTCCATCTCATCCGGCGAAATCCGCCCGATGAAGTCCATCCGCGAAGCCGAGGCGGTTAAAATCGTGGAAAACTCTTTCCGCGATATCAATATCGCCTTCGTGAACGAGCTCGCGAAATCGTTCGATAAGCTCGGCATCGATATCAAAGACGTCATCTTGGGTGCCGCCACCAAGCCGTTCGCTTTCATGGCTCACTACCCATCCTGCGGCGTCGGCGGACACTGTATCGCTGTCGATCCCTACTACCTGATCGAACGAGCCAAGAAATCCGGATTCGATCACAAATTCCTCAAGATTGCCCGTGAAATCAATAACAGCATGCCGGAATACACGGTTGAGAAATTGCAAGACGCGCTCAATCTCGTGAAACTCCCTATGAACGGCACCGCAATCGGCGTGCTCGGACTCGCCTACAAAGCGAACGTGGACGATACTCGCGAATCACCGGCTTTCGAAGTCATCAAAAACCTCAACAAGCATCTGGCAATCGTTGAGACATTCGATCCGCACGTGCTTGGGAAGTCAACTTCGCAATCATTGGAAGCGATTCTTGAAAAATCAAAGGCTGTCATCGTCACGACCAATCACAAGGAATTCATAGACATGCTGACTCCTGAGCTCCTCAACAAGTACGGCATCTTGGTCGTCATCGATGGAAAGAACTGTCTGGATAAAGACTTATTGGAATCTGCCGGTATCATCTACCGAGGCATCGGCCGCTAACCCGCACAACAAACACCCATAAACAATGAGCGGGTCTTTGCCACAACCATACACCCTACCGTTTATCCCTCGTTCATTGTTGATTGTTAACTGCTAACTATACGTTATGTTTCACCTTATCCGCTTTATCATTTGGCTCGCAGGCGTTCTTGTCGTCAGCTATTTCGTGCTGAGCTACTTCGGCTACGAAGTTAATCAGCATTATTTCGACCAAAGCAAAGCGAAATGCCAAGAATTGATCGCGCAGTGCCAAAAAAACGTTATCCATAAAGGTGTGGATGACGTTAAAAACTGCGAATACCAATGCGTCAATCCAAGCCTTATCATCCAAAAGAAAGCCAAATAACCAACGTGTCGTGACTTTATTCACTATCCATAGCCTATGAGACTTATCGTAAACATCCCCGCATTCAACGAAGAGGAGAAGCTCAGTGAAACCATCAAGCGCATACCGACCCGATTTTCGGGAATCGACGAGGTATTCGTGCAGGTTATCGACGACGGATCGAGCGACAACACTTTCGACATCGCCAAAACTGCCGGGGCGCATTTCGTCTATGCAAACGGTATCAACCGCGGCATCGGGAAAACCTTCCGCCATGCCGTCGAGAGAGCTCTCGAAAACCACGCCGATATCATGGTTAACATTGACGCGGACGGTCAGTTCAACCCGCAGGATATTGCGAAACTCATTGCACTGATACTCGAACACAAGGCGGATATCGTAAGCGCCGACCGTTTCGGTGAGCACAAAGCCAAAAATATCCCATGGATAAAGGATAGCATGAACCGCCTCGCTGCCAATCTAATCGGATGGTTTATGAATGTACCCATCAAGGACCTCACCTGCGGATTCCGCGCTTACAACAAAGAAGCGTTGCTTCGCCTCAATCTGCCAGGCGATTTCACCTACACCCAAGAAACCATCATCGACGCCTTGGGCAAGGGACTCAAGATACGGTGGGTACCGGTCGAGGTCACCTATTTTGCGGAGCGAAAATCCCGCGTCGTCAAGAGCATTTTCAAATATATCAATTCCAGCGCGCGCATCATCATCAAGGCCGTGCGCGATGTCCGTCCGATGAAATTCTTCGGTATCCCCGGAGCGATACTGATGCTGCTGTCTTTCGTATTCTTCGGCATGTTCATCGTCAACTACCTCGGGGATTTCAAGATCAGTCCATATCGTAATCAGCTCTTTTTCGGAGGCGGATTCTTCATCGTCGGATTGCAATTCGTTGTCTTCGCGCTCATCGCCGATATGATCAGATCCAATCGACGCTTGAACGAAGATCAGTTTTATCTCACCAAAAAAGAACTGTACAAAAAATAAATCCCCTTCCATTTTTATTCTATGAGTACGAGTGAACAAACGAAAATCCTCTTTATTTCTCGTGCCTACCCGCCCATCACCGGCGGCATCGAAAACCAGAATTATGAACTCTCCGTCTGGCTGCCGAAAATCGCCCAGGTAAAAACCATCGCCAACCGCAAAGGGAAAAAAGCCCTGCCGTTTTTCTTGCCTTGGGCGACTGTGCGCGCCCTATGGCTCGCGCCCCGCTATGATGCGATACTTTTGGGTGACGGCGTTTTAGGTATCGTCGGATACGCTGTAAAATGCCTCTACCCGAAGAAAACCGTCGTTTCCGTCGTGCACGGACTCGACCTCACCTTCACCTCCGGTATATACCAACAGTGGTGGGTCAAAAAATTCCTCCCGAAGCTCGACAAACTCATCGCCGTCGGCAATGAAACCGTCCGGGTCGGCGTGGAACGCGGCATTCCTCGGGAAAAATTCGTCTTCATTCCCAATGGTGTCGATACGGAAAAATACTTCCGTAACTATTCCCGTCAAGACCTCGAGCGTATCCTGAAGGAATCTGTATCGGATAAGAAAGTACTGCTCACTTCCGGGCGGCTCGCCAAAAGAAAAGGCGTGGCCTGGTTCATACGAAACGTCCTTCCGAAACTTCCGGAAAACATCGTCTATATTGTTGCTGGTGATGGCAATGACAAAGAGAACATCCGAAACGCCGTAACACAAACGTCTATGTCCTCACGCCTCCGCCTGCTCGGTTTCGTAAACGATGAAACACGTGACATCCTCCTCAACACCTGCGATCTGTTCATCCAGCCCAATATCCGTGTTCCCGGCGATATGGAAGGATTCGGCATCTCGGTCATCGAGGCGGCCTCATGTCAGATACCGGTCATCGCATCACGCCTCGAGGGATTGCAGGACGCCATCAAGGATAGCGAGAACGGATTTCTGGTAGAGCCGGAGAATGCAAATGGTTATATCGAAAAAATACGCCTCCTGCTCGCGGACGACACCCTGCGGGAAACATTCGGGAAGCAAGCGCGGCAATACGTCATCGATAACTTCCACTGGGACTCGATCGCCAAACGGTATTTAGCTATAATCGAAGCAACTCTTAAAAAATAAGCCTATGCACTTCATCCAGGAACAAGTTCTTTTCTTTATCGCGATTTTCCTTGTTCTTTTCGTGCCGGGACTGGTTTTGCTGCGCTCTTTTTTCAAACACTCGTTCACATCGCTCGAGTGCTTCGTCTTTTCAGTGCCGCTCAGCATCGCCGCCACCAATTTCCTGATGATAACCTTAGGGAGATCCGGCATCACGCTGATGGTAGCCTCCATTATCGCAAGCATTATCGCTTTTACGCTGGTGACTTTCCTTGTCTCCAAAGCGATTCCGCAGAAAACGACTCAGGAAAAGCGCAGCGGAATCAAACCCTTCACCAAAAACCAAGGTCGGCTCATCATCCTGATCCTGATTCTGACCATCTTCATCAAGACAATCTATCTCTCGCAGGTCATCCTCCCGACCGCGACCGACCTTGGGCACCACATGTACTGGTCGAAGTCCATCGCCGTCACGGGCGAGCTTCCACAGTATGTCGAGCGCAATATCGTCCGCTCCGAAACGGATGGTACATATGCTCTCGGCGAGGCGGAACCTATCGACGACTTCATCATTGGCGAACACCTGATCTTCGCTGCCATCGCCCTCATCGCGGGCCTTGATTTCATATCCGGATTCCCGGCCATCATACTCCTTCTCATCAATATATTCTCGCTCCTCGCTCTTTTCCTGTTCGTCTTGCGCGCTTTTTCGCACCGATCGCTCGCGAAAACGGGCATCTCTGCGAACACGGTCGCCATTCTCACGCTCTTCGTGCTCGGTCCGCTGTATACCATTGCTTCACCTCAGGCAAAATTCGTTTCCGGCGGAGTAATCGGCAATACTATCGGCAACCTTTTTATACCGGTAATCCTCTATTGCTACTGGCGCGCGCTCCAAGAAAAAAGCTCGAAGCTTTTAACGCTCGCCTTCTTCCTTACCTTTGGACTCGTCTATATCCATCATCTCAGCACGCTCGTTTTCCTTTTCATTATCTTCTTCACTATCGTCATTTTCAGCATCCTCCACATCAAAACCATCCATATTAGCATCAAAGAGTGGGCGTTGCTCGTTTTCAAGCCGGCTCCCATCATCCTCGCTATCGCAGCCATTCTCTTTTCCTTCTTCGTCCTCGCGCCCAGCTATGCTGATCCGAAGTCGCTCAATACCGCCCTGGGCGCTCCAACCAAGGCGACCCGCACCGGGCTGACATTTCTGCAACTCACCTTCTCGACCGGAGAAGGGCGGCTCGGCTTGGGACTGGTCGGACTCCTCGCTTTAATTTTCTTCCGATTAAAAGAAAATCGTTCGATCAAAGAAGCTTCCTACGCGATTGCCTTCTTCTTCGCCTGGGGATTATCACTCCTCATCATGTCGCTTCGCCCACAGTGGCTTTTCCTCGACATCCCTTCCAATCGCATCAGCACCTATGCCATTTTCCCGTTCGCGATACTTTCAACCCTTGCTTTCACGCTTCTGTTCAAGCAACAGAAAACCATTAACAGTCAACAATCTACCCGAAATGCTTCGGATAACGATGCCGGCGGGTCAACAATCAACGAAAAACACTCCCGTAACAACACACCCCTAACAATCAGCGCCTTCATCGTTATCCTCACATTTTTTATTGTCGGAGGATTCTACGATAACGGACAAAGCCTCCTTGGGAAAACCAAGGCGCAGGAAGCTATCGAAACCTACCACGTTTCTGATTATCTCGCGCAGCATACAAATCAGAACGACATCATCCTCAAGGATCACAACTATATCGTCGCTGATTCCTGGATGAAGCTCTCATTCCTTCGAGGCTACACCTATCCGCTCTCACGCGGTTACTTCAAACGCTACGAAGACGAGACCAAGCCGCGCGAACAATGCTCGCTCTGGATGATCGCCGTACCAAACACCGACAAAGGACAGAAATGCTTCAATGAAACCGGCACTGATATCATCGTCGTCAACCCTCATTTCGACAGCACTCAATTCAAAAAATCCCCAGATTTCAACTCCATATACCAATCCGGTGATATCGCGGTGTATATGAGAAAAAACCAGTCAACAAACAGCGATTAACAGTTAACGAGAAAACAGCCTCACCGATAATCAACTACTGCGTTAATAGAGAGGTGACATGTTTGATTGAGAGTCCGGCACCTAGGCGCGATAAGAGCCAGGTACGCAAAGGCAAGACCTGTATGGATGTTATCTTCCCTCTATCTCGAAAGAGATTCCCATCGCTAACGCCGATCATGTCGGACTCGAAAGCGAACATGTCACCTCTCTATTAACCACACAACATCATGTCTCAAAAATCCGTCATCATCGCCATCATCTCCCTCCTCGCCCTAAGCTTCATCAGCCTCGGCTTCATCGAAAACCGCGCTAAAGACCCCAACCTCAATAAAGATTGGTGGGCGCTTTCTTTCCAGAATCCTCACGGAAACAGCCTTGATTTCACCATTGAAAATCATAGTAACTCGAACAACTTCACCTACGAGGTAACGCAGGACGCAACCACACTCACCAAGGAAGCGATCATCATCCCAAAAGGGACCACAAAAAACATCTCGATAAGCCAAAGAACCTCAGACACTAAAACGATGATCAGCGCCTGGACGAACGATGAAGATAAGAAAGAGATTTATAAATAAACACGCTTCTCAAACAACACATCCTATGTCAATCAAAAAAATCCTGCTCGCAACGCGGCCGCTCACTCCTCCTTGGGACGAAGCTTCCAAAAATTTCGCGTATTTCCTCGCTAAGAGCATCAAAGATCCGGAATTGCAGATGAATATCCTTACCACGTCGACTCCGCTCGATGGCTTGGGAGACAATGTCGTATCACACCCTATATTCCCCCTCTACGATGCCTCGCGCGCCGGGCATTCTTTCTCACAAAAAGTTATCCTTTCAAAATACCTCTTTACTGAAAGCCACCGCTACGATATCGTGCACTACCTTTTCACACCGACCGCGCTCAATTCAGCCCTCATCAGAAATTTCACCTATCGACGTCCGAAAACCGTACAGACCATCGCTACATTACGCGAGGATTTGTACGGGCCGAAAGACTGGAAGAAAATGCTATTCGCCGATCGTATCGTAACCTATTCGGATTATTCCAAAAGAAAGCTCGAGGCGAACGGATTTACAGGAATCGAACGTATTTACCCGGGAATAGACCTCGACCTCTATGCTCCGAAACCGAAAAACGAAGAGGCTCTCAAGCACTTCGATCTTACACGTGAAGATGTTGTCGTGATGTATCCGGGAGAATATGTCCGCCTCGGCGCAACCGATATGCTCGTAGAGATGCTCATTACATATTTAAAATCACAATCTTCTGATTGTCATCCCGAGCTTGTCGAGGGATCTTCCCAGATAGAAACAGATTCCTCCACTACGGTCGGAATGACACGTGCAAAAACCATCACATTCATCTTCGGTTGCCGGATTAAAAACGAAGCGGATCAAAAGAAAAAAGACGAAGTTGTCGCCAAACTCACCCAGGCAGGCATCATCGACTGCGTCAGATTCACCGACACCTGGAAAGATATGCCGACGCTCTACAATCTTTCTGATATCGTCATCTTTCCGGTCGAGAATATGCGTGGAAAATTCGATATCCCACTCGCCATCATCGAAGCCTATGCCTGCGGAAAGCCGGTCATTCTCTCTGATCTGGAGATTTTCCAAGAGTTCTCCTCGCCGGAATTTTCCGTCACCATTCCTTTGGCACGCCAAAGCCTAAGCGAAGGCGGCCGCACCCTCTGGCAAACCATCCTTGACCTGCAATCCGATGAATCAAAAAGAAAAAGGCTCGGCACAAATGCACGAACTTTTACTGAGCAATTCTTCGATTTAAAGAATACCGCTCAAAGCTACGAAAGGTTATATGCTTCACTGCAGTAGCCCTCTCGCTTAAAAGCAAGACGGGGGTACATCCACGTGTTTCAAACTCAAGGCTCAGGTTGCAAACCTGAACTTGCGAAATAAAGTAAACATTGTAAAACCGTCATAAGAGCTCTTATGACGGTTTTTCGAACGTTATATCTTCGGAGTCTTAAAACCACAATTGAGCCAAAAGGCCAAAAAACATTATCAAAAAAACGTATATGCATATGCTGGCACAACCGAACCAAAATCCATATCATCAAAACCACTTTGATTAATGTTTTTTTGTTTGGATATTTCCGCTTCATCTTGACAAAGCATAAGAACCATTCCGAAAAACAAAAGGAATAATCCTATGGCCACATGCCTTTCATAACTTATCCGAAACAGGTTTTCACCAAACGGAAGCATAAGAAATCCCAAACCGGAAATAATTCCGCAAAGAATGCCTCTCAAAAAACCTTTTGAATCTCTTGCATCGCCTTCTTTATTCTCAAGCATGATCTCTACCTCGATTTTTAAGTTTCAAAAATGGAAAAGGCTTTAAATAAACTTGCCCGTGACCATTGTTTCCTGGTATACTTCATATGTATGCCAGCTTTCCAATATAGTATATATTCCTCTCTATGTCAACCATAAAAATTGAGAAATTAGCCGAACATAAACAGCAGTTCCAGACGGAAAAAATGAAGGTTCCGGTGGTTTTACATATCAACGATGCGCTGCTTCCCGAAGAGTCCACGCTTTTGCAGCTGCAGTCCGTCGCGTCCAATGACTGTTGCTTTCATCACATCGCCGGCATGGCCGATGTTCACTCCAAACCCGGACGCAAAAACGCCACCGGCACAACCGTAGCTTCCGAAAAGTTCATCCTGCCTCAGGTCAACGATTCCGACCCGGCCTGCGGTATGCGTTTGGTCCGCACCAACCTGACCGAAGACAATATCACACCGGAGGAACTCGACAAACTTTTCAAGGAACTCGTCTACAAGGTACCCACCAAAAAATATGTCGGTACCTATATCCCCTTCCGCGTCGTCGTCGACATCTGCCGCAAGGGTATCGGTCCGCTTATCGATCACCTCGGCATCAAGACCAAATTCGAAAAGGAGAACGCCTTGGGAGGCGAGAACTTTTTTACCACCACTCGTCATCCCGAGCTTGTCAATGGATCTCCTCAAACAGAAATAGATTCCTCCGCTACGGTCGGAATGACAAATGGAAGCGCCCCCTCCCGCCAAGACATCTTTAACATTATTCCCAAACTCTTCCTATTTTTCGCGCAATTCCGTCTCGGTATCTTAGGCGCAGCCGGCAACCACTTCCTTGACCTCATGAAGGTCACGGACATTGAGGACGAGGAAACCGCGCAGAAACTGGGCATCAAAAAAGGCCAGTACCTCTTCATGGTGCACTGCGGATCAGGCATACTCGGGCAGTACACGATGTATATGTATACCGCCAAGAAACGCGAACACCTCTCGACCGCTATCCTCATGAATATCGGGCGCTTCTTCTGGAGCACGCCGTACAGAAAAACCATCGACCTGATCGCCAAGAAAATACGCGAATCGGACTTCGGAAAGAAAGAGCCGCTTATCACCTTCGATGGCGAGGGCGACGACGGGAAAATGTATATGGCGGCCCGCAATGCCTGCTCCAACTTCGCCCATGCCAATCGCGCCGTTATCACGCACAATGTCGGCGAAACGATCCAGAGAGTGCTCGGCCGCGACGCAGGGCTTGAGCTTCTCTATGACATGCCGCATATCCTCGTGAGTAAAGAGGAGCACTTCGGCAAAAATATCTGGGTGCACCGCAACGGGACCTCACGCGCCTATGGCCCATCCCGCATGAAAGAGCATCCGCTCTTCAGCCAGACCGGCGAACCCGCCTTCATCCCGTCCTCCATGAGCACCGAAGCCTATATCTGCGTCGGTACCGACCACAACGAATCCAGCTTCTTCTCCTGCAACCACGGCGCCGGAAAAGCCGCTAAAAAAACGGAAGATATCGTCCCGGAAAGCCAAGAGGAGCTCCGCAAAAAACTTAAGTCCAAGGGAGTCCAGCTCTATAACGGTCAGTCCAAGAAAGTCATCGAGCAGGACTCCTCGCACTACAAGCGCATCGAGGATGTCATCGCCGGAGCCAAGGCGAACAATATCGTAAAGCCCATCGCCAAGATGCAGCCGATTTCGATCATCATGTACTAAAAATGATGAAGGACTGACGCATATTATGTGTCAGTCCTTTGGCTGCTCTGAGTATCGTTTCAATGGGAATTGAGCTCCCACAATACTTGGAGGAAAATCGCTTGCCACAGCGACGGAGGGATTGTCCTTTTCGGACGTCTGCCCCTCTCATCCTGCTTCGCAATCTCCCCTGCTTCTTTATTGGTAATATGTATCGCCCTTATTCTTGGATCAGTCGTATGATGCAGCATAGAACACCTCCGCTTGTTGAAAATACAAAAACACTCGCCTCTCTTGTATAGCATAAACCATAAGCCACGTCAATGACTCAATTCATTACCCTCTCGGGTGTCGACGGTTCCGGAAAATCCACGCAGCTCAAACTCCTCAAAGAGCATCTGGAGCAGGAGCACAAAGAAGTCTTCTACTTCCATGCCATCGAGTTTTCGCTCGCCAACCGTTTGGCTCGCATTCTCAAAAGAAAAGAGGCATTCGTCCCCGGATCCGAAAAGGCCTCGACACAAAGCTCCTGGACCGCTCTGCAATTGCGCAAGATCTTCTTGCTTATCGATATCCTCCGTTTCAAATGGCTGCTGCGAAAACTGACACGGAAGCGCTACGACTATATCCTTTCGGACCGGTATTTCTATGACTCGGTCATAAATATCCTCTACCTCTCCAAAAGCGATGGCACGCTCTTTCTCGAGCGCTTCATCCCTCGTCCGGACCGAGCTATCTATCTTCGGATCAGCGCGGAAGAAATCATGCAACGGGAACGCGTTCCTGAGCAGGGCATCAACTATCTCAAAAACAAAATCGCCCTTTTTGAACAAAAAAAAGGCGTCTTTGGATTATTATCCGTCGACGCCTCTCAGACCGTGCCAGTGTTATTGAATACCATTATTTCCTTAGTTCTCTTCCATCCATGGCGCTGAAAATGGCTCTTGCGGTGACAAGTCCTTTGCAACGAAGATACTAACCAATGAAATTATTGGCAGCATACCGCCAAAAGCGGCCCACCTGAGTGCATGTCTTTTTTTGGCCACTGCTGTAGCAGTGGTGAAGTATGCCAATCCCGCCCATGCAAGAGCGAGCCATCCTACAAACAACGTGGTCATGATAACCTCCTACCGAGTTGTAAAAAAATACCCTGCTGTTACAATGAGGATAGCATCCTCATCTAACCTGCTGCGGCGAGTATAGCATATAAAAACCCCTATGTCAAGACAAACGGCGATCAAATCCATCTTTTGGCTTACTTTCTCGGAAATCCTCTTCAATCTTTCGGGCTACATCATCCACGCAGTGGCAGGCCGCACCCTAGGACCGGCCGACTATGGCCGCTACAGCCTCGTCATCACACTCACTACCGTCATCGTCGTGCTCATCGGCAACGGCATCCCGACCGCCATGTCCAGATACCTCAGCGAAGCGTTCGAAAAAAACCCGGCGCTGGTGTTGGCCATCAAAAAGCAGAGCATCCGATTGCAGTCGCTTCTCATGGGAGGCGTGACCGTCGTGTTCTTCCTGGCCTCACCGCTTATAGCAGAAGCCCTCAATGATCCGACGCTCACACCGCTTTTCAGGCTTTCAGCCTTCATCATCCCGGCCTTCGCCGCCGCCTCTTTCTATTTCTCCTATTTCACCGGGCTCCACCTCTTCAATAACCAATCGATCCTCAAATCCTTCCGCTCCGTCGCCCGCATCACCGTGACCGTCGGACTCGTCCTGACGTTCGGGCTAAAGGGTGCTATCGCCGGCTATATCCTCGCCCCGCTCCTCACCTTTTTCCTCGGCCTCTACCTGGACAGTAAGGTCTTTGCCAAAGACTACGCGCGCCTCACGCCCGACCAGACCTTCCCCTACCAAAAACTCCTCTACTACGCCTGGCCCATCACCCTCTTCATGCTGTTCTATGAAATCTTCGTCTCCGTGGATCTCTACCTCATCAAATCCATCCTCAGGGACGATGTCGCGACCGGGCTCTATAATGCCGCACTCACCATCGGGCGTATCCCGTACTATCTTTTCTATGCGCTTTCCATTTTCCTCCTCCCGGCGCTCGCTAAGATAAAATCCGAAAACGACACCAGGAAAATAAGCCAGGTCATGACCCAATCGCTTCGCTACGCAGGCATCATACTCCTCCCGACCTATATCCTCATCGTTGCCTATGCGACGCCGCTCACAGAGCTTTTCTTCGGCAACAAATACATCGCTGCTACGCCTGTGCTCCAGGTCCTCGTGCTCGGCCTGAGCTTCCTGACCGTTTTTTATCTCCTTTGTTCCGCATTCAACGGCATCGGACATGCCAGGCTTTCGATGTGGCTTTCCATCATCGGGACTTTCTTCAATATCATCCTCAACTACATCCTCATCCGGCAATCCGGCATCATGGGCGCCGCCTATGCCACCACCATCAGCGCTGCTGTCACCACCGCCATAGCGCTTATCATCTCACAACGATACATCCCGCTCACGCTTCACTGGTCAAGCATTATCAAGACCCTGCTCGTATCCGGTGCCCTCTGGCTCATCGTATCGGCATTCCCGGCACACGACTGGCTCTTCATCCCGTACAGCCTCGTCTTTGGCGCACTCTACACCCTCGCGCTCATACACCTGAACGTTATCACCAAAGAGGATATGGCTCGCTTCCAGAAAAAAAAGAGTCTCGCGTGACATTGCATCGCAAGACTCTCCCTATTATCGGAATCTATTCAAGATTCAGTTCTTCTGATTACCTCGCACGGTACCCTAGCGACCCTGCGAGCATGTTCCCGTTCATAGGTCTCGCAAACACACACCCATTGTTTATGAAGGTCTTGTGTCCGTAATTTCTTCTTTATCTTATCCCGTACATGCATCGTTTCCTTTTTATGCCGACAGGCAGCATCGCTATCGGATTGTCCGGGGTTGTCAAGATCGTGGAGATTCATAATCTTGATGGTCTGCGTCAGATGATACGCGATATCCCCAAGATCGATGACGATATTTTGCTCATAATTGAACAAAAGATTCCCCAATTCAAACCGATTATCGCGTAAAGCCTTCAAGATAGGCTTATCCGCGTCAACCATGTCCGAAAACACATCTCTGATTGCCGACACGAACCATTCAGGATACACGAGCTTGCTCATGGATCGCTCCTTTTATAAAGTAACCTAACATTGCACATTCGCACAATACCGTATCTCTTTTTGAGATACCGATAGGATAATACGCCGCCACCCTTTCGTCAAGAGCCATGCCGACGCGTCCATTCATGCAAAAATATCTATTTTTCAGCCGAAGCTGGCTTTTTTTGGCAATCAATGCTATACTTTCCCCTTACCGGTAACAGCCCTCTATCATGTCCGAAATCCCCTTCAACAAACAGAAACTGACCGATCAGCTCCGAAGCTTCTTCGGCGGTGTCATGTTTCATAGCGGCAGAGAATTCCTCGAGCAAAATACTGCCCCAAATATCAGTGTCATAAAAACGAACTCGCCCGAAAAGATACAGATCGAAGCGACGATACGAGACGGCAGCGAACATAAGACCAGCCTCAAATTCAATTTCCAAACCGGGCAATTCAGCCATTCCCGCTGCTCTTGCCCCTATGACTGGACGACCTGCAAGCACGCCGCGGCCCTGGGCCTTTCCTTCGTTCAGAATGCCGAAACGCTCTTGAACTCCGAAGATGCCATCGACAGCAAACTGACAGAAACGAACCATCGCAGCAAACCCAAGAAGGCCCAAGCCGCTCAGTCGGTGCATATCAATAAGAATGCGCTTGAGCTCCGGAAAATAAGCGGGCCCTCCACAGTTTCCTCATCGACAGGTTACTATCTCGTCATCGGCACACGCTACTCGCTCAGCATAGACATATACCTGAACACGGAAGGAGTGTGGAACAGCTGGCCTATCTCGCCGGAAACCATCCTGCAATCAAAAGAACATCGCCCCACAGCAAAACAGAAGGTATTGTTCGAATTTTTATGCACCGCACGCTCGCAAGAAGGCGCCATCGATCTCGGCAATCTCTTTTCGCTGCTTCGCGATTCGGACCTTCCGGTCTATCTGGGCAAGAAATCGAAAAAGAATTCTCTCGTTTTCACGGACGCTCCCAAAAAAATAGCCGCCACCCTCTATGCGAAACAATCTCCGCGCGCCGGATTCGTAGGCAGTGCCCCGCACACGGATTTCGTATTGAGAATCGATGAGCCGCTCTATGCCGAATCCATCGTGTATTCTTTCTTCGGCAAAAACCACCTCATCCTCATCCGCGAAAAGAAACGCTCCATCGAGATACATCCCCTTTCAAGCGACCTTTCGACCCTCGTAGCCGCCATCACACAGGAGGCCCGTGACAACGCCTATTCCTATGAGAACACCGCCCACACGGATGGATCGTATCAATGGGAAACGGTTTTGGACGAGAAAAACATCCTCGATATCAATCGGATCATCACGGATTCTCAGGAGGCCTTCGACCTTGAAACGACGCTCACGCCGAATTTTTATACCGAGCTATCGGATATCGCTGCGCCGCTCATATCCGTCGACTACGACAATACCAAACATACCCTCGTCGTACGGGCACTCATCGATTACGGCTTCTTCAAGATCGACATCGCGAGCACCATCTATAAGAGCATGCAGGGAGGCAAAACAGGATTCAAACGCAGCCTCATCAGCGGCCGAGAGAAGTATCACATCGCCGTCGATGGGAATATCATCCGCTATGCGCCTATCGACCACGAAAAAGAGGCGAATCTTTTCAAAAAATTCCATAGCGACAATCGCTACGGCTTCACCAAGCGGATCAAATGCGTACGGAGCGGTTCCAAAAATATCACCGACTACCACAAAAATCACTGGCCGCATGTCCAAAAACTGGGCCATGCTATTGAATATACCCGGCATGAACTGGATTTCTTCGAGGAGTCTTTCAAAGCGGATGTGCGCGTCGATATGGATGCCCAAAACGACTGGCTCACCTTCGATGTGAACTGCTACTGCGGGAAAGACCGCGTGACGCTGGAAGACCTGAAGCGCTACATCCACAATAAGGAAGAATTCATACGGATGGAAGACGGCCGCTTGATGCGGGTGTCCAATACAAAGGACCTGGAACGCTTCGTGCTTATGCTCGAAAGCTTTTATCAGAAAGAGAACGATCGTTTCGAGGGACGCGCCTATCACGCGCCGGAACTGGAAAACATCTTCACCAACTCCCCGTATTACAATACCAAGATCGAAAAAAGCTTCCAGAAATTCATGAAGGAAGCTCAGAGCGGAAGACCGATCGAAAAAGTGAAGCTCCCCGCTTCCGTTCAGAAAACGCTCCGGAAATACCAGAAAGAGGGGGTCCACTGGATGCACTTTCTCCGCAAGTACCGCTTTGCCGGCATCCTTGCCGACGACATGGGACTCGGGAAAACCCTTCAGACCCTGACGCTTTTGGAAATGAACAAAAAGACCGATAAGCCGTCCATCGTCATCTGCCCCAAGACGCTCCTCTTCAACTGGGAGCAGGAGACCGCGAAGTTTTTCCCGAATATCAAGACCCTCCTCATCGAAGGGACGCCCAAGGAACGCGCCGAAAAGATACGGCACATAGCGGAATACGATCTTATCATCACCTCCTATCCGTCAATCAAGAAAGACTTCCCGACCTATGACAAACTCGGCATCCGCTTCCACTACTGCTTCATCGACGAGGCGCAGTTCATGAAAAACCACAAGACGCAGAATGCTCAGGTGGTCAAAAGGATACCGGCCGACTACCGCCTCGCGCTCACGGGTACCCCGCTTGAGAACAATGTCTCGGAGATCTGGTCTATCTTCGATTTCCTCATGCCCGGATTTTTGGGAAACTACGCCACCTTCGTCAAAAAATTCCAAACACCGATCATGAAAAACAACGATGCGCGGGCCCTGAATGAGCTTCAAAAGAAGGTCTCCTGCTTTATGCTGCGCCGCACCAAGGAAAAAGTGCTCAAGGAACTCCCGCCCAAAGTCGAACAAACCTTCGGCTGTGAGCTTGAAGAGGCACAGAACGTCCTCTATCAGGAAATCCTCGCCAATGTCAAAAGCAATATCTTCCAAACCGTTCAGGAAAAAGGCTTCGCCAAATCCCAGATCCACATCCTGGCCGGACTCACCAAATTACGGCAGGTCTGCAATCACCCGGCCCTTCTCCTAAAGGACGAGGACTTCGAAGCCTATGAATCCGCCAAACTCAAGATATTCGAGGAACTTATCGATGAGATCATCTCCTCCAATCGGAAGGTGCTCGTTTTCAGCCAATTCACCAATATGCTCGACATCCTGCAGAAGGTCTTGCAGAAAAAAGGGGTCGAGCATCTCTACCTTTCCGGAAAGACCAAGAACCGCAAAGAGCTCGTGGAAGAATTCAATACCAGCACCGCCAAGAAAGTCTTCCTCATCAGCCTCAAGGCCGGAGGGACGGGACTTAACCTCACTTCCGCCGACAATGTGATCATCTTCGACCCGTGGTGGAATACGAGCGTCGAGAATCAGGCCGTCGACCGCGCCCACCGCATGGGACAGACCAAGTCCGTCAATGTCTACCGCCTCGTCACCAAAGGCACCATCGAAGAGAAGATTCTCAAACTGCAGGAAAAGAAACAATTCCTCTTCGACAATCTGGTCAATGAGAATAAGGAACTGTTCAAGAATATCACCTGGAGCGATATCAAAGAACTCTTCGTATAAGTTAAAACCGGCCAGACGATTTATCGTAAAGCCGGTTTTCTGACTGCGCGTACATCGGTCAGAAGCGATAGACACTCACCTGGCCGCGAACTGCCGGGTTACTGACGCGCTCCATGGTCTTTTCGATAAGCTTCATCGCGTCATGGGAAACGAAGGTATCATCGTTATCCGAAAGGATGATCCAGCCGTGCGGATACTGCGCCAGTATGCCCTGCAGGCGCTCGAGCGTGAGCTTGTCCTTGGTCGCCTCACCGCCGATATTCTCGATGTGTGCGTGCGCGCCGGAAACATAGTAGCTACGCAGATCGCGCGTGATCAGGATATCTTCCACGCTGCGATTCTTCATGAAATAGCCGAACACTTTCTTGTACTGGGGATTATCCGACTGCGATGTCTGCGCATAGGTGTTATCGCTTTGGAAAAAATAGCCGTAATTCGGAAGCAGGAAAAGGCTCAGGACCAGGGCGGCCGCAAAGGTTTTCTTGCCGAATCCCGGCATATGCTTTTCGAAAAATCTGGCCACAGCATACACGCCGATCGCCACAAGCATTATCTTGAAGGGTTGCGCGAACGAGATGTATTGCTCGCCGACATTCCTACGCCACATGAAGACCGCCATAAAAAGCGGCGTCAGAAACGACAGTGCAAGCCACAGACCCTCTTTGGTGAATTTTTCCTGGCGAATCATATATCCAACGCCGGCCGCCAGAAAAATCATCGCCAAAAGCGGCTGACTATAATCTTTCAGCACGATTTCGAAATAGCCATAGTGATTATCCGGAAACGAGAAGGAGCTCGCCAAAAGCGCATAGGCTTCCGATGCGAAAAGCTGCAACCCGATAACGCCCGCTGCAAACCCGATGATGATGCACAGGTACTTATTGAATTGCCAGCCGCTCGTACGCACCGAAAGGATTGCCTGCACGATCGCATAGAAGAGGACGATAAAAACGATATTGGCGGTCAGAAGATGCAGATGCAGACTCAAGAGTCCCAAAACAATGGCGGGAATCACATACGCCAAGTTCAATCCGAATCGCTTCTGCATGGCGCGGAGCCAGCGTATCTTTCCCTGATACCGCTCTTCCAAGACGCGATAGGTCATCCACGAAAACGTCAGGAACACCGAAACGAACATCGCATACATACGCAAGCGCCTGTCCATCACCAATGCCGAGATACTGACGGCATACAGGAAGGCGGCTATAAGACCGATTTCCTTGCGCTTGGTGAAAGAGACTGTCATATAAAATACCAGCAGCACCGTCACCACTCCCCACAGGGCGCTCACCGATCGCGCCGTTGCCTCTGTCGGAGGAAGGATACGAAAGAGTTGCGCCACCTGCCACTTATAGGCGAAAGCGCGCTCATCACGGGCGATATTGGCATTTTCAGCCGTATCGGGACGCTCGAAATCAAAATCCCACGCCTGCCATTCCCCTGTCTTGAAGTAGCCATAGGAGGCATTGATATCCAAGAATTCATCCGCCACGAACGAGGTCGCACCCAAGGCAAAGAATCGTAAGAAAGCCCCGACCAACACTACCGCCACCAGCACCTTCTTCCAATCCCTGAAAAAATTCACTATAGTCATCATATGCGGTTTACAAATAAATAATCCTACTCCCCCTCCTCATCGACAGGCTCGTCATCCGCGGATCCGCCCTGATGATTCCACCACTCGCTCCAGGTGTAGCGCTCGGGAACACCGGGCGCTGATGCGCTGCTTGACGCCTTCGCCTCGAATACCTGGCGCTTTCCGGTCACCGCTCCCGTTTTTGGCTGCAATTGGATGATTGTCAACGTGCCGAATGCTTTCCGGTCTATCACATCGTACACGGACGAGTATTTCGCGTTCAGCATTTCCGTATGGCCCGAACCCGTACGGAACACGAGAAAATAGTTCCCCTCAGCATACACGCCGCCGCTGAAACCGACAACATCGTTTTGCATGCCGCGGCGCTCCATAAGATACTTAAGCCCCCGCCTATACTCCGGCTCGCTGAACATATATATCGGATACCCGTTCTTCGTTTGGAATGACTGCATATAGCTCACCACCTGCTCTTGCTGCTCCAGCGTGACGCGGGCCTTTTCCTTGAGTATCCGATCCGGCACTATGGCAACATTCTCAAACGAAGCCCGCTCCAGCTCGCGGAGGCGCTGCGTGACGAAGAACGTGTTGGAAACGATGAAAAGAAGCAATCCCAGCCACAAGACACGTGTCGCCATCACGGAGTATCTCCCGATATATCTTCTGATCTCAGCAAAGATCAGTCCGAGAAAAAGGAATGGGAAGGGCGTCACAAGCAGAAAAAATCGCGGGGAGAAATCATACGATAACGGGAGGAACAAGGCAAAGCATGCGCCCAGCCAGAGCATCGAAAGCGACAGGAAGTCCTTTTTGCGAACCTGCGTCTCCATCCACCACGCATGAAACAGCAGCACGATTCCCGATACGAATAGCAAAAGCGCTGTCAAAGCGGAAGCGAAATGCGTATGACACTCATCGCTGCAGGTCAATTCGAAATCAAAATTCCCTTTGCTCGCAAACTGCCCCATCGCGGATTCCTCATGACCGGTCAATATCAGCCAGTATCCCAAGGCATGATTGGTGGTATTACGCACCAATTGCTCTGCGAACGTGTGATCCGATTTATTGGATTTCCCCTGCACCGCCTGCAGGAATTCCTGCGTATTGGCACCGCCGGTGATGGTTTCGTTCAGGATCATCGGGACATACAAGGCGATAACGATCGCTATCGCCGCAAGCCACACCTTAAGCGAAAAGCGCGGCCGCTTCATAAGCAAAAACGCACCGACGATAATCGGAAGCGAAACGAAAGCAAGAAAATGCAGATGCGTCGCGAATCCGAGTAAGAATGCCGACCCTGCAAGCCAACGCCCGCGATGAGCATCGCTTGTATCGACCGCCCGAAGCAGCGCATACATACCAAACAGCATGAAAAACGGCAACGGGTTCGGATTCCACGAAAAGCGTCCGTAGAGCACCAAAAAGGCCGAGACCGAAAACAGGAGCGTCAGTCCCAGAGCGATCCGGAACGGCAGATATCTCCGTATAAAGGCATAGAACACAAGGATCGATGCGATGGACAGCAATGCGATGAGAGCGACCCGTCCTCCGGGGGTATTGCCGAACACCATTGCGCTTACGTATTCCAAATAATAAAAACCTGGGCCGAGGCGCAAAAATGTCCCGCCGGCCCGGGGCCCGAGCAGCGGCAGGCTTCCGGGGCCATCATTGACCGCCAGATCGATAACCCTCGCATCCCGTGCCTGATCGATCTCGAAATGCAGCCAATCGGACACATGATACAGACGCAAAAACGCGCCCAAACAAAGGATGAGAGCCAGGGAAATCAAGATACTTTTGCGACGTGAAAAAAATTCCTCCACTTTCTTTTTTTAGCTTTTTAGACTAGAATACAGTTATCTTTTATGGTTCTATTATAAACGAATTCCTAATCTTTGTCGAAAAAATATGAGCACCATGTTTCAGCGTACGGAGCACAAAATCCTCGCGACGCTTGCGGGATTACTTGGCCTAAATACGGTATTTTTTATAGTGCGTGAAATCGAACCGCTCAATTTTCTCGTCATCACCCAAGACACCCATATCTTCTACCTTATCTACGCCGCCCTGGGCATCATGACCGCCGGAACGATCGCCTTCTATGCCGAATCCGTCCGTTGGCGCGAATGGATCACCAAAAAACTCCTCGTCTTTTTCCCTACCGCCTTTTTGCTCATTTTCGGCCTTTTCGAATCGAAACATTTCCACTACATCTTCCAAATCTTCGTCGGGTTCTACATCATCACTGCCGGACTCGTGCTCATCAGCCTGTATCATACCACCATCGCGAAGACCCGCAAAGAGACGGCTCCGCTGGGCGCAAGGCAATGGTTCCGCAAGCAAAAGACCGCCACGCTGGTGCTCCTCACCTTGCTCGTCGCCGTGAACCTCGGCTTCGGCACCTACCGTATCGCTCAATTCGCGGCCGTCGATGAGGCGCTCTGGACATTCGGGAAGCGTATCAGCAAGTACTGGAACAATATCAGCGAACGGGAATGGAGCAAAACGACCGTCAGCGACAAGCCGGGCGTGACCGTCGCCATCATCTCGGGCGCCGGACTGATTTTCGAGGACCCCAAAGACTTCAAACCGGTCAAATCGACCGGCACGACGCTGCATCCCAAGGACGATATCACCAAGATGAATTTCGCCCTGCGGTTCCCTATCCTCCTGTTCACCTCGCTCATGCTACCGGTATTCTATTTCTTCCTTGAAAGACTCTTTGGGAGAAGGAAGGCGCTCATATCGACCATCCTTATCGGCACGTCGCCCATCCTTTTGGGCATGGCGCGCATCATCAACCCGGATTCCATCCTCTGGGTATTCGCCCCGCTTTCGATGATAAGCTACCTCGCCTTCCTGAAACGGCGCAATCTCCATTACCTCTACTGGACCGGCATCTTCCTCGGTCTCGCGCTGCTCACCAAGTACGTCGCCAATATCCTCTTCATCTTTTTCTTTGCGCTCATCTTCCTCGAATACCTCTTGACCGACAAGGAAACGAGAAAGACTCTCGATTTTTCCGACTATATGAAGCAATCCTTCCTACGCTACGCGATCATCACCTTCATCGCCCTCGCCGTATTCTATATCCCGTATCCGGCCGCCTGGGTCAAACCGTCCAAACTCCTCAACGCGACACTCCTCAGTCAGGCCTTCGAAAGCACCTGGCCGCTCTTCATCGGCTGCCTTTCCTTCATCCTCATCGATCAGTGGGCTCTCAAAAACAGGGTCACCAAGGGTATTCTCGACGCCATCGCCGACAAAAAGCAGTGGCTATCCGTGGTCATCCTTTCCCTGTTCTCCGCATCGGTGCTCTTCGCGATCGTCAACACCCTGGGCCATATGCAATGGTATAATTTCCCGGAAATCCTCGCTTCTCCGAAATCCTCCTATCTGACCGCCGGGTTCACGGGCGTCTTTCTCACCAATTTCTACCCGCTCCTTTTCGGCATCCATCCGTTGGCGCTCATCGCCATCATCGCGCTCACCTTCTTCCTCTATAAAAACTCCAAACAACTCACCCACACCTATCAATCCAGCCTCTACCTCATCCTCTTCATCCTCCTCTACTATCTAGGCACCACCATCAATCATGTCGCAACCATTTTCCGCTACCAAATCATGCTCTTCCCGATCATATTGATTCTTGCCGGCATCGCGCTCGCCACGTTCTTCAGGATAGCGGAGAAACAATATCCGCGTATCAGCTTCAATGTCAGCGCACTCATCACGCTTATCATCGCCGCCTCATCGCTTTGGCTCTCATCCCCGCTCCACCTCGGGTATGCCTCCGGACTTCTCCCTCATCGATACCATATCGATATCAAGGACATGGGCACGGGAAGCTATGAGGCCGCCGCCTTCCTCAACACCCTTCCTGACGCCAAAAACATCACCATTTGGTCGGATAAGAACGGCGTCTGCACCTTCTTCGTCGGAAATTGCTACAGCAGCTTCAATTTCTCGAACCTCAAGAACAAGGGCATCGACTATGTCGTCGTCTCATCGGGCCGCCAGAGCCGCACCGCCAAGATGATACAGGGCTCCATCAGCAGCGGCAAGCAAAACATCATCCCATTCGACACTTACTACACCAAGACAGAGGGCATCGCGTATACGCTCGAAATCGACCATCGTCCGAGCAACTTCATCAAAGTCATATCCTTCTAGCAATGCATACTTCCGATATCCTCAGCTATTTCAAAAAATACGGGTGGGTTATCGCGCTGATCGCCATCTGCGTCCTCGGCAGCTGGATGAGGCTGACACGCTACGCGGACACGCTCGTCATAAAGTCCGACCAGGCCCGCGATGTGCTCATCGTAAGCCGGGCCATGCAGGCTGGCTTCGATAGCCTGCCGCTCCTCGGGCCGCAGGTCGGCGGAACAGATCTTCGCCTCGGACCGATCTTCTACTATTTCCAATACGTTTCCGGAAAACTCTTCGGCGGCCGAACCGAAAGTTTTTCCTATCCCGATCTTCTCTTCGGCATCCTGACCCTACCGCTTCTTTTCCTGCTCCTGCGCCGTTTCTTTACGCGCCCGCTTTCGCTGTGGCTCGCCGCCCTCGGAAGCGTCTCTTTTCTCCTTATCACATTCTCCCGCTTCGGCTGGAATCCCAACAGCCTCCCGTTTTTTACCACCCTCTTCGCCTGGTCTTTTCTCAAAGCGCTCGATCATACCGATGTGCGAAAGCGCCTCTGTTTCATCACGCTTTCTGCCATAAGCACGGGCATCATCGCCCAACTGCATCTTGCCGCCATCCTGGGCCTCGGTATCGGACTGGGACTCTTCATTATCCTTTTCAGACCGCTCCGATACAAAGAAGTCCTCCTGTTCATCGCCATCGTGCTGGCCCTGCATACCCCGATGATGCTCTCGGAATACCGGACCGGCGGGGAAAATTCGCAGGCATTCATTCAGGCAGCCACCAAAAAAGGTTCGGAGGACACGGGCCATGCCTGGTATGAGAAAACCTTCCGTGCGTATCAGCAAAACGCCGGCGCAACCTGGCTCATCCTCACCGGTCAGCAAAACACCGATACCATACTCACCAAAGGGCGCCTCATCAAGTGCGATAAGGGCTGCAAAGCGGCGCTGCCCTACTCTCTCTTGGCTATGGCGCTCTTGGGCTCTATCCTGGTGGCCGGATACCTTTCCTGGAAATCCGCCGAAAGCCCGGAACGCAAACAAGCCCTGTCATTCATCATGCTGTGGATGATAGGTTTCCTCCTTCTCACCATTCCGCTCGCCTACCAGCTCGAAACACGCTTCTTCCTTTCTATCATACCGCCGCTGTTCATCCTCATCGGCCTCACGGTGCAGCGCATAAGCAACAGACTTGCGGGAAAAACAGCAAAAGCGCTCCTCATGTTCGGAGGCATAGCCATCCTCCTGCTGCAATTCCACACCAGCACTGCCTATATCCGCGAACTGACCCGCTCCCAGACATCGGCGCAGGAAAGTTCCCGCGACTTACGCTTCGGCACCGCACCCAAGGTGACGCTCGGGCAACTGAGATCCATCGCGCAGGAAAGCTCCCGCCATTTCGCCCCAAACGAACCCGTTATCGTCACCGGAGAGAGTCTCTACGCCAAAGCGATGTACTATGTGCTTTCGTCCGAGTTCGATCATCCGGGCTGCTACCTCAAGGGTGACAACGACATCCCCTCAAGTTTCAATCGCCTCATCATCGAATATGCGCCGGACGACAAAACACCTGTAACCTTCGGAACCCTCTCCGCCGCATTCACGCCGGCCATTCCCTCGAAAACCGCCGCTCCTTTGCCGAAAGGATGTCTGACCTACTGACACTTCGCGCATTCCTACGAAAGTATTAAAAGCCGCTGGAATATACCAGCGGCTTTTAATACTGACAGTCTTGGCAGAAATCCTATTGGAAATAGTCGAATTTCCTCAGGAAGTCTTTATAGATTTCGAGAGATTGCTTCGCCTGACCAAGGTCGATATGGAAATCCTGCTCGAAGACGATACGGTTGCGGATCTGATGGACTTCCTTGAGCTTCGCCGCGTCATCGGGCTGCATCATCTCCAATTGATCGATCTTCTGCGCCATATCCGCTCCGGAATCATACCCGATGTCTTTAAGGATGCCTTCCACGACATTGTCCGCCTCCAGAATCGCCACCTTGTATTCCGAGACATTGCCGCTCTCTAGGCGCTCATTGAGCTTAGCCCATTTCTTGTTCATATCCGACTGCGACACGGACGGCACGAGCGCCGTGCCATAGCTTCCCTGCCGAAGCTCGCTGCGCAAATCACGGAAAGAAAGGATGAGGACGATGTCGATAATCAAAACGACGGTATAAACCGCGAGAAATATCTTGATCGCCGCGAAAAAATACGAATCGGAGAATCCAGTGAAGACGGTTTGAGCAAACGTTACAATATCCATGTATTTCTAAATTAGAGATTCCTACTTAAACCCCTTTTCGAACGCATCCGCCGCGCACAACAACGTCTCCTCATCGAACCACTTCGCCATCAGATGGCCGCCGAGCGGAAGGTTCTTGCCGTCTTCTTCGAGCGTTCCCATCGGGAATGAGATAGCTGGAACACCGACCAGGTTGGCGGTGATGGTATAGATATCGCCCAGATACATCTTGAGAGGGTCATCCGTTTTCTCGCCGATCTTGAACGCGACTTCCGGCGCGGTCGGCGAGAAAATAAGATCGACTTGCTCGAAAGCCTTTTCGAAATCATGTCTCAAAAGTGAGCGCACTTTCTGTGCCTTGATATAGTACGCATCGTAGTAGCCGGCGCTCAAAATATACGTGCCGAGCATGATGCGGCGCTTGACCTCGGGACCGAATCCGAAACGGCGCGTATCCAGATAGGTCTCCAAAAGGTTATTGCTTTTCTTGATGGAATCTTCGTTATCATTGACGCGCAGGCCATACTTCACGCCATCGAAACGGGCGAGGTTGGAACTCACCTCGGCCGGCATGGCGATATAGTAGGCCGGAAGGGCGTATTCGCTGTTCGGCAGGCTGACGGATACGATTTCCGCGCCCAATCTTTTGAATTTTTCGATAGCTTCATCAGCGACACGTTTGATACGGGGATCGAGCGCTTCCGAAAAATACTCCTTCGGAATACCGATCCTAAGCCCTTGGATATCGCCCGAAAGGAAGCTCTCATAAGGCTTGTGCGCTCCCTCAGCGGTCGTGGCGTCCATCGAATCTTCGCCCGCGATGCACGAAAGCACCAAGGCGACATCCTCCACCGTCTTGCCGAACGGACCGATCTGATCCAAACTCGAACCCATCGCCATGGCGCCGTAGCGCGACACACGGCCATAGGTCGGCTTCAGTCCCACCAAACCGCAGAACGCGGCCGGCTGCCGGATCGATCCGCCCGTATCCGTCCCGAGCGAAAACACCGCCTCATCGGCAACCACGGCTGCAGCGGATCCGCCCGACGATCCTCCGGGAACACGCGTTATATCCACCGGATTTTTCGTCACCTGATACGCGCTGTTCTCGGTCGAAGAACCCATGGCGAATTCGTCCATATTGGTCTTACCGATTATCACAGCACCCGCTTCTTTGAGCCTTCGGATAACGGTTGCATCATACGGCGCGATATAGTTGTCCAAAATCTTCGATCCGGCCGTGGCGCGCACGCCTTCGACGCAGATATTGTCCTTGATAGCGCACGGGATACCCTCGAGCATACCGATTTCCTCGCCGTTCTTGATTTTCTCATCGACGGCACGGGCCTGCACCAAAGCGCTTTCTTTCATCAAGGTGAGATAGGCTCCGATTTCCGCATCCCGGCTTTCGATACGCGAAAAATATTCTTCCGTCAAAGCGACCGAGGTAATCTTGCCATTCACGAGCTTAGTGTGTAATTCTTTGATCATAATACTTATTGTTTCAATTCATTCAATCGATGCATCATGCTGAACTTGTTTCAGGATGACAAGAAATATGCCTACTTCTTAGAAAACTGATTTTACCTTCACATACTTGCCCTTGGTTTCCGGCACATTATTCATAATCAGTTCCGTCTGGTGAGGGGCTCGCTCATAGGCATTGTCGCCTCGCATACCGTTTTCGCGACCGATAATCTGACGGGGCACCGAAACCGCGCTCACATCTGCCTTTTCCAAATCCTTGAAGAAATCCAAAACGCCCGAGAGGTCCTCTTGATACTTTTCGACCTCATCGTCTTTCACTCCGATACGCGCCAAAAGGGCGATATGCTTCACTTCTTCTTTCGATAACATACGCATTTCATCTTAGGACTACTGCTGTAGCAATTGCTTAAAATCCTCTTCCTTCAATACAGAAACACCCAGTTCAAGCGCTTTTTGATGCTTGCTTCCCGGATGTTCACCCACCACGACATAGCTTGTCTTGCGGCTCACGGAAGACGAAACCGATCCGCCATACCTCTTTATCATAGCTTTTGCCTCGTCCCTTGTAAAGGCAGTCAGCTCCCCCGTCAGCACGAATGTTTTTCCCTCAAATACCTGCTCATTGCCCTGTTTCGCATCCTCAAAATGAAGCGTCACCCCAAGCGTCTGCAGGCGCATCAGGATTTCCTGGTTCGCCTCGTTGCCGAACCATTCCCGCAGGCTCTTGGCCACCTTTCCGCCGATGCCCTTGATAGACATCCACTGCTCTTCCGAAATCATCGGGAAGTAGGCCGCCACGTCCGCTATCGCCTTAATCGGCGCCTCGCCTCGGATCTCCCCAAGGTGCTCCGCGATCAACGCGGCCGTCTCTTCTCCCACGTGGCGAATGCCCAGCGCGAACAGGAACTTATCAAAAGGGACTTGCTTGCTGCGTTTGATGGATTGGACGAGTTTGTCCGCCGACTTTTCCGCGAAACGCTCGAGCGGTTCCAGATCTCCCACGGTCAATTCGAACACATCCGCGAAGTTTCCAATCAGCCCTTCGGTGATCGCCTGTTCCACCAGTTTTTCTCCCATCCCGACGATATCGAAGCCCTTGCGGCTCACGAAGTGGATAAGCTTCTCCGTTTCGGCCGCGAAACAATTCGGGTTGGTGCAATAGTGCGCAGCGCTTTCTGCTGCTTTGCTTCCGATCGTTTCGCGCTTGACAGGCGCGTGGCATACCGGGCAATGGCTCGGCATGAAAAACTCACGCTCCGAACCATCGCGGAAATTTTTCATCACCTCGACAACTTCAGGAATCACATCTCCCGCCTTCTGGATCACTACCGTATCCCCGATACGGATATCCAAACGCCTAATCTCATCCTCATTGTGCAGCGTCGCCCGGCTCACGGTCGATCCCGCCACCCGCACCGGACGCAAATGCGCCACCGGGGTCAGCGCGCCCGTGCGCCCCACCTGCACCACGATATCCTCCACGACGGTCGTCACCTGCTGCGCCGGGAACTTATACGCGAGGCCCCAGCGTGGCGCCTTGCCGGTATAGCCCAGTATCTGCTGCAGACGAATCGCATTCACCTTCACCACGACGCCATCCAATTCATAGTCCATCTGCGTGCGCTTCTTTGTCCATTCCTCATAGAATTGCTGCACTTCCGCAAGGTCCTTGCACAAGCGATACTCCCTATTGATCTTGAATCCCAAGTCCCTCAACAATTCCAATTCCTCGATCTGCGTCTTGGGTAACGGCGCGCCCTCGATTTTCTCGATATCATAGATGAACGAACTGAGCCTGCGCTTCGCCATCACGCGCGAATCGAGCTGGCGGATGGATCCCGCCGCCGCATTGCGCGTATTCGCCAAAAGAGGCTCCTTATTCTGCATGCGCTCCTCATTGAGTCTCTCAAGCTCCTTCACCGACAGCCACGCCTCGCCGCCCACGATCATATCGATCGGCTGCGAAAGCTTAAGCGGCACGCTCTGTATCGTCTTGATATTCTGCGTCACATCCTCGCCGATCACCCCGTCCCCGCGGGTCGCCCCCGCCTTCAAGACACCCTTCTCATAGGTCAGGATTATTTTCAAACCGTCGATCTTGAGTTCGCAGTCATATTCGAGGGTGCCGGACATGCCTTCTTTTTCGAGCATCTTGACGATCTTTTCCTCCCATTTCTGCAGTCCCTCAAAATCGAAAACATCGCCATAGGACCACTGGGCCACCTCATGGCGCACCTTCACGAATTTCTCAAGCGGCGCGGCACCCACACGCTGCGTCGGACTCTCAGACGAAGCGAATTCCGGAAACTGCTCCTCGAGCGATTCCAATTCCTCGAACAATGAGTCATATGCCTCATCCGAAAGGCTCGGCATATCCAAAACATGATACGCATGCCGATGCCGATCAATTTCCTCCCGCAGTTTTTCGATACGAAATTTCGCCTGTTCTTTTTCCATATATATTCAGTATAGCATACGCGCCGCGCAGGATTATACAACGGATTATCCTCTGAAATGCCGTATAATATCTTGAGCGGTCTTCTGCCAATTGAGCTCCTTGGAGCGTTCGACGCCTTTTTTTCCGAGGGCATCGTGGAGGTCTTTGCTGAGCAATACTTCTTGCATCGCGTGAAAAAGGTCATCGGGCTGATAGGGGTCGATCATAATGCCGGCACTGCCGACCACTTCCGGAAAAGACGAAGTGAAGGAGACGATGACCGGTATACCGCAGCGCATCGCCTCGGCAGGCGGAAGGCCGAAGCCCTCAAAAAAGGACGGGTACACGAACAGACTCGAAAGATTATACAGCGCTGGCTTATCCTCATCGTCCACGAAGTCCGTCACGATAATCTGCTCGCGATAGGGTGAGCGCTCTATCTCCCTAAAGATCTCATCGCATTTCCAACCGCACACGCCCGCGATCACCAGGGCATATTTCTGAAGCTCAGCATCCCCCGTCTTCTGGAGCTGATCGTATGCGCGGATAATCGCCACGATATTCTTGCGCGGCTCGATAGTCCCCAAATAGAGGATGAATTTATAGGGCAGTTTATATTTTTCCTTCACCGCGATAAGTTCCGGACTATTGCGGTTCATCACCATGAATTTGCTCGAGACGCCGGAGAGCATGGTCGAAACCTTCTTCTCCGGGATGTCGTACAGTATCACAACATCCGTTTTGGTGGATTCGGACACCGCGAAAATATGATGCGCCCGGCGACACAGGTAACGAAAATTCACTAATATGTGCCAAAACCTGCGCTTCCACGAAAACATCTCAGGATAGCGCTCAAACGAAAGATCATGAGCGGTCACGAACAATTTTACGCCCTTGGAAACGGCGATGAAGTTCATGTTGGGCATGAAGAACATATCCACCCCGCCAAGCAAACGATCGATTTTCGGAAAGCGGAAATACCACAAACAGAAATTGAGCAGCTTATTAGGAATGCGGAAACGCTTCACAAAAACATTGGGGTACTGTTCCACGAAGCCCAAGTCGACATCCGTATCCTTGTAAAGATTCAAAAACAGGATATACGTATTCTCGCGATCGCGCAGGAAAATATTTTCCAACAGCTGCATCGTATATTCCTCCACTCCTGTCCGTTTTCCGGACGCCAAACATCGTATGTCTATTCCGATTTTCATAATCATTGCATCAATACTGAATTTCTTTCTTTTTTCCTTGCCTTTGTTTCTTTCTCAATCTTTGAGTCTTTTCCTTTACCCGTAAAATATATTCCGAGTCTCGCGTAGTAGCCGTTTGGCGTACTCGACAAGGCTGCAGAGTAAGACTTGGAATATATTGTACGGGTCGCTCTCTACAAGAATACTCCACTAATTTCTTCGGGTACTAGAAAAATAATGCCTCAATAACACTACCCAGAAACCGAGGAACACTCCCAGTGCGAGCGATACGGCAAGAATAAGGGTTATGCCGATGCGGCCGTCGCGGACGACCGGATCATCGCCCACCACCGAAAACCAGGTCGATTCCTGCTGATCCTTATTGAGCGTATCCGCCTCCCTATTGATGCGGGCGACGAGCGATTGGGCTATCTTATCCGCAAAAGCGCCATCGTACGCATCATAGGTCACCTGGATCATCTGTGAAGATAATCGCTGCGCCTTGAAGGCGTGACTGTTCGCATCACTTATATCCGCATAAATATCCGAAACGATACGCGGTGATCCAAGCCAACGCACGACCGTGTCCGCAAAACGCTCATCCGCTTGGAGGCGATAGAAATCGTGATACTGGTAGTCCATCGTCTTATCCGAACCCAGGCGCGTCACATTGAGCGTAAGATTGCTGGCGACATGCTCTTTCTGAAGGCTGTGCCCGAAGGCACCGAGCGCGACGCACAGAGCGACCGTCATGAAAAAAGCATTTCGGTGCGTGCGAAAAATGGTGATGATATCTTTGAGTTCCATAGTTATTTCTTTAAGTGTTCCGCTAAAGCGCTCTGTACATATTCCTTTATTTTAGCCTTGAAATGATCCTTGTCAAACTGGAGGGCCTTGTTTCGGATATAGGTCGGGTCATAATCCCCGTCTTTGAAATTGGTCACCGCCTCGACGATGGCAGCCGCATCCTGCCGCTCGAAGAACATGCCCATCTTGCCGTTCTCCAGATGCTCGGCGATATCCCCACCCCTATACGCGATAAGCGGACGCCCCGATGCCATGGCCTCTATCGCCACGATGCCGAAGTCCTCTTCCTGCGGGAAGATGAAAGCGCGGCACTTGGCATAGTACTCGGGCAATTCCTCATCAGACACCCTGCCCAAGAATTCGATATTCGGACCGGCGATCTTTTTGAGGCGCTCGATTTCCAATCCGCGGCCGATGATCTTGAGCGGAAGACCCAGACTATTGAAGGCCTCGATAGCGATATCATGCCGCTTATAGGCGATCAGCCTCCCCACCATGAGGAAATAGTCCTCCTGCTTGGGCGCGATGAAAAAACGATTCACATCGACGGGCGGATGGATGATATTCGCCTCCTTGCGATAGTACTTCCAGATGCGCTTGGCAACGAAGCGCGAATTGGCCAAAAAATTATCCACCCGATCGGCGGACGCCTTGTCCCACAGACGGATGGGATTCATGAAGAACGGCACGAACCGGGTGATGAACTTCGGGAAACCGAAATCCTGCGTATATTTCTGGCAGTCGTCCCAGGCATAACGCATCGGCGTGTGCATATAGCAGATGTGGAGCGTCTTGGGCTTGGTGATGATGCCCTTGGCATAGCTTGAGGAATCGGACAAGACGATATCGTACTGCGAGAAATCGAACTGCTCGATCGCAAGCGGCATGAGCGGCGGAAACAGCCGATGGTTGCGGCGTATCCATGCGAAGCGCTGCAAAAAGGACGTCCGGATATCCTTGCCGGCGAACAATCCCTGCATGGCATCCTGATCGTATATCAACGTGTAAATCGGCGCATACGGGAACAATTCCGTAAACACTTCGAGCACGCGCTCAGCTCCCCCTCTTTGTACCAGATAATCATGGACTAAAGCTATTTTCATAGGGATTATTCCGACAGGGCGGCCTTACGGAAAACGGCATGCAAAAACCAGTGCAAAAGGGAAAGTACCAATGCGCCCAAGATGGCGGCGCCGAAGCCGTTCACCTCAAATCCCTCCACGATTTTGGCCAAAAGCATCAGGAAAAACCCGTTGATAACGAAGGTAAAGAGGCCGAGCGTCAGGATATTGACCGGCAACGTCAGGATAATCAGAAGTGGCTTGAGTGTCACTCCAATGACACCCCACAAAAGCGCCACCACGAGCGCCGTCCAGAAACTGGCGATGTGAATGCCGGGAACGATATTGGCAACCACTAAAAAAGCGAGTGCGTTCAAAACCCATTTCCCCAAGATAAGCATAGTGTCGAAGTGAAGAATTATACCTTTAGTATAAAGCATTTACGACTTTCAGAAAAGTTGGCATAAAAAACGGTCCTGCAAATTGACTTGCAAGGACCGAAAGCGGATAGCGTATCCTGGTTTTCCTGTTTTCAGGCGCGAATATGTTCTTTACGTGACAGTTTCGCCCTACGCTGAGGGTGCTCACAACATTCGAAGAAGACCGCGCATAAAAACAAAAGCATGCTCACGGTCAGAAAAATATCCCCGATATCGAACGCAAGCGCGCAGAATATCCCGATAACCAGCACGGTTTTCAAGAGGTCGAATAGGATGAATTTCGCTATTTCATCATTATCGCCGTAGAAAAACCGCACAAAAAGCTGCAGCATCCTCAGAAGGACAAAGCGCACTATGACAACGCTTGAAGCAAGTGCGAAGAGAGCCTTCCCGATTTCAAGCAACGATTCATGCTCATCTATCACCACCGGGATCATAAACGATATAACGGCGATACCGACGGTATGAAACACGAGCATCCCTCTCCCCCTCCGGCTCCAGCTCTCATAACCGGCATCCATAAACGGCTGAAAAAAATACCGTATCAGCCACGAGTCGATAGCGATCAAAAGATTCCATAGACTCCACCCAACGAATGTCAACATTTTCATGATAATGTTCCCCTGAACAAAAACATATTGATTTTTAAAGATCCATCTACGTGAAAATCCTCACTACCGAAATTTCGATAGCATACCCCACTCTAGCACGAGCAGGGACGGACGTCAATTTTTCCGCCTACGGAAGAGGACGCCGACGGTCTTGAAACACAGCTGTATATCGAGCAGCAAGGACCAGTTCTCGATATAGAAAAGATCGATCTTGTATTCATCCTCGAAAGCCAGATCAGAACGGCCCGCCACCTGCGCCATCCCCGTCACACCCGGCTTGACGGTCAGAAGCCTGCGATGGTATTCCTTATACTTCTCCACCTCGCGCTTCTGATGTGGACGCGGCCCCACCAAACTCATGGTGCCCAGCAAAACATTGAAAAACTGCGGCAGCTCATCGAGCGAATAGCGTTCGATGAACGCGCCGACGCGCATCTTTCGCGGATCATTCTGGATCTTATACAAGGGTCCTTTGCGGATACTGAGATCCTTGATAAGCTCCTGTTCATAGGCGATCGCCGCCTTAAGCTCCGGGTTTTCTTTGGTAATACAGTGTTTCCACTGCATATAGCGGAACTTATAAACATAGAAAACGACTCCGTTTTCCCCGATACGTTCATTCTTATAAACGATCGGTCCCTTACGATCCTCGATCTTGATGAGCAGCGCAACGATAAGCATGATCGGTGACGAAAGGACGATCAGTGTGAGCGAAGCGATGATATCGAAGATGCGCTTCAAGATCTTCCCCCAACCGTCCAACGGCGTATGCTCGACCTCGATCATCGGCCCCCCATCGAACATCTTCATCGTAAAACGAGCTGTCTGCAGCGTCGTCGGAACGTATTTATAAACGATGTTATTGATGGCGCAATAATCCACCAATTTTTCCTGTTCGCCATCGGTCAGCGTCGGATCGCACACGATGATCTCATCGATACCCTGACGGAGGCGCAATTCCTTGACCGCTTTGATGCTGCCCGTCTCCAGCACGCCTATCACCTTATACCCGAGCGAAGGGTTCTTCTTGAACACCGACTTCAGACGGCGTATCCTGCCATTGGTCCCGATGAGTGCGATGCGATGGACTCCGATGCCGCGCTTCGCTACCAGCCACTTCTGGAATTTCTGCATCAGATACCGGACGAAAACGACATAGACAACCGCGAACATCCACGCGGAGAGGATGATAAAACGGGACGAAAACCATTCCCGTTTCAAAAATATCGCCACGATGATGATGACCAATCCGAGCGATGTCGCCGAAAACACCTTGAAGGCTTCTTGCCAAAACTTACGCGTCGAACGGATATCATACAAACCCTCGATCGCATACACGAGCACCATCAGTCCGGCGATGATGAACGTCACGTCCAGATAGGTATTGAATGAAAATTGATACAATTTTGGCAAAGCCGACACCACCTGCGGGATATCGCGGATGGCGAACGCGGTCAGGGATGCCAGGACGACCATCGCATAATCCACCGGAACCTGAATACCGCTAAAAAACAATTCGGATCGTTTCATAAGAAAATATAGTTAGAAAACTCTTCTTTCAGTATACCATCGATAACCGTTCTGCATTAATATTCCGAACTGATTCGAGAATGATGTGCGAATTCATTTTTTTGAGTACGGATATTTTTCTGCTGAAAAATTCCTCGTCCTCGCGCCGTCGCGCTCGCAAGCCTCAAAAAAATGAATTCGCACATCATTCTCATCATCTTCAAAACACGCGCTATCAAAACAAACCTATAAGCCGGATTCTGTGCGCTGCTTTTAAGGGCAGCCGGCAATCATTTCTCTAGGCATGATATCGCTATCATGCTCAAGCGGCACTCCCCGACAAAAGTCGGGGCACGACCTTGCACCCGGGTAAGGATTTAGCCGTTTCACTCCCGATATCGCTATCGGGACTCATCCTCACCGAAATGAGGATGTCCTCCCCTTTCGGAGAAAGACGTCTCTGCTCGCACCTCTGTCCTCACGGACGACGGGGATTACCCGCTACCCTGCTGCCTCTGTTGCCAGAAGCGAGTGTCCGGACTTTCCTCACCTACCCTTTCGAATAAGCGCGATTGCCCGATTTGTTTTGATAGAGCGTATTTTGAAAGGGCCTATCCTCCACAGCATACAACATTTCCCCTCAAATGTCCAGCATAAAAACCTTAAAAAATAATCTGAAAGATCAGAGCGCATAGGCAACCCTGACCTTATAATGTACATCTGAAAAGAATCATGGCTGTCAGATATTTGGGTGTTAAAGCCATGATGACTCTCTTCTGATTTATGATGAAATTTGCATCAGCTAGCGTAAAGGATTTTTTATACACGACGGGCGACTTTGAGGGTTTTTTCGAGCGAGGCAGTGATCTTTTCAAGCAAAGCATCCGCTTCTGTGCCCTCAAGAGTCCTGTCCATAGCGCCGAAATGGATGTGGAAAGCGAGGCTCTTCATATTCTTTTCCTCGTCGAAGTACTGATCGAAGAGTTCGACGCCGAGCACAAGTCCTTGGCTTTTCTTGTTGATACCGTCGATGATATCCTTGACCCGCACGGTCGCCGGCACGAAAATCGAGATATCGCGCAATACTTCCGGATAACGGTTCATCGGCACGAAGGATTTCACAACACCGACCAGCTTCTGAAGCGACGCGTAATCCAATTCGAAATAGGCCACGCGCTTCTTGATCTGGAAGTATTCCAAAACGAACGGATGGATTTCTCCGATGCGTCCGATATGAATCGCGTCGTGCCCCTGCACACCGAATATGTCCCCGGTGCGGGTCGGGTGCCAGTACTGGCCGACACTCTCGGTCGTATCATAGGTCGAAACGATGCCGATCCCATGCAGCATCCGCTCGAGCATTCCCTTGAGTACGAAGAACGACTCCGCATCATTTTTTTCCAAGACGATCGATCCGGCAAATATCTGACTCTCATGCACCGCCTGGAATTCCGATGCATAGTACACATTGCCCGATTCGAAGAGCTGCAGCGACTTTTGATGCTTCAGATTCTCACGGATATTCCTCAACATATGAGGAAGCAGACTGGCCCGCATCAGCGCCTGATCAGGATTCATCGGATTGGCCAATTCCAAATACGACACATCTCCCATACCGGTCGCCTCCGCATCCTGTCTACTATAAAAAGCATAATTGAGTACCTCCGTAAAACCGTTTGCGCAAGCACTATCTTGTAACTTCCGCTGCAATAAACGCACCCCATCCTGTGTAACACCTGTGAGCGAAATCTTCGGTGCGATAACCGGAACGACATCATAGCCGATCATCTTGCCGACCTCCTCGATCAAATCTTCAGCGGAATCGATATCCAAACGATACGTCGGAACCGTCACATCCAAAACATCCTGCTCATTCCTCTTCACCCTGCATCCCAATCGCGGCAGTATCTTCTCGATATCTTCTGCCGATATATCGATTCCCAGCAATTTCTGCGCAGCACCGACCGGAAGTGGCACTACTCTGGATACGAATGGATCCGGATATACATCCACTATCGCCACATCCGAGCCCTTCGCGATATGAGCTAAAAGTTCCAATGCGCGCACCATCGCTTTTTCCGCAAGGTTCGGGTCGAGGTCTTTTTCGAAACGATCAGAAGCATCGGTACGGATACCAAGCTTGGTACGCGTTTTACGGATAGAGACCGAATCAAAATGAGCGCCCTCCAAAAAGATGCTCTTTGTTTCACCTGTCACGCCGGAATCTTTTCCACCCATCACGCCAGCCACCGCCAACACGCCCGCGCCATCCGCGATCACGATATCTTCGCCGGAAAGCGTATAGGTTTTACCATCGAGCAACGCGGCCGTTTCTCCCGCCTCCGCAAAACGCACATCCACGCCCTTGCTTCCATCTTCGCGCTCTGCCATAATATCCCAATCGAAAGAATGCAATGGCTGCCCGAGTTCGAGCATCACGAAATTCGTCACATCCACCACATTGTTGATAGAACGGATACCAAGTTTTTTCAAACGGTTCTGCAGCCAGATAGGAGAGGCCTTTACCTCGATATCTCGGATCAAGGCACCGATATACCGTTTCGATAGCCCTTCACTCTGTATGGAGACAGTGAATGCCTTCGATTCGCTCTCCGGAAGAACCAAACTTTCATAATCATAATCCAATTCGCCCTCTTCCAGGGCGACGATTTCCCGAGCCATGCCGACATGACTGAGCGCATCGTGCGCACGGTCGGGCAAGACCTTGATGTCCAACAAAAAATCGCTATCATTCAAAAAATCCCTCAGAAAATCCCCAGAAACAGCCGCTTCCGGCAAGACAAAGATTCCTTCGTGACCCCCACCCAATCCCAATTCTTTCTGAGAACAGACCATTCCGTACGAGGTGACGTCGCGGATCTCGCTCTCCTTGATCTCGAAATTCCCGGGAAGCTTCGCGCCTACCATCGCAACCGGCACTTTCTGACCCACCTCGATATTCGGTGCGCCACATACGATCTGCAACGTCTCCGAACCGACGTTTATTTGCGCCACACGAAGCCTATCAGCATTCGGATGCTTGACCAACTCCATCACTTCTCCGATAATCACATTCTCCGTATCGAATCCGATCTCCTCGACCGATTCCACTTCGAACGTACGCATCGTCAAAAAATCCGCCAGCTCTTGCGCTGTTTTTTGGGTTCCTGATAATTCTTGCAACCATTTGTAGCTATATTTCATATGTATTAAGCAAGTAATTTTTTAAATAGTCATACTGATTCGAGTTGATCATTTCCGGTTGTCATGCTGAACTTGTTTCAGCATGACAATTTTTATAAAACCAGCTTTATTTCTTCGAGATCCTGAAACAAGTTCAGGATGACACTAAAAACATAAAGTCGCCCGCCTAAATTTAAAACTGACTCAAAAATCGGGTATCACCACTATGAAAAAGTCTGATATCCGGGATATCGTATTTCATCATCGCCAATCGCTCAAGTCCAAAGCCCCAGGCCAATCCCTGGTATCGATTGCGTTCATACCCCGCATTCACAAAGACATTCTGATTGACCATACCCGCACCGCCGAGTTCAAGCCATCCGTTGTGACGGCAAGCAGAACAGCCTTTTTCTCCACCGCAGCTCAAGCAACTGATATCGAATTCGAATCCAGGCTCCACAAACGGGAAATAGCTCGGTCGCAAACGGATCTTGACTTCCGTCTTAAAAAATCGTGAAAAAAATTCCTGAGCAACATATTTCAAATTGCCGACATTGATGTCTTCTCCTACCATAAGCGCCTCGAATTGGAAGAAGGTGTGTTCATGTGTCGTATCGGTCGCTTCATTGCGAAATACTCTGCCAGGAGCGATGATACGGAATGGCGGCGTGTGCTGCTCCATATACCGGACCTGCACCGCCGATGTCTGCGATCGCAAAGACAAGTTCTCTTGTCCATCTTTGGATTTGATATAAAAGGTATCCTGCATATCGCGCGCCGGATGATGGGCTGGGGTATTGAGGGCATCAAAATTATAGAATTCGGTTTCGATTTCCGGACCACTGGCGATATCGAAGCCCATCGAAGTGAAAATATCCTCGATTTCCCGTTGCACCTGCGTCAGGATATGCAAATGTCCTTCCGGCAACTTCACGCCAGGCGCCGTCACGTCCAAACGATCCTTCTCCCAATCAACAGAAGCGAGCTTCATTTTCTGGCGAGCCTCCGCGAAAGATCTGATCATTTCCTGCTTGATGGCATTGACCAAAGGGCCGACCGCCTGCCGCTCCTCGGAAGACAGGTCCTTCAGACCCTTAAGCAGGGCATTGAACTCACTCTTACGACCGAGAAACCGGATTTCGATCTCATTGAGATCCGTTTCCGTCTTGGCTTTCGCCACAAGGGCGAAGGCTTCATTCTGGATATCGACGACATGTTTTTTGAGTTCATTCATAGACTTTGTATATGTGTCATGCTGAATTTATAAAGCGGCTCCTTGCGAGCGAAAAAAGACTCTCTTATGCGACCTTGATTTTCACGAAATCCTTCTTGCCCACCTTGAGCACCTTGTCATCATCCCCTTCGGCTACCAAAGCATCGATAAAGAGTTTCTCGCCCTCAAGAGAAACGCCTCCCTGATCGATTTTCCGACGAGCATCGCTCTTGCTCTCCGCCAAGCCGTTTTTCGCCAAAACATCGATATATTTCTCATCGATCTTCACCGTGACCTCTCGGACATCTTGAGGAATCTCTTTCTTGGAAAACGTATCGATAAAGTACCGCTCTGCTTCATCGGCAGCGTCGGCGCCATGATAGATCATGATGACCTCCTTGGCCAATCGCAGTTTGGCATCGCGCGGATTGAGCGTCCCGGAAACGATGCCTTCCGCTATCTGCGAAATTTCCTGCATCGGCACGCGGGTGCAATGCACCAAGTAATCGATGATCAAATCATCAGGAGCGCTCATGATTTTCCCGAACATATCCTGCGCGCCATCCAACAGATTGATGGTATTGCCGAAGCTTGAACTCATCTTGCGGCCGTCCGTCCCGAGAATAAGGTTGGTCAGAAGGACATCCTGCGGCACCTGCTTATAATGCGCCTGCAATTTTCGCCCCGAAAGGATATTGAAGCGCTGGTCATTGCCACCGATTTCCACATCCGCTTCGACGGCCACGCTGTCATAGCCCTGCATCAACGGATAGAGCATTTCCCGAAGCGAGACCCGCTTCCCGGCATCCAACCGTTTCTTGATATTGTCACGCGCGATGAATTCCGCCACGGAAAACTGGTCGGCATGCTCCCCGATTTCATTATAATCAAGTTTGCCGAGCCATTCGGAATTATAATGCACCTCGATCTTGTCTATATCCAAAAGCTTCGCTGCCTGCTCCACATACGATCGCATATTCTGATGCACCGCTTCAGAAGACAGCATCGGACGCTCGCTCTCTTTATCGGAAGTGTCCCCCACCACCCCGGTAAAATCACCGACAATAAACACGATCGTATGCCCAAGATTTTGGAAATCACGTAGCTTCAGTAGCGAAACCGCCCGTCCAAGATGGATATTCGGGCTTGTCGGGTCGATGCCGAATTTGATGCGCAAGGATTCGCCGGAAAGCAGGCGCGCCCGAAGCCGATCGAGATCGATAACTTCCGAAACGCCTCTGGTCAGAATCTCATCGACTTGCATTTGTGTATTCATAGACATATGGACGTAGTAAAAATTTCGCTGCTATTTATTGTAAGATTCTGCTTTCGGATATTTTTTTTCGTTTTGTAGCATTTTTTCATGAATGGCTTCAGAAATATCGATATTGTTCAGTGTAGCAAATTCCAGGCAATAAATCATCACATCGGCAAGCGCGCGTTTTATTTCAAGAGCATCCCCGTCGCCCTTTTCAGACCATTGGAAATGCTCGAGCAGTTCGGAAGCTTTCAGAGAAATAGAAACAGCCAAATCCCGAGAGCCAGGATTCAACTCACGCTCTTTCATAAACTGTGCGATCAATTCCTTTACTTCCTCGATTGTCGTCCGGCTATCCATACGATATCTCAAAGATTAAAAATTCGGGCATGGTTCAGCATCAGAGATTGGAACGACGCAATATGCCGAATTTTTAATTTTTCTATTTATCCAAACCCATTTTACGCTTGGCAAGACGATACTGATCATCTGAGACCATACCGCTCTTGCGAGCCTCTTCGAGCTGCTGCAGGATTTCGTCTTTGTGCTTGGCGATATTTTTCGGGGTCATCATTTTCTGCACCATCTTCTGCTGCTCTTGCGGACTCATAGCCATAAAACGCTTCATAGCCATGCGCTGAAGCATATTCATATTCTTCATATCCGGCCCGACCGCAGCCTGACTACCACCATCTTTTTTCTCATCCTCGTCTTTTTTCGTAAATGGATTCCACATAATTTCAGTCATCAATCAGCAGCCAACAACCATCAAAAATGATTTCATCTTGTTGTCCGTTGATTGTTCATTGTTAATTGATTTTTTGCTTCCACTCATAGCCCGTCACCAGCAAAGCGGAAGCGACATAGATGGAAGAATAGGTTCCTGCCGCCACACCGATGAGGAGCGCGAGCGCGAAATACCGGATAGACTCGCCACCATACACGGCGATCGCGAGCAAGACGACGATGACCGTAAACGACGTATTGAATGACCTGGCGATGGTCTCATTCAAGGAACGGTTGACAACATCCTCGAAGTTTTCTTTGGCACGAGACCGCGTCAGGTTTTCACGCACCCGGTCATACACGACGATCGTATCATGAACCGAGAACCCCAAAATAGTAAGGAGTGCTGCGATGAACGGCGCACCCACTTCCACTCCGAAGAAATGCCCCAGAACGGAAAAGATGCCCACTGTAATAATAAGATCATGAAACAAGGCGACATTGGCCATGATGCCGTAGTACCACGAAGATACCGGGCGAGACACCTTGCGGAAGGCCCATGCGATATACAAAGCAATACCGATAATCGCGGTAATCAAGGCATTGATCGCGTCCTGCCTGATCTGATTCGAAACGGAAGCGCCGATAAAATCCACGCGCACAAGCTCCGTCTTATCGTCGAATTTCTGAAGTTCCGCCAACACCTTTTCGTTCAGGGCTTCATCGGATGCGAGGTAGCGGATAATCATCCCCTTCTCGCCGGTCGGCTGTATGCTCAGACTGCGGAGCTCCAGCGCCTCAAGCGAAGCCTGCGCATCCTGCGCCTGCGGCACTTTGCCATCCGAAAACTGCACCTCCATCAGGGTACCTCCCTTGAAATCGATACCCAATCGCAATCCCCAAACGGAAATGGCGACAATACTTAAGACTGTCAACAGGCCGGAAACCCAGTACGCGTATTTTCTTTTTTGAATCAAAGACCACATAAAATAATTCGTTACATTAATCCTATCACTCGCCCTTGGGCAGCTTCCTTTTCGGCGCGATGAGCCACACTCGTTTCTGCACCCATTCCCCCAACGCGAAACGGAGGATGGTCTTGACCAATACGATAGCCGTAAACATCGAGAAGAGCACGCCGATCATCAGGATGATCGCGAAACCTTTCACAAACCCCGTTCCCAACCAGATCAGGATAAGGCAGGTGAGAATGCTCGAGGAGTTGCCGTCACGGATACTGGGCCATGCCCGACGAAAACCTTCTTCGATAGCTTTCGACACGGACTTGCCGTTCCTCAGCTCCTCCCAGGTACGTTCAAATATCAGGATATTCGCATCCACAGCCATACCGATGGAAAGGATGAATCCGGCGATACCGGCCAAGGTCAACGTAATAGAAAACGGCGTATACGAAGAGAACTTGAAAACGGTCACTAGAAGCGCGGTATATAGGACAAGGGCCAATGCCGCTATCAATCCCAAGAATCGATAGTAGATAATCATAAATACGATCACGGTCGCCACGCCAACCATACCGGCGAACAGGCTCTGATGAAGGGATTCCTCACCCAAAGATGCGGAAACGCTCTGCTGTCCCACAAGCGTGATCGGTACCGGCAGCGCCCCCTCATTCAATCGTGACACCAAATCCTTCGCCTCTTTTTCCGTGAAGTTTCCCGTGATAACCGCCTTGCCGTTGGTAATCTCGCTCTGTACGGTCGGTGCGCTCACAATCTGCCCGTCGATGAAGATAGCCATCCTCTTACCGAGATTCTTTTTCGTCAGATCGGCGAAAAGCCCCGTTCCCTCATCGTCGAACTGTATCGCCACCTGCGGCTTGCTCAGGCCTTGGCTCTGCCTATCGACTTGCGCATCTGTGAGATTCTTTCCGGTAAGTCCTGTCGCTTTCCAGGCGAGCTCCGGGTACATATCGACAGACTGCTTGCGGAACAGGATGTGCTGAGCACGCACTTCCTTAGCATCTCCTTCGCCGCGCTCCTCCACCTTCTTGATGATATGCCAACCGAACTGACTCTCCACAAGCTCCGGCCACACTTCTCCCGATTTTAAGGTATCATTGAAAATAACGTCGTCGAATTCCTGCACGAACTGACCCTTTTTCGCGAAATCCAGATCGCCACCCTTATCCTTGGATCCGGGATCCTGACTCAACTCCTTGGCGAGCGCCTCGAAGTCCTCGCCTTTTTTTGCGCGATCCAAAGCCGCCCCGGCATTCACCTTGGCAGTAGCATTGGATGCGTCGAACATCGAGTTCGTTTCATCGCCGGCCTCCTCCTTGAATTCCAAAGTCGGTGTTTCCTTGAGCATTCTCTTCGCCTGCTCGACATCTTTCACTCCCGGAAGCTCCACGATGATCCGATCCTCGGTGCCGGACTTCGCCAACTGCACCAACGGCTCCCCCACACCGAACGCATTGACACGACGCTCGATCACCGCCAAAGACGATTCCAGGGCGTCATTTTTCTTTTCGGAGTCAATGTTGGATACGTCAACAACGTACTCCAAATGAATTCCTCCCTGCAGATCCAGTCCAAGATTGATCTGCGGCTTATTCAAAACATCCTGCACCTTCTGCGGCATGAACATACCGGCCTGAGGATAGGCGAAAAATCCCGCAACCACCGCAAGAGCCACCACCAAACCGAATCGCAACCGCATTTTTTGATGAATTTTCATATTTCTCATCTATAGAAACAATCATAATTACCAGTCTTTTGGCATTATATCGCGCTCTTTCGTTTTAAGCAAATAAAAAATCCCCCTCCATCCTGTCCAAAAATGCCTATTTTTTCAGAAAAGCATGGGCGCTTTCGAGAATATTTTTGGCAGCCGGAAAGGTGAGCTTACTGATCGCTTCTTCGAAGGGAAGCCAGGCGAAACCGGTATGCTCCTCCGAAATGGCAATATTACTATCGATCGCCTCGGCGAGATAAAAATAGACGGTTTTGAATATCCAGATGCCTTTTCCGGATCGCTTGCGCTTCACAAGTTCGGTGCCTTTGGCGGTATAGAAATAACGTGTATACTTGCGAAAACCCTTCACGACCTCGATATGCTTGATGCCTGATTCCTCCGCTGTCTCGCGCCGCAGCGTTTCTTCCTGCGTCTCGCCGGCCTCGATATGCCCCTTCACATAATCCCAGTGACCATGCGGGTAACGCAGCAAAAGATACTCGATCCGATTTTCAACGCGACGAAAAATGACCGCCCCGACGGAAACCTCATAGGCGACCGGAAATCCGAAGATACTCTGAAACCCGGGCTGTGTTTTTTTACCCCATCCAAACATAATTGTAAAATTTACCAGACATCTCCCCCGAAAGAAAGCTACCGTTTTTGTTTATTGAAAGCTGCGATACTACAAAAGTGATGCGTACTGTCTATACCCTAACCTTACCGCAAATGGACGCGAAGAGCAAACATCGAAGTTTATCCCTGCCTGATCGCTTGAATGGGGCTGATCTGCGACGCCCGCCACGCCGGATAGACACCGAACGTCAATCCGGCGATCATGGAAAATGCCATGGCCAAAAGAACGGTCTGAAGAGAAAAGTCGAAAGCGACCGGGAATCCGAAAGATGGAAGCAAGGCAAAGATGCCGAAAAGCAGCACCTCCGCGATGATGATGCCGATGATACCGCCGATAAGCGCCACGATAAGCGCCTCCACCAAGAATTGCCATAAGATATCCTTGGCACGAGCGCCCAAAGCCTTTCGCAAGCCGATCTCCCCCGTGCGTTCCGCCACAGCCACGAACATCACGTTCATGATGCCCACCCCGCCCACGATCAGCGAAATCGAGGCCAGCACCAAAAGCAGCATCTGGATGGCACCGAACACGGTCTGTATCATTTCCTGCGCTTCCTTGATGGTGGTCACCGCGAAATCATCCTGTCCTTCCTTGCGGATATCATGGCGGTCGCGCAGCAATATCTCGATATCGCGCGCTGTCTGGGCCGCCATAGAGACATCCCGCATCTTGACGGTGATAAACGTCACGTGATCGACACCGAGAATCTTTTTCTGGAGCGTCTGAAGCGGAACATAGATGAAATCATCGAAACTAACGAATCCCGTCGAGCCGCGCTCCTCCAATACACCGATCACTTTGTACGATTGCCCCTTCATCTTGATGTTCTTCCCTATCGCGGGCGTATCGCCGAAAAGCGATTCCTTGACGCCCGAACCGAGCACCACTACCTGAGACAATCCCTTCTCTTGCGACTCGCTATAAAAACTGCCCTCCGCCAATTTGATATTCTTATCCACCCCGACGATACCGGACGACGCCCCGAACAGCATGATGCGTTTGTTGATTTCCTGAAAACTCACCAATTCCTGCCCCAGCGACCCCCCATACCAGGTCACCACGTTCGGGAGCTTCTCGATCTCCTCAGCATCGCTTTGCTTAAGTGTGGTTATCTGCACGCCCGAAGCGAGCGAAGTGGCGTTCTGCGTCGAATTTTTCGAAGCGGACGGAATCTTCACCTCCACCTGGATCACATCCGACCCATAGGTATCCACCTGTCCCAAAACGTAACCCTTGACCACATCGCCCAGCGTCACCACCATGATAATCACGATGGTACCGATAATGATGCCGGAAAGCGTGAGCATTGTCCGGCCGAAATTGGCAGTCAGGTTCTTCCAGGCGAATTTGAGTGAGAGAAAAATTTCTTGCATATATTTCAGTGAACAGCTATTCGTAACGCAAAGCTTCCATCGGACTCACCTCTGCAGCTTTTTTGGCGGGGTATAGACCGAAGAAAATGCCGATGATCAAAACGACGACAAGGGCGACAAGAGCCGATTGCAAAGTCAGGATGAATTCCCATTCATAGCCCAAACTCTGAACGATCACGGCCGCCACATAGGTCAGACCGACCCCCAAAAGGAATCCGAGCACGCCCCCGGCAAGGGAGATAAATACCGACTCGACAAGAAACTGGAATTGTATATCGGCATTGCGGGCGCCCAGCGCTTTTCGCAGCCCCACCTCGCGAATCCGCTGCTTGAGCGCGATAAGCATGATATTCATGATGCCGATACCGCCCACAAACAAAGAAATGCCTGCCACGAACGTCAAGAAGTACTTGAGCACATTGGTGATATTGGTAATGGTGGAAAGCGCCTCCGCCGTACTACGCACCGAAAAATCATCCTCCTTATCACCCTCAAGATCGTGACGATCGCGTAAGATATTACGTATGCTCTCCGTCACCAGAGGAATATTATCTTCGGTATCCACTTTCATCCGGGCCAAGCTAATATAGTCGATGCCGAGCAAGAGTTTCTGCGCGGTGGTGACCGGGACGTAGACCGTCTGATCCGGATTAGAAAATCCCGAACTCCCCCGTTCCTCAAGCACGCCCACCACCGAAAAATTCAGGTCCCCGAAAGAAACTGTCTTGCCTAAAGGATCAAGGTCTCCGAAAAGATCATGTGCGCGCTCGGAACCGAGCACCACCACCCGAGACAGCCCCTTGTTTTCATCCGCCGTAAAGAATCTGCCCTCTCCGATCATGATGCTTTCCACCAAAGGAAGTTCCGCGGACACGCCCTGATACGTCATGGCGAACGACTCATTCTTATACGACACCGTCGAAGAACCGCTTACATAGCCCGACGCGGCCAAGACATGCGGATTCTGCTTGATGATAGCCTCGACATCTTCCATCGTGAGCGTCGTCGTCACCACGCCGAACGCCGAGGCGGGCGGTCCGGATTCTTCCGAGGCACCCGGAAGGATACCCACCAGATTCGAGCCGACCGAACGGATCTGCCCCAAAATGAGCTGCTGCGCCGAAGCGCCCACCGACATCACCAGTATCACCGACGCGATGCCGATCACGATGCCGAGTATCGTCAAAAACGTCCGGAATTTCGAAGCGGACAGATTCTTCCAGGCCATTTTCATCGATCGATAGATTTGTGGAATCATAATTCATCTAATACGAGTATACTGCACCAAATATCTCTCCACACGATAGTACTGTTCTGATCGTGTCATTCCGAATGCGGTCGGGGGATGACGCACGATAGCCATTTACTGATTGGTATAGTTCCGTCGTATCATTACATGATAAGACGAAAAACCGAACTTCTCATAAAAACGGGCTACATCTTTATCACAAACAAGATCGACCATATACAAATGATCGATCTGAACCATCATTCTTTTTATAAGTTCACGACCGATACCTTGTTTTCTATAATTTTTTTCTATCTCGAGAAAAGGGATATAGGCACTCAAAATATTATCCGACAAAGCGGTTATGTACCCTACAAGCTTATTCTTTTCATTATCAACCGCCAAAACGATATATTCAGCATTTTCTATGCTTTTGCGCAGATCATCCTCACTTGGCTTACTTTGCCAACCATCAAAAAAACCGGTGACTTCCAAATCAGTCAGATCTTTTTTTGCAGTTGAATAAGATATTGTTGCCATATTTATATACACTTTCTTCATGCTCAGTAAAAACACTTGAAAAACTATTTCGCCAACTCCGTCTCGTCCTTGGCGATACGACGATTCTGGATAGTATCGTCCGCGACGATCTTACCATCTTTCATGTACAGCATCCTCTTGGCATGCTGGGCAGTGGTGGTCTCGTGCGTGACCAGCACGACCGTGTGTCCGCTATCGTTGAGCGCTTGCAAAATCATCATCACCTGAAGCCCTGATTTGGAATCCAGATTCCCCGTCGGCTCATCCGCGAAAATGATATCGGGATTATTGACCAAGGCTCTTGCGATAGCCACGCGTTGCATCTCCCCGCCCGACAATTGATTCGTCATATAGTCGCGGCGATGCTTCATGCCGACCGCCGTCAGTGCCTCCATCACTTTCGTTTCGTGCATATCCCTGCTCATGCCCTCCCACATCCTGAAAAACGACCGCTCCATATCCTCTACAGATCGCGTCCCGCCATTACGGAAGGCGCGCCGACTAGGACCGTACACATCATACAAAAGAGGTAACTCGACATTCTCGAATACGCTCGTCCTCGGCAGCAGATTGAATGACTGGAAAATGAAACCGATTTTTTGGTTACGGATTTCGGCCTGCTCGTCCTGCGAAAGCGTCGTGACATCTCTCCCTAAGAAAAGGTATTTCCCCGATGTCGCCTGATCAAGCAATCCGAGCACATGCATCAGCGTCGATTTCCCCGACCCGGACGGCCCCATGAGCGCCACAAACTCACCCTTGCCGATGGAAAATGTCGCCTCAGACAAAGCGCGGGTCTGTATATCCCCGTTTTCATATACCTTGGTCAGGTTCTCGCATTGGATCAAAGGTTCATTCATAACTATTGTTTCTTCGTCTCAACGATAACCTCCTGGTGTTCACTCACGCCGGAAACGATCTCGATCTGGCCATCGCTGCCCTCGATCCCGACTTTCACCTCCCGGCGCTCAGCGATCTTGCCATCGGCACTTTTCACCTCCACGTAACGGGTATTCCCGTCTTGCTTGACAGCGCGTGTCGGCAGCGTCAAAACACCTTTTTTCTCAGCGATGTGGATGTCGATATCGCCGCTCATACCGGGCTTCAGGCGCCTATCGATATTCGCCAGACGCAGCTTCACCTTGTAGTACACGACATCTTGGATGACGGTCGATTCCGGATCGATCTCCACGATACTTGCCTCAAGCTTCTCATCCGATTCCAGGGCATCGAAGGTGACAGCGGCCGTCTGATCCGTTTTCACGGCAGCGATGTCCGACTCGGGAATCTTGGCCTCCAAAATCAGATCCGTCGAAAGCAATCGTCCGAAAGACTTGACACTCCCCGACCCTATCACCTCGCCGCGCTCATAATTGATCACCGTCACCACGCCATTGACAGGCGCCTTCAAAACCGCCTTGTCGAGATTATTGATCGCGATGTCGTAATTGGACGAGGCAATGGCGATGGCGCTATTCTCGATCGCCTGCTGACTCTTGGATTCGAGAGACTTCACCTTCTCCTTCTGCGATGCATACGCATTGTCGGCCACCCTCACCGCCACGTCGCGATTGCGTCTTACGGTATCTTTGGCTTCCCTCGCCGCTTTCGTGGCATTGGCTGCGGCCGTGAGCGTGAGCTTAGCGCTCTTGGCCGTCGAACTGCTCACGCCGTTGTCGTCCACCACCTGATTATAATAACTTTGCACGTCTAATTCATACTCCACCGCATTGTCATAGGCCTTGTCGGCCGCATCCACCTTCTGATCCTCCGCATCCGTCACATCCGTCACATACTGTTTGGCATTCTTTTGCACCTCGCGGGCCTCGCGGAGCGTATCGTCATTCACGCCGGCATCCGCCTGCGCCCGATCCAGCGCCGCCTGCGATTTCTTCACCTCCTCATTCAGCGCCAAAGACTCTATCGATGAAAGCACATCGCCCTGACTCACCGATACACCCACCTTCGTCGCGATATTCTTCACCCGTCCCACCGTTTCGAAATTCAGATCGATTTCCGTATCGGAGAGCAATGTCGCGGAAGCGGACACGGTCTGCGAAATATCCCCGCGCGACACCTGCGTCGTCACGAACAAATCCTGATCCGCATTACGGCTCGAATACCAAAAATAACCCACGATAGCGAGAGCGATTACGAACCACAACCACTTTTTTTTCAAAAACGACATAGTGAAATCGAAAGTAAAATTATATTGTCAGTATAGCACAAACACCTACAACAAGCTGCTCTGCTTCGAAGCATTATCGAGCGCATGATTCACCATGGCATCCGCGCGCTTGTTCTGCTCCCTTGGTACATGCGTGAACGTCACCTTGCCGAAATCGAGCATCTCATTCCATATCTCCATGAACAATTTCTGGATGCGCTCCTCCTTGATCTTGTAGATATGGTTCAATTGCCTCACCGCAAGCTCCGAGTCCATATACATATCCACGTGCACCTTTTTTGATTTCTCCTTCCCGATCAAGGCCCTGATCTTCTGCAAGGCGAACAAGATAGCCCCGTACTCTGCATCATTATTGGTCTTGTGCCCGATACACTCGCCATATTCCTTGTTGAGCGTTTCGATATACACGCCGATCGCCGCATCCCCGGGATTGCCGCGGGAACCCCCATCCGTAAACACCACTATTTTTTCCATAACGAAATATAAAGCCGATTACCTCTTCAGTATAGCATCATATGAGAGCGTTCCGTAAATCCGCCCGAAACGGCGCCCTGAAACATTGACAGGACTGCTTGCATAATGCTTCAATATGAAGGTCGTCAACAACACAATCATGAGGTGACATGTGAACAAAACACTCTACGCCTGTTCCATAGGTATCGGGTATCAACATCCCGAAACCCATGCCCGTACCAAAAAGGCTTTTGTCTTCGATGGCTTCGAACAAGAATCCTTGGCAAAAACATTTTTGGATCGCTTAACAACCTTTATCGATGAGTTTATCGCGAGCGCCAAAAAACAAGGCGCCATTCCAGAAAACATCTGGATAGATGACTCGCTCAAAAAGATGCTCCACCCGGCAGTGATGGATGCTGAAATAGCATCGGTCACCGTGACCGATATAGCTGTCATCCCGATAATACCCAGTAACAACCTTCCTTCCATGCTCCAAGAAATACTCCGCTATTTCGGCATAGGACTGAAGTTTTGTTAAACCCTCTGTCACCCCAATATGAAAAGCCTTGCAGATAGTATCCGTAAGGCTTTTTTACTAAGAACCTGTCTACAATCTCATGTCGAGCTGTAAATCTTAAAATTTCGAGCGAAAAAGCTAAAAAGCGCGAAAGGCTATCGGGATAACCTGACAAGCTTTTCAGGTTTTGCAGCCGAAATTTTCAGATTTCAGCCGACAAGCAACGGATTTTGTTTTACTTGTGCGGTGAGATCGTAGACAAGTTCTAAGAAACATGCTCCGATCATCAGCTGCCGAGCAAGCCGAGTTTTTTCAAACGGGCCTGCGCGCCACTGATCGGCCGATCAAGCGTTTCAGCGATTTCCGAGAGCGGGACATCCTCATAGAAAAGCGCCTTAAGCCTCGCTTCTTCCTTGGCATCCCATTTCCTCGATTTCGCCGCCTTTTGCTTACCCGGCTTTTTCAAAACCTCCTCTTTTTCGGATACTCCCTGCAAAGATTTCTTGATGCCCTGCAGAAGGGAACTTCCCATCGGCATCGGGTCGGTCCACTGCCCGCCGCACAACCGGACAAAGTCTTTCTGTCGCTTGAGGATATCCTTCTGTGCGAGTTCCTCATACATTTTGTGAGCCGTATCGGATTGCTCGCGGAACTCGATATCCTGTTTCAAAATTTCCGGACTGACCCGGAATGCCTGATCATTGACACCCAAAAGATGCACGCCCGAAAGGGATCGCACGCGAGAGAGCGCCACATACCCCTGACCGAACTCGAATGTCCGCGACAGATCCATCACCGCCGCATCCATACTCATCCCCTGGCTCTTATGGATAGTGATCGCCCAAGCGAGGCGCAGCGGTATCTGCATGATCCGTGCCAAAACCTCGCCCTGCTCTTCGATCGCCCATTCCATCGGCTTGGCCGTAAGCACCGTTTCGTCACGCAGCATCACCACCGGGCAACGGCTCTCATCATCGAAACCGATAACGGTGCCCAGCGTCCCGTTCACGAATCCTGCATTGGGATTGTTCTTAGTAAACATGACCGCGGAGCCCTCCTTAAGATCCAATCGTTCCGGAGAAAGGCAACCACGCTTAAGCGCCTCCACCAGCCTCTCCGGTCCTCGATCCGCCATCAAAAATGAACGCACCTTGTTATCAAGCTTCGCCAATTCCTTGGCATTGATCGTATCGACATCGGCATTGTGCGAAAAAAGCCTCGTCACATCGGTCGGGATTTCCTCCATGGTCAACAGGCAGCTCCTCATCCGCTCGAAGTGCTGCTCGCCGAATTCGTCCCGACGCATCGCCGAAAGGATTTCCAAAAATTTCTTATCTTCCTGACGATGCTGCTCCGTCAGATAGCAGACGGTCGGATTCATCACCCGCCACGCGACGGAAGAAAACGAAAAGACCGATTTCATCTCTTTTTTCGATACCGAAACCGGAGGTAGCTGAAAAAAGTCCCCCACGAAGACCACCTGCATCCCGCCGAACGGCTGCGCGGATTTCTTGACCCGCCGGCAGATCCGCTCGACATTGGAAAGCGTCTCGCCATCGATCATCGAGACCTCGTCCACGATCAGCACCTTCGTCTTCTTGATACGCGCGCTAATATAGCGGCTCTTGGCGATATCCGCGACATCCTCATCGGTCAGGGAATACATCACCCCGATGCCGCTCCACGAATGCAGCGTCATCCCATGGATATGCGTCGCCGCGATGCCGGTCGATGCCGTGATGGCCGGCTCGATGCCGTGCGCACGCAAATACGCCACATACTGATTGATCGTATGCGTCTTCCCTGCCCCGGGTTCTCCTGTCAAAAAAACATTGACCCCCGTCTTCAAAATGTCCAATGCTTCTTTTTGCGTCATAGTGAATGTAATGGAATATCCCTATTTTACCATGCTATGAAGATAGAGTAAACAAAAAAACTATACCGACTAAAAAAGACTTACAATCGCAGCTACGATCGTAAGTCTTCACTCAAAAATCACCCTTCGCCACGCAGCGACCGAATAATGTGTTCATGCGTTTCCATAAACAGCGTCCGGCTCGCATACCACTCCTGTATTCCCCGTTGATACGCCATCGAATCACCCTGAAATGACGACGGGAAATAACCCCCGATCAAATCCCTGCTCGTAAGGATGCCGTATTTTTTGGACATCGCAGATTCAACCGTCTCATAGACGCACTGACAGGCGTTAACACCCATAACAAGCAGACTCTTCGCATTAAATGCTACGAGTTGCGATTCAAGGGTCGTTTGCTCGAAAGCATTATCGAAATACTTTTTTATCCTCATGCATCGATCCTTCGGAAATCGCCTGATCGTGCTGAAAATATCCGCATCCAATCTTCCATAAAGAGCATGTCGGATACTGATAACCGGAATATCTTGCTTGCAACACTCATTCAATACAAAAATTTGACGCGATATCAAACTTTTCTTTTCTTCCGTATCGATAAATATCGGTTGCATATCGATTACCATCGCAACGATATGCTTCTTGTTTACGCATAATTCTTGAACTTCCATCTGACCCACCTCTTCATTATCGATTGCCCTATTATTAACGTACCAACCCTAATCTCCCATAAAATTCCGTATCTGTCCAATCAATCCGCGCTATCGCGAAATCACTTCCAATAGTTCTGGAAATTCCGCCGTTCCCATATCGTCTATCAGGTAGTGGCAGCGGCCCGGAAGATCGATAATTTCTCCACCCAGGGCATCATGCAATATCTGGAGGCTTTTCTTGCCGGGCCGTGATTCATTGTCAGCAGTAAACATCACGATTTCGCCCACCCGTTCCGGAATGGTCGCATCGATACTATAGTCATAAAACTTTCGCCTCGCTTCATCCTCTTCTTTGGAGACATTCCACGGAGCGACAAAGATAAGTTTGGCGATTTTGGTCTTCGTTTCACCCAGCCAGCGCGCCAAAAATCCGCAGCCGCAGCTATGTCCGACAAGCACCGTGTTCTCATCGACGCGGAGTTTCTCGAATTCCGCTTTGAAGCTTTCATACTCAGGATAATCCGGCTTGGGCATACGAGGAGTCGCCGCCTCGATCCCGCGTGCAAGGAGCTCTTTTTTGATCCATGACGCCCAATATTTCTCATACAATCCGCCCTCCAGATCCATCACCTTTTCCGCATCCGGAAAACACCCATGGACAATAATGCATCGTTGTATACTCATAGAGGATTCATTACGAATTACGAATAGCGAAAAAGAGCGCCCTTTACGCTTCAGGCGTTTCCCTCTCCTCTATCTCGTCGGCGAGTTTCGATAACAGCGCATAGTTCCGACTATTGAAAGCCTCGTCTTTGGCGATATACAGGCGGTCCAATCGTTCACTGGGACTGCTAGCCTCGGCATGTATCCTGGCGAGAATGATATCGAATGCTTCCTGTACGGCCAAAGGATCATTCTCTAAAACTTCTCCCGATTCCTTCTTGGCTTCCTCGCTCGGCATCGCACTCGGTATCATCTCCGATTGAAACGATACCGACATGTGTTCTGGCTTCATAGTTTTTTGATTACAATTATACGCCTAATCCCGCATCCGCATATCGATCAATTTCAATTGTGTGGTCGTCTTGCCGTTCCAGGTGTTCTCTTCCAACTGGAAGACGACATCCACCTTTTGGCCGGCAGCCAAATCAGGGAATTTCGTGCCCAGATTGAACCCGATCGCATCGAAGACCCGCTGCATTGCATCATCGGAACGCAGGACGAGCTTGAGATGCTTCTCACCATTGCCCACGGTACGCACGGATTGCACGATCATATCTTCGAGCAGAAAGACCGGCTCGCGGTTCCCTTCCCCGAACGGCATCATCTTCATGATTTCGCTCACCAGCTGCGGCGTGATCTGGAACGGCGAAAGCTTCATGTCGATCAAGATTTCTGGCTCAACCACGATACCCTCCAATTTTTTCTCGATAATCCCGTTGAGCTTCTCATAGAAAGCCTCCAGGTTCTCATTCTTGATCGTCAGTCCCGCCGCCTGCGAATGCCCGCCGAATTTCACGAGCAACTCGCCGCATTCCTCGATAGCATCGATGATATTGACCGAAGGGATGCTGCGGAACGAGCCCTGGCTTTCGTGCTCACCTTTCTGAAAGACGGCCGTCGGCCTATTGAGTTCATGCGCGATACGCCCTGCCACCAAACCGACGATACCCAAAGGATAATGCTCGCTCACGGCGAAGATGAATTTCTTATCGGCATACATTTCCTCGGCCACCTTGCGCACCTGATCGGTGGTCTGGGTACTGATCTTCTGGCGTGCGACATTGTTGGCCTCGATTTCCAAAGCTAAGCCCCGAGCCATTGCCCGGTCCTCGCACATCAAAAGCTCATGCGCTGCCTGAGCATGCGCCATACGTCCCGCCGCATTGATACGCGGCGCGATCTGGAATCCGATTGTCCGAGAATCTGGCACGTGATTTTCATCGATAGGAATCTTGCCCACCGTAAACATTTCCTGAAACCCGATGCGCCTCGTCTTGGACAATACGATAAGTCCGTACTTCACCATCACGCGGTTCTCACCGATCAGCGGCATACAATCCGCCACCGTCCCAACAGCCGCCACATCCAAGAACCACTTCAGGTGTTCCACATTCTCCGGCAAAAAGGTCGTATACAGCGCCTGCGCCACCTTGAACACCGTCCCGACGGCGCACAATCCCAAAAACGGGTATCCCGAATCCGTCATCTGCGCATTGATGATCGCGTAAGCCTTCGGCAATACCTCCGGCACATGATGGTGATCGATAATGATCACATCCATCCCGAGTTTATTGGCAGCATCCACCTCTTTGACATTGGTCATGCCGCAATCCGTCGTCATCACGAGCATCACGCCGTCCGCTTTGAAAACATCCAGAGCGTTCATATGCAGGCCATGCCCTTCGGTATTCTTGTCGGGAATATATATGGACACCGGAATATCCAGCGCTCCTAAAACCATACGCAGCAGCGCCGACGACGTCACGCCGTCCACATCGAAATCGCCGAACACGCCGACGCGCTCGCCATCCTCTTTTGCCTTCCGGATGCGCTCGGTCACTTTCGACATCTGCACGAACAAGAACGGGTCATGCAAATCGCTTGCATAATCAGGATTGAAAAAACGCCGTATCGATTCTTCATCCGTCACGCCGCGGGATTGCAACAGGGCGGAAGTGACGGGATGCAGTTTCCCGTCGGAAACCGCTTCACTGAGCTCATTCGCCTCGGACTGTACTTTCCATACCGCCATACAGATGTTGTTTAGAGTATAATAATCCACGCAAAGCCTTTCCTCTTCGCGCTCAAAAAAACGCCTCGGATCCACAGGATGCTGCTGGCTACACGCAGATCAGCTTCGCTTCGAATGTTCGCGAATGAGCATCGGTCACAGACAATTTGAGCGCCAATTGCTGCCCACCATTTTCATCGCACAAGAAATTCGCATTCAAACTGAAATCTTGGGCCAACTTCTGGGCATCCAAAGATCGCGGATCAATGGATATGAAGTACTCGCTCGTCGTCAGAAGCGACCGTACGGTGCGGACCACGTCATTCACCGACATCATGCCCTGTACGATGAATTTCTTGACACCGAGTTCCATGGCATGCTTCTGATCCTCCTCGCGACCGAGGTGAGAAAAGAACACCACGGGAATAGAGGCGGTCACCACGCTTTTCTTGAGCGATTCCACCAGCGTGAATCCATCCATGCGAGGCATGACGATTCCGGTGAAAAGAACGTCCGGCGCCTTCTGATTGACCATTTCCAACGCTTCCAAACCATCCTTCGCCTCACGCACCTCGAAACCGTCATTGCGGAACACTTCGGCATACAATCCGCGCATTTCAGCGTCGTCATCGGTTACGATGATACTGAATTTCTCTTTCATAGGGTCGATTTAAAAATAATCTGCCCTCAGTATACAAGAAAAGACCCTTTCCTACAAAAAAAGGTCTTTTGCTCAATAAGCAAAAGGATACGATTTCGCTCAGTGCACGATAACCGGCGTGCCGATGTCGGCAAACTCCCACGCCCGCTGCGCTGCGCCCACTCCCAGACGGACACACCCGTGCGATACCGGTATCCCCAAATGATTCGCTCCCTCCTTATACCCTCCCGGCCACTCGGGCAATTCATGAATGCCGAATTTTCCGCTCGGTGTGATCGCCATCCAGTACGGCATATACAAGCCATACTGCTTGGACCAGGGCTTTCTTGCCTTGTTCTCGATCTTGAATTGGCCCTTGGGCGTCTCCATCCCGCGCTTGCCCGAAGAAATCATATATGCATCGAGCGGCTTGCCGTCTTCGAACAAGACCATTACCTGGCTTACGAGCGACACATCGATATAGCGCCCCTGGAGTATCTTCGCTTCCGTATTGCGCTTCGCATCGGCAAGCTTGCGTAAGGTGGCCTGCTTGGCTCCCGTCAATTTCTCTGTGGGCGTCGTGAACCGGGATGTCGCAAGCAGGGTGTATGCGCTATCATCCATGCCGCGGCGCCTGATGAATGTTTTCAACGTATAGGGCGTCGACAGCGGCAAGGGTTCTTTTGGAAGCAGCTTGAACACTGTTTTTTCAGGATTGTTTTCATACGCCACGGAAACGGGTGGATCGAGGCGGAAATCCACGAAAAAATCATCGGTCGTCGCATCGAAGCGCACCTCTATCGGGTCCTCGATATCCAGCAAAACCTCTGTCGCGCCATCAGCGGGGACTATCGATGCCACCTGGGGCACTTTCGCAGGCACTCCCGATATAAGAGGCTCCGAAGGCGCCAGCGCCTTCGGAGCCTCTATGACAGCAGCCTCCTTATGTGCGCTGACGGAGCCATCAAAAAAAGAAACCCCGAACATGCTGAACACAGCCGAAACGACAGAAACGACTCCGATTACGAAGCGGGCACCCAAATGCATAGGAATGTTTATGTTTATTTTCTTTTTATAGCGCCCATCTATTCTTCTTCCGCGTGCAACCGCTCTTTCAGCTCACGAGCGCCTTCACGCTTCAGGTCCTTCATCTTTTTCCTGTCGGAAACGATCTGATCTTCCAGCTTATCCACCACGACATCGATAGACCCTTCGGCCGTCGTCGTGGCATCTTCGGCCCGATACAAGTGATGAGGCGTGCGCACCATCACTTCCACACGAAACTTCCTCTGTTCATTCATACCGACTTCGATTTCGAATTTCGATACGGGATCAACCAGTTTTTCTATGCGTTCCAATCGCTTCAGTATATACTCGCGCGCCAAGGCATTCACTTCCACTCCCTTGAACAAAAATCGTGTATTCATAGCATTACGCTTATTGATTACTCTCTATCTCATTATACACCACTCCCCTCCGAAATATGCCATGCCTCAAAAACCGACCAGCTGCGGTTCCTCCATGAGCCGGATACCCAGCTGAGTGCGGACCCTTTGCTTAACGATACTCGAGAGAATAAGGACGTCCTCGGCGGTCGCCGTGCCGGTATTGAGGATATAGTTCGGATGGATATCGCTCACCCGCGCCCCGCCCACCGACTTGCCCCGCAAACCGACATGATCGATCAGCCACCCGGCCGGCAACACATTCATACGCGCCCGGACACCGGTATCATGATAAAACTCCTCGAGCAACTTCTCATCCGTCACGGTCGGATTCATAAAGAACGATCCGGCGCACGACAGATGCTGCGGATGCTTGGCTTCGCGCTTGGCGATAGTCTCCTGCGCGATACGCCCGATCTGCAAGGCGTCGCCCGGCGTCAGGGCGATTTTTACGGATAGCACGAGGAGCTGCCCGTTCTTTTTGAAAATACTCTTGCGATACGAAAACTCGCATGCCTCTTTTGCCAAGGTTTTCACTTCCATACTCCTCGTATCCAAACAGGTCACCTCCGTAGTCAGGTCGCCGATCTCCACTCCGAAGGCGCCCGCATTGCCGCGCACCGCACCGCCCACGCTTCCCGGTATGCCTGCCATAAGCTCCATCCCCGCCAGACCCTTCCCGGTAGCGAACGCGATGACATCCCCAAGCGTCGCTCCTGCACCGGCGATAATATGCGCACCGTCGGATTCGATACCGCTATTTTCAAGCTTGATCACCAATCCGTCGAAACCCGTATCGGAAAACAAGATATTGCTTCCGCCGCCCAGCACGAACACGCGAAGCCTATGCTCTTTCGCATACCGCAGCGCCTCCGTTATATCCGCATCGGAAGCGACCGTCGCGAAGTACTTCGCCACCCCGCCGATCCTGAATGTCGTAAACGGCGACAATGCGACATTTTCCCGTATGGTAATCATACAATTGTATATTATTTGATATGCGCCAAGGTATGCACGACTTCCCAGACATTGCCGGCACCCAGCGTCACCACGACATCGCCGGGAAGAATCTTCTCTTCAAGTTCCGCTATGACATCGGGTACGGTCGCGATATGCACCGCTTTGCCACGACTATACTTGTTGACCAAATCCACGATCTCGCGCGAAGACACCCCGCCTTGCTGCTCGCGGGCGCTGCCATAGATATCCAGGACATAGACGACATCCGCATCATCGAAGCTCTGCGAAAACTCCACCAAAAGCGCCTTGGTCCGGGTATAGGTGTGCGGATGGAAAATCGCGACGATCCGCCGCTCCGGATACAGGTCGCGGAACGCCTTGAGCGTCACTTTGATTTCCTCAGGATGATGCGCATAATCATCATACAAAATGGCATCCCGATACTCCCCGATGTATTCGAATCGCCTCGCCGTCCCCCTGAAATGCTTCAGTCCCTTGCGGACCTTTTCCATATCCAGCTTCAAGAACGTACATAGTGCTATCACCGAAGCGGCATTCAAGGCATTGTGTTTTCCGGCAAGTTGCAGCGCGAAAACGCCCAGGCTTTCCCCTTGATGAAGGACTTCGAATGTCTGCTTGATCGATCGATCTTCAGACTCGGGATCAAACGTTGTCACCGGAGCATACTTAATGATCCGAAAATCGTTTTCCTCCAAAAATCCATAGCTAAGCTTCTGGCAATGCGCATCCTTCGCGATATCGATCACGCTCGAGCTATCGCCCCACGACACCAAGACGCCATGATGTGGTATCTTCCGTGCCAAATCGGCAAAGGCCTGCTTATACGACTCGAAATCGGGAAAGAAATCCGGGTGATCGAAATCGACGCTTGTCACGATCGATCCGAACGGGAAATAGTGCTGAAGCTTGTTCTGGTACTCGTCCGCCTCGAGCACGAAATACTTCCCCTGACCCGAAAGGGCATTACCTCCCCACTGCAAGATCTTGCTGCCCACGATAGCCAAAGGATCCTCCCCTGCCTCGCGCAGCACCTCTGCCAAAAGCGCCGAGGTCGTCGTCTTGCCATGCGTCCCGCACACCGCCAGCCCCAATTTTTCCTTCATAAGCTCCCCCAAAGCTTCGGGATAGCTCAATACCAGAACTCCGCTTGAAAGGGCCTGCGCCAACTCGGCATTCGTCTCCTGCGTATAAGCCGTGGAATAGATGATGGCATCGGCATCGGCCGGGATATTTTCCGCAGCAAAATGTTCCGTCACCGAAATACCCGCCTTCTGCAAGACCTCATCCGTAAAAAACACCTCGGCGGTATCGGAGCCTGTGACGCGCACGCCCTTTCGAATGAGCACCTCCGCAAGGGCCGTCATGCCCGCGCCTTTGATTCCGATGCAGTGTACTTTTTTCGCGTCTTGAAAAATCATAAGGGTATTCATTACATGCTTAATCGCTCCCTTGCGAACATGCCGCGCTCGATCCGTTATTGCCGCATCAGAAGAATCAGTTCGTTCGCAATCGCATCCGCGGCATCCGGATGATAAAACACCCGTATCGCCTGCGCCATACGTCCCCGCAGTTCGCCATCCTTCAGCAACTCCGTGATCTTATTGAAAAATATATTCTCCCCCAAATTGCCGTCTTCCAATACGAGCGCACCGCCAACGCGGGCGATTTCATAAGCATTCATCCGCTGCTCATCATTGGCCGCCGAGGAAAGCGGTATGAGTATCGCCGGCTTGCCGACCGCCGCGATTTCGGCGATAGCATTGGCACCGGCACGGCTGACCACAAGATCTGCCACCGCCAAAGCGTGTTTCAATTCGTCCATCGGCAAAAAAGCCCTCGGGAAATAGCCGTGGCTGTCCGGTTCGATACCGAGCTCTTTCGAAAGCTCCACGGTCTCGGCATAATGCGCCTCGCCCGTCTGATGAATCACCTGCGTTTCCTGGAGCAATTTCGGCAGCAGCGTCACGATCGCTTTGTCGATAACGCGAGCCCCCAAACTTCCGCCGAGCACCAAAATCGTCGGCTTCGCTTCGTCCAGATTGAAGAGATTGCGAGCCTGCGCAGCATCGCCCGACAGCACATCGGAGCGCACCGGATTCCCGATCAATGCCACGGATCCGGCTGGGAAATAATTCATAGCGGTCGGATAGGCCACCGACACCCGATCCGCAAACTTCCCCAGTATCCGCGTCGCCATACCTGGGACCGCATCCGAATCCTGCGTCACGATAGGGATACGATACATCCATGCCGCCAGCACCACCGGCACGGCGACATAACCGCCCTTCGAGAACACCGCATCCGGCATATAGCGGAGCAGATACCAAAGGGCCTGCATGAAGCCCAGCGGTATCTTGAAAAAATCCGCAAAATTCTGCACCGAAAAATACCGACGCATCTTGCCTGTCAGAATAAAGACTGCCGGGATACCGGCGCCGTTCATGGCGTCCTGCTCGATCTTCCCCTTCGATCCGATATACAAAAATTCCGTCTGGGGTCCGAGCTTGCTGCGAAGACTCTCTGCCACCGCGATAAGCGGCATCACATGCCCGCCCGATCCGCCTCCCGTCACCACGACACGATAGGGTTTGTTTTGTTCCATAGTACGATGTTTATGCGCTTTCAATAATGGGAAAAGTAGCGGATTTACGGCACGGATACCTGCGATACCCTCCGTGAAAACAGCGCGTATCCAGCGCCGGCTACTACGATTTCAGTGTAGCGTGCCGGCTGATATTAAGCAATATGCCCACACCCGACATCAAAAAGACCAGAGACGTTCCCCCGTAGCTGATGAAAGGCAACGGTATGCCCGTCAGCGGGATGAGTCCGGAGATGGCCGCGATATTGATGAATGCCTGCGTCGTGATCCACATCACGATACCCACCGCCACTAATTTCCCGAAATCATCCGCGGCATGCTTGGCTATAAAAAACCCTCGCCATGCCAAAAAGACGAACAAGGAGAGGACGACCAGGGCGCCAATAAAACCCCATTCCTCACTGAAAATAGCGAAGATGGAATCGGTCACCGGTTCAGGGAGATAATTGAATTTCTGGCGGCTATGGCCCAATCCGAGGCCCCAAAAACCGCCCGAACCGATGGCGAGCAGGGCCTGGCTCACATGATAGCCGACGCCTTGGGGATCAAGGTCTGGATTGAGGAATACCAGGAAGCGCTGTAACCGATAGGGAGCGAGCTTGATCAGGATACCGAGCACCGCCATGCCTCCCACGAGCAGCATTCCCAAATGAGATAGGCGCGCGCCCGCTGCGAAAAAGATGGCCATGGAGATCAGAAAGATCACACCGAGCGTCCCGGTATCGGGCTGCTTGAGTATCAAAAAAGCGATAACACTGAAGATGGCCAGAAACGGCACCAATCCTTCGAACAGATCGCTCACCTTTTCCTTGCCCTTACCGACGAACCATGCAGCCAGATACAGGATCACCACAAGCTTCGTCATCTCGGACGGCTGGAACGACAATGGCCCTATCTGCACCCAACGGCTCGCGCCATATATCTTGCCGCCGATACCCGGTATGAACACAAGGATGAGCAAGATGACATTGAGCAAGAAAAGCGGCACCACCACCTTCTGCCACCGATGATAATCCGCCCGTTGAAAAAAATACAGCGACAGCGCACCCGGAAGTATGCCGAAGAGCAGCTGGCGCTTGAAGAAGAAATAATCGTCGTTGAACCGCGTCTCCGCATAGAAGATGCCGGCGGACGCGATCGCGACCAAACCGATACCCAGCAGCGCGCATACCGCGAACAGGAGTTTCGAATCGAATTGACTGGTATTGGTGGGTGTTTGTATTTTTTTTATAGCCATAGTGTCTCTTATGCTTTTTTGGACGTATGCTTGCGCCACGTTTCGATATCCCTGTGATGCCCGGAAAGCAACACCTCCGGAACGCGCCACCCGTTGAACTCTTCGGGTTTCGTATACTGCGGATGCTCCAATACCCCCTCATCGGTATGCGATTCATACACGGCGCTGTCGGTATTCCCCAACACTTCCGGCAAGAGCCTCGCCACCGCGTCCACCACCATCATCGCCGGAAGCTCCCCTCCCGTCAGCACGAAATCCCCGATGGAGAGCTCCTCATCCACCACATGCTCCGCCACCCGCTCATCCACGCCCTCATAGCGCCCGCACACGAAAATCAACCGGTCATATTTCGCCAACCGCACGGCGTCCGCCTGCACGAACCGCTTCCCCTTCGCGGAAAACAAGATGGTTCTCGTCGTCTCGCTTGATTCCTGAGCACCCTCCGCTGTTTGTTGATTGCTGTTTAAATCATCTGTGTTACTCGTTAACTGTTGATTGTTGGCTGTTGATTGTTTTACTGCCGTCACGGCCTTGAAAATCGGATTCACCTTAAGCACCATGCCGGCCCCCCCGCCATAGGGCGTATCGTCCACCTTCTTATGCTTATCTTCGGTATAATCCCGCAGATTATGCACGACGATATCGATCAAACCTCTCTCTTTGGCGCGCTTCAAAATCGACTCATTACAATACGAGTCGCAGATATTGGGAAAAATGGTGATAATATCGAATTTCATATGCCTTACTATACCACAATAAGGCGAAATTTCAAATATTAAAAAGACTCCTCATACCAAAGGTACAAAGAGCCCAAGAGACCAAGTTCAAATACAAAATTCGAAGCGTCACACCGGTATGCGAGAGAACACTCGGCTACCCGCATCCCACCGGCCACTCCCGCCAAACCACCAGTCATCGACGTCCCACCCACCGTTGCCGGCAAGCCAGTGTACGCTGACAACCACGACTCCGTTGAGTACCTTAAGATGGAATATATTGGCGTTGCCATCATTGAGAAGCGCGCCCTCCTTGCCTCCCCATTGTTTCAACAGAAGCCAAACGATGAGCGCAAGGCCTTCGATCAGTCCAAATTCATAGTCTTTCGGAAGTTCACGACTGATTTCACTGTCCGACAAGGTATCCTTCATATCGAAATAGTATGCGGTTATCGAACCGATTTTTTCAACGATACCGGTAACGTATTTGAGAACGTTTTTTGTAAAACCCTCCCAAATCCAAAGTCCTTTTCGATCTTTGAAAAATTCAAAAAAATCAAGGTTTTGCTGCGGATCGGTCGTAACCGAACCAGCGTATCGGAGTTTTTCTGACTGCCATTTTTCGACAGCCTTTTTGCTCACATCCTTACCGGTATTGATCGTATCCTGCAATGTTTTTACGGAAAGCTTACCCGTAAACAACAAATAGCTGAAATACAACCATAGTTTTAGTGTTTTCATGATGACTCTCCTCTACGTTTGAGTCGTTGGGAAAAATGGTGAAATACCACGATTTTTTAAGGATGTAGTCTCCTTGGTTATTTCCTATTTGATTATTAAGAAACTAACGGCGTAGTATACACCCTCTAGCGTATTTTGTCAATGGTCTGTTAAAAATGCTCTATAAAAGCTAAAAATAACTATACATTAAACACTCGGCCCATTTTTAAAACAGTTGGCATTCAATCCCGAATAATTCCCAATTCCTTAAACCACAATACGGCCTGAGCGACGGGCGCGAAGCTGATGCGATGGATCGGCGTCGGCCCATAGGTCTTCAGCGCTTCCATATGCACCTTCGTGCCATAGCCCTTGTGTTTCTTGAAGCCGTACTGGGGATACTTTGCATCGTATTCGTTCATCATCCGATCACGCGTCACCTTGGCGATAATCGATGCGGCCGCGATGGTCTTGACGATCTTATCGCCGCTCACCACCGTCTCTTGCGGCAAGGAGATATTGGGAAGTTTCTGATTGCCATCGATCAAAAGCAAAACTTTGCCATTGTCAGGATGACGGTATTGTTGACCCGCCTGCAACGTTTCACGTAGCGATTCGGGCAGGCTGTTGATTGTTGACTGTTGACTGATGGATCGCCTCAGCGATCCCACCGCTTCCTTCATACCCAAAAACGTCGCCTGCAAGATATTGATCCGATCGATAGTTTCGGGATAGATGATTCCCACGCCCACATGGAAGTGCTCCTGTATCAATGCAAACATCTCTTCGCGCTTCTTCTCCGAAATCGTTTTGGAGTCGCGGATGAATGCGAACTGCTTTTCCAATGCCTCCGGAATCAGGTAATCCTCCCGCTTATAGCACGCCGCCGCAGCCACCACCGGCCCCGCCAGCGGCCCCCGTCCCGCCTCATCCACGCCCAAAAAAAGCGTCGAGGGATACTTTCGCTTCAGAGCCTGCTCATAGGTAAAATCCGCAAGAGGTGTCGTCATAGGATACAGTATAGCATAGCCATCGATTCCCATCCTAAGCAGGTCACCCTGCACGTGGAAGGCCGCATGCAAGAGAGTGTTTTGGCGCACGCACTAGCCGGAGTCGCCTTGTTTTTTTATTCCCTTGCCGCTATACTATAGACAGTAAGGTTGCATAAACTCCCCTGCAGAACCCATGGAGCGATCCGGGCTATGAGGGCAGATATCCTATGTTTTCGGTTATTTCTTCCAACTTGGTTTTTACATTGGCCCTTAACCAACTTTTTCAAGGTGGTTTTTTTATGTATCAATCACTGCTACCCACCGATTGTTTACTGCTCATTGTTGACTGTTAATTGTTTTTTGTTAATTGATTATGTCTTTCACCCATCTCCATGTTCACTCGCACTACAGCCTCCTCACCGCGCCCGCGAAAATAGAGGATATTTTGGCGCGCTGCAAAGAGCTCGGCATGACATCGGTCGCCCTCACCGACAACAGCAATATGTACGGCGCCGTCGATATCTATGTCAAAGCCAAAGACACCGGCATCAATGTCATCATCGGCGCTCAGGTCAATGTCTGCAAAGACCTCAATAGCAAGAACAATACCGCCGAAGACCGCCGCCGCTACGATCTGGTTCTGCTCGCCAAGAATGAGACGGGCTACAAGAACCTGATGAAGATTATCTCGATCGCGCAGATCGAAGGCTTTTACTATAAGCCGCGCGTCGACAAGCAGCTCCTCCGGAAGTATCACGAAGGCCTCATCGCCCTCTCCGGATCGATTACCGGCGAAGTCCCCTCGCTCGTCATTATGGGCAACGACACCCGCGCCCGCGACATCGCCCTCGAATACCAAGACATCTTCGGCAAGGACCATTTTTACCTTGAGATCCAATCGCATCCGGATTACGAAAACCAGCTCCTCGCCAATGAGGGTCTGATCCAGATTTCCCGCGAGACCGGCATCCCTTTGGTCGCCGCCAACGATGTCCACTACGTCAACAAAGAAGACGCCGAAATCCAAGACATCCTCTTGTGCATCCAAAATAACTGGAAAGTGAGCGACGTGAACCGCCTGAGCTTCACCCACCTCGATCTTTCCCTGCGTTCCCCCGAAGAGATGATCGCGGCCTTCAAAGATACTCCGGAGGCCATCACCAATACCCAGAAAATCGCGGACATGTGCCATGTCAAAATCAGGCTCGGCGAAACGCAGCTGCCGCATTTCGAAGTGCCGGCCAACTTCAACGCCGAATCCTACCTGCGGCACCTCTGCGAAGAGGGTTTGACCAAACGCTACGGCGAGGCTATCGAACCCAAGCACCGCGAACGCATGGAATACGAGCTTGGCATCATCGAAAAGACCGGCTTCGCATCCTACTTCCTTATCGTGCAGGACTTCGTCAACTGGGCCAAAAACGCCGGGGTCATGGTGGGCCCGGGCCGCGGATCGGCCGCCGGGAGCTTCGTCGCCTATCTTACGGGTATCACCAACATGGACCCGATCGAGTACACCCTCCTCTTCGAGCGATTCCTCAATCCGGAACGTATATCGATGCCCGATGTCGACATGGACTTCGCCGATGATCGCCGCGACGACGTGCTCAACTATGTCCGCGAAAAATACGGCCACGATCATGTGGCGCAGATCATCACCTTCGGAACCATGGCCGCGCGCGCCGCTATCCGTGACACCGGCCGCGCCCTGGGATATTCCTATGCCCTCTGCGACCAGGTCGCCAAGCTCATCCCGATGTTTTCCACCATGAAAGAGGCCCTCGAAGAAGCGGTGGATTTCAAGAAGCTCTATGAATCCGACCCCGAAGCGCACAAACTCATCGATGTCGCCAAAAACCTCGAAGGTCTCGCCCGTCACGCCTCCATGCACGCCTGCGGCGTCGTGATCACCAAGGACCCCGTCACCGAATACACCCCGATCCAAAAGATTTCCGGCTCGCGCGAGGGCATCGTGACCCAGTACGCCTCCTCCACCAAATTCAGCGCCGTGGAAAAGATCGGGCTCCTCAAGATGGACTTTCTGGGACTCAAAAACCTTACCATCATGCAAAACGCCATCCGCATCATCCGTGCGCTAGGCAAGCTTGACGAACTCATCGAAAGAATCGGTCTCGATCCGCAAACGGCGTCCATATCGGATATCATGGATCGCCTCCCTATCGATGACGAGAAGACCTATGAGCTCCTCCAAAAAGCGCACACCACCGGCGTCTTCCAGCTGGAAAGCAATGGTATGAAACGCTATCTGCGCCAACTCAAACCGACCGTCCTCGAAGACATCATCGCCATGGTCGCCCTCTATCGCCCGGGACCGATGGATTGGATTCCGGATTTCATCGATGGCAAACACGGACGCAAGACCGTCAAATACCTCCACCCGAAACTCGAGCCGATTCTCAGTGCCACCTATGGCGTGGCCGTCTATCAGGAACAGGTCATGCAGATCGCCCGGGATCTTGCCGGCTTCACACTCGGCGAAGCTGACGTGCTCCGCAAGGCTATGGGAAAAAAGATTCTCGAGCTCATTCAGGAGCAGCGCGTCAAATTCGTGGCGCGCTGCGGCGAGCAAGGCATCAGCAAAGAGATCGCCGAGGGTGTCTTCGCCTTCATCGAGCCGTTCGCCGGCTACGGATTCAACCGATCCCATGCGGCGTGCTATGCGCTCATCGGCTACCAGACCGCGTACCTGAAGGCGCACTACCCGGCATCCTTCATGGCCGCCCTCCTCACCTCCGACCAGGACACGACCGACCGTATCGCCATCGAGGTCAATGAGTGCCGCGAAATGGGTATCGAAGTTTTGCCACCGGACGTCAACGAAAGTTTCGAGGAATTCGCCGTGGTACCGGATGATGCGGGCACCGAACGCATCCGCTTCGGACTCAATGCTATCAAGAACGTGGGCAAGGTCGCCGCCGAAGAAATCGTCAAAGAACGCAAACGCGGTGGAAAGTTCCGCTCCATCGCCGATTTCGTCGAACGTGTCCAAACCAAAGACCTCAACAAAAAATCTCTCGAAGCCCTGTCCAAAGTGGGCGCCCTCGATGCCTTCGGCGAACGCACCCAGATTCTCGCCAGCATCGACAAGATCCTCAAGCACTCCCGCAATCTGCAGAAGATCAAAGAAACGCACACCGACAGCCTCTTCGGCCACATGCCTATCGAAACTTCCGAATTGCGCCTCGAAACCGTCCCGCCTATCGACAAGAAACAAAAGCTCAAATGGGAAAAGGAGCTCCTCGGCCTCTATGTCAGCGATCACCCTGTCAGTGATTTCAAAGAATACTTCGAACAGATCACGGTCCCGATTCATGAATTGGAAAAAAGAGAGGGCGGCGTAAGCGTCAAAGTCGGCGGCGTCATCTCCTCCGTCCGCAAGACCTATACCAAGCGCCAGCAGGAAATGTTCTTTGTCGGCCTCGAGGACCTGACCGGGCGCGTCGAGGTGCTCGTCTTCCCTCGCGCCGTCGAAAAGACCGGGGGCATGTGGATAGAAGACGAACTCGTCATCGTGACCGGCAGGCTCTCCAATGAGGACGGCGTCCCGAAAATCATGGCCGAAGACGCCGAAAAAGTCGACTTGCAATCCGTCGAAACTTTCAAGCGCGTCCTTTTGACACGAGCAAAAAACGAAAGTCCGCAAGAAGCCGCGCCCCAACTTCCAGACCAGCGACTCGTTATCACCCTCTTAGATGCCGCGATAAGCAAAAAGCTCCTCGAGACGATCTCCATCACCCTTGCCCATCTTCCGAAAGGCACGCACAAGGTCTATGTCCGCGTCCAAGGCGCCACCATCGAAACCCCGCATTCCATCGAGATCACCGAAGAAATAAAAAAACGACTCGCGGAAATTTCCGGAGTCGAAAGCGTCGAGTAATTATCACCTCACAAGATATGTCATTTCGAGCTTGTCGAGAAATCTTCTTTAATCATGCATAGATCCCTCGACTACGCTCGGGATGACAAATACAAATTTTCAAGTATTGTAAAAGCCGGGCTGTTGTTCCATTGAACATCCCGGCTTTAAGCTACAAACAATACTTTCTGATATCCTCCATCATGTCAGAGAAAGCTACAAACAACATCCAGGTCGCTATCAATAATGTCATAACACCAAGAATTGCAGCGGGAGCTGCTCCTAAAATAGGCCAAACAATCAACCATGGCACCAATAAGGTAGCTGCTGCGGTTACACCCCTCACACCGGGAACGGATCGTCCATTTGCAAGAAGAAGACCAATCCGGAATAACATCACTACGAATGTCATAATCGGTAATACTATTGCCGACCATACCCATCCACCCGTATAACAAGAATATCCGGTCATCGCCAGCAGACCGAGGAATACGATCTTAAATATGAGCGAGATCACCTTGTGATATTTTACAAAAAACAATTTTTTATCTGTTACGCTATTCATATTATCCACCATTTTTTAAAAGGGCCGTTTCAGGCCAGTAAGCAAGCACGCCCCAACGGCACTGCCTGCATTTCTAACCTGAACGGTGTATGATAGCATACTATGCGAGAATTGTCAATATGAAGTTTCGGGTATTGTAAAAGCCGTCCTGTCGTTATTCTGACGGAGCGGCTTTCGTATCTTTATTGCGGCTAGAAAACTTCGAATTTCCAAGTGCCATGTTTCAGGTAATAATCGATAGCACGGTTGAAGACTTCTTCCACGCGATCCATGGTGATATACTCATTATCAACAGCTTCTTTTAAGGAAATATCCCTTTGCTCATTGAATATATGCACCTTCATACACCATACATCATCAAGCGATGCCAGATGCGAAAAATTGAATTGAATCTTCCCTTTCTGATTTTTCGCATCCGCAAGCGTCAATAATCCGAAATTCCTGAAGAAATTTATCTTGCGATGCAACGGCACCGTATTTCTCACCTCCCCCATATATCGCTTTATTTCGCGCAACTGCTTATACTGCCTGAGTGTAAACCAGCACAGAAGAAGCGTGAAAATAACCAGTCCTGCAAACATACTATTCAAATCTAACACCATGGTGGCAATTCCTCTTCGATTGTTAATATTCAAACCCAGTCGGCAACCACCTCTCATTGAGAAACGCTTGCATTTCTGGCCTGGATAGTCTACTATAGCTTGATATGAACACCCTGTCAATACAGCCAAAACCACATCAAGTTTTCAAGAATTAGATTTTCAGGTTGTTTAAAAGCCGATGCATCAATATTCCGATGCTCCGGCTTTTATACTACATTCTTTCAACCCCATTGAAAGTCTTGCAAATAACGTCCTATGGCCATATTCACGGCCAATGCCACTTCATCGATATTTATAGCGCCTCTCTTTTGTAGGTATTCCAATGTGGAACTTTGAATCACACTTATATTATCCTGAAAATCGATAAGGACAGCAACGCAAGAAAGGCTGCAATGAGATTCGAACCCTTTTAGTGTGAGCTGTATTGTACTGCCATCACTCGACACATATTCCAATTCCCTCAGACCCAAGCTGTAACAAAAGTTTAGCTTATGGTACAATGGGGCGGTATCCCGCATATTGCTTATGCGCTCCCTAACGGTTGCTAGTCGCACATCGTCATTAACACACTTTTCCATCCTGGTTACCTCTCATTTAATTTGTAAAGAGCCTTATTTCAGGCCAGTGAACAGGTGTTTTCTTGCAATTAAGAAAACACCTGCATTTCTAACCTGAACGGTGTATGATAGCATACTATGGAACAACCGTCAACGCAGCCAAAACCGCATCGGATACTGGCTATCGTCGGGCCGACGGCTTCGGGAAAATCTTCCCTCGCCATCGAATTGGCCAAGAAATACGATGGCGAAATCATCTCCGCGGACAGTCGGCAGATTTATCGCGGGATGGATATCGGGACAGGCAAGGTCACTCCTGAAGAACAGACTCTTGCCAAGCATCACCTCATCGATATTCGCGAACCGAGCGAGGACTACAATGTCACGGATTTCAAAAGAGATGCAGCGACGCTTATCGAAGATATTCAAAGCAGAGGCAAACTCCCTATCATTTGCGGAGGTACGCTCTTTTGGGTTCAATCACTCATAGACAATCAATCCTTTCCTGCCGTCCCGCCTAATCCGAAACTTCGATCGGAGCTTGCGCCCCTTTCTTGCGAAATACTCTTTCAAAAACTACAAGCCTTGGATCCGAAGCGAGCCGAAACCATCGACGCCAAGAATCCCATCAGGCTTATCCGTGCCATCGAAATCGCCACCGCCATCGGATCGGTTCCGGCACTGACGCAAACGAAACCTAATGAGAATTATTTCATCATCGCCCTCAACCCGCCCAAAGAAATCCTCGATGCGAACATAAAAAAACGCCTGGAGGAACGCTTCAACGAAGGGATGATCGACGAGGTCCGCAACCTGAATACGCAAGGCATATCCTGGGAAAGGCTGGAGGGATTCGGCCTGGAATACCGCTGGATAGCCCTGTTCCTACAGGGAAAAATAGACGAGCCAGCCATGAAAGAAAAACTCCGCTTCAACATCATACACTACGCCAAGCGCCAGCTCACCTGGCTGCGCCGATGGGAAAAACAGGGCGTGGATATCCGCTGGATACGAAGCGCTTCAGAAATAGATCTGCTGTTTTAAAAACAAAAGGCGTCATGGAGATATCTCGTATCTCCGACGCCATCGAGTTTCTTGTTCTGTGTCTTACACAGGTCAAAAAAAGAAATCTTATTTAAGCGCACTGCGCCTCATGAGTATATGCTGCCAGCATCGCCAAGACCGCTGGCCCGTATCTATGCGTATCGAGTTTCGCATTTTTAACTTCAGCATAACACACTAACTCACCTTCGGGTGTGATCCCGCAAAGATGCCCGAGAGGGATATTGATAAGACATCGCGAACATTGTCCGAGAGTCTCTGAATTTTGGAATTTATGCGCATGGCAAGAAATGCCTGCATTCTCCGGATCTGTATATTGGTGACACATAAATAAATGTCCTCTGTAAGTTGTTAAGAAACAAGTACGAAAATCGGCTCAAAAAAAATCACCCACAAGGGTGATCACATCACTTTAGAGAAACTGCCAAAATGTTGAGCTTGATTTTCATTAGTTCTAAGTATACTCCTCTCAAAACATCTGTCAAATAAAATATGAGGAGCCCGTATTGTAGTTCAATACAAGCTCCCGATCGCTTTTTCCGTATGTACTAACTATACGGGATTTTTGCTGGCTATATCTTCGCTGGGTGATCGCGTCGATATTCAAAACTTTCTTCAGTCGTTTTATTCAAGGCGTATTCTACGCCCATATTGGAGTTATCTTCGGATTGCGCTCCGTTGTTTTTAAAAACTTTAAAAACGAGGAAAAAGACAACCGCTAACACTAGTACTAAACCTACATCTACAACCATGACACTCTCCTTTTTTGTTTTTTGATAGTTATATAACTTGATCGCCACTCCATATTGGCACCATATCGTCATTTTGTCAAGGGTTGTCAACAAATACATACCAAAAAAACCGCCCTTCGGAGTGAAAGGCGGTTTTGACTTCGACAGGTCTCCTTTACTGCAATTTCTTGGTCAGCACCCCTCCCACCACCTGAGGATTGGCCTTGCCTTTGGTTTCTTTCATGACCTGGCCGATCAGGAACTGGAAGGCGGCCTGCTTGCCGTTCTTGTAATCCTCCACCGATTGCTGATTGGCGGCCAAGATGGCGTCCACTATCGCCTCAAGTGCCGATACGTCGCTCACCTGCGAAAGATTCTTCTCCTCGATGATATGCGATGGGTCATTGTCTCCGCCCTTATACATTTCTTCCAAAACGATCTGGGCTGCGCTGGAGTTGATCTTTCCATCCCCGATAAAGCCGATGAGCTCCGCAAAATTCTCGGGCGTAATACGGATATCGCGGATAGTTTCTCCAGTTTTGATAAAATGCTTGCGGAGTTCCGAAATGATGTAGTTCGCCGTCAGCTTGATAAGTTTTTCCACGGGCGATTCTATCTCCTTGGCAGCGACCTTGGACGTCAGATCCATAATCACATTCTCAAAATAGGCAGCCAAATCCTTGTCGGACGCGAGCATGATCGCATCATCGGCATTAAGCTTATATTCTTCCTGGAAACGCATTTCCTTGGCCTGCGGAAGCTCCGGGAGCGAGCGCCTCATCGCGTCCACATAGTCCTTCGTGAAATGGAGCGGCGGGATATCCGGCTCCGGGAAATAACGGTAGTCGTGAGCGGATTCCTTCTTGCGCTGAGAGACGGTCTCACCTTTGCTCTCGTCCCATCCGCGGGTTTCCTGGATAATGGTCTCGCCCTCGTCGAGCATTTCCGTTTGGCGCTTGATCTCGAAATCGATGGCGCGCTCAACGGCCCGGAAGGAATTGATATTCTTGATCTCCGCCTTGGTGCCGCTCAAACGATCCGCCCCTTCCTTATGCAAAGAGATATTGACCTCGCAGCGCATCTGCCCCTTCTCCATATCCGCATCCGAGATGCCGATATAGCGGAGCGTCTGCTGAAGCCTCTGACAGAAAGCGCGCGCCTCCTTGCCGGTCGAAATGTCCGGTTCCGTCACGAGTTCCATGAGCGGCACGCCGGCGCGATTGAAATCCACCAAGGTGTAGTCGGCACCCGCCGGATGCGATGACTTTCCGGTATCCTCTTCCATGTGGATACGCGTGATGCGTATGTCCTTGCCATGCGCCTTCGCTTCCGTTTCGGACGTCACGCCGTCGATAGTCATCACACCCCCCTCGCACAAGGGCTCGTCATACTGCGAGATCTGGTACCCCTTCGGGATGTCCGGATAAAAATAGTTCTTGCGATCGAATTTGGACAGCAATCGGATGGTGCAATTCAAAGCCAGACCGGCCCGCTGCACGAACTCGATAGCCTGGCGATTCGGCACCGGAAGCGTCCCGGGCTGCGCGGTGCACACCGGGCAGATATGCGTGTTGGGTTCTTTCTCGAGCCCCAAACCGTTCTTGCACGCGCAGAACATCTTCGACTGCGTCTTCAATTCGACATGTACCTCCATGCCGATAACAGGAGTATATTTCATAAAATCACATTCAATACTTAAACCCCACTAGCCCTCCCTCAAAAAATTCTCCAACACCTCGGTCAGATCCTCAAGATTCTCATAGGCCTGCACCTCGATATTGGCATTGCCGGCAAGCATGGCCGAGACCCGCTTCCCCGCTCCAAGGCGATAGATGCACAGCACCGGCTTCTCCATCGTTTCCGCTCGAGCGATCTCATAGCCCACGCCCAAACTCGGCGTACTCACTTCGGCCACGACAACATCCGCTTGCGACAGCCAGCTCATGTCCCGCTCATAGATCTCTTGGTCGAGCATCTCCTGCTCACCCTCTTCCGAAAGGGACTTTTTACCGAGATGCTCCGTCGCCACCATTCCGTAACTACCGAGCAGCTTGATGATATCCGCATAAAGCAGCGAGTCCTCGCGTCCGCCTCGTACCAATGCTGCAAAATAGATATTCATAATTTCTCAGTATTAAAACTTTCCCGTGCTGCCGAAGCCGTTCTCGCCGCGATCCGCCTCCCCTAATTCATCAACTTCCTCCACCTCGCACAACTCCACTTTCTGAATGAGAAGTTGGGCGATCTTGTGTCCGACTTCGATCGCCACATCCTCATCGCCCAGGTTTTTCACGATCACCTGGATCTCACCGCGATAGCCCGCATCGATCACACCACCCATAATGGTGATGCCTGACTTGAGAGCCAGGCCGGACTTATCCCACACCAAACCGACGAAACCGGAAGGGATGGCCACAGCGATGCCGGTTTTGACACCCGCGCGGTCCCCCGGTTTCAGAACGATAGTTTCAACGGAATACAGATCCACCCCCGCGTCATCCAAATGCGCTCGGGAAGGAATTTTCGCCTCCGGATGGAGTTTTTTTACTTGCAGATGTGTCATAAGAATATATACGTCTATTGCTATTAAATCTTCGATACTTCCCTATTTTAAACCATTTTTTCAATAAGAGCAACCAAATGCCGGTGAACATCCTCAATAGGTTGATTGGCATTTGCCACCGTCCAGCCATACTTATGTGCCAAGAGAATATGGAAGTTTTTGCAGATCGCGATACGTTCGCTTTCCATTTCGTTACGGTGATCCTTTTCGATAGCAGTATCGAAACGATGCCCGTGCATCAGAATCGATATATCCGGTTCCATTGCAGCCTTATTTATTTCCTCCAGGTATTCAATATCCGAGCCCCAGGTCAAACCCCACGCCATACCCGTCCCCTTATAGTCCTCCGCCACGATCCACTCCCCCGCCTCAAGCCTCGCCCGAAGCTCCGGCTCATAGCGAGTGCGATTGTCCGCATACAGCTTCTGCAGCTCATCCGTTGTCTTAGGATTCTCCTCGCGAAACTTCGGATCCCTCAAATATTTATAGATAAACGGCCCCTCTGGTTCCAGGTCATATACCGGCACCTTAAGCCGACTCGCCTGCTTACCTTGCGACTGCAAATATTCCACTAGCAAATTCGTCTGCGTTGTTTTTCCAATACCATTCACACCATAGACCGCTACTAGTTTTCCTTTTTGTGGTTGTTTCATATACAATACATTACAATTCTAACAAACATCTTTATTTTTCTAAAACTACAAATTCATACCGATATATGCCATTATCTCCACTCTTTCGACTGATAACTTTCTGAAATATCGTTTCATATTCGGGAAAGAAAACATCTGCATCAAATTCACCCTCCACTAAAGTCAGGTAGAGCCTGTCCGCAAGACCAATGAACTGCTTGTACACCGATCCGCCCCCAATGATAAAGACATTCTCTTTCTCAGTTTCACGAGCCGTTGCAAGAGCTTCATCTAACGATCCGACAACTACGCATCCGGAAGGCTGGAATGTGGGATCGAGAGTAAGCACAATATTTGTCCGATGAGGCAATGGTCGCCCGATGGATTCATACGTTTTTTGTCCCATAATCACAGCACATCCGGTCGTCATTTCCCGAAAATGGTGCATATCTTCAGGAATATTCCAGAGCAAAGCATTGTCTTTCCCAAGCTCCCTCTTTTTTCCGATAGCAGCGATGATATTGATACGAGGATAATTCATAGAGGGTTTCCTTAAAATAAAAGGGCGCGTTTCAAAAAAGAAACGCGCCGCACAACCATACATTATACTGCTATCGGCGCATTAATGGCATCATGCGATTGATATCCTTCCAAAGTAAAATCCTCAACTTTGAAATCAAAGATATCTTTCACATCCGGATTGAGCTTCATGATTGGGAGAGAATATGGCGTACGCGTCAATTGCAGAGCGACCTGATCCATGTGATTGCTATACAGATGCACATCACCACCCGTCCATACAAAATCCCCGACCTTAAGATCGCACACCTGAGCCATCATCATCGTAAGCAGTGCGTACGAGGCGATATTGAAAGGTACGCCCAAAAAAGTATCACAACTTCTCTGGTACAACTGACATGAAAGTTTTCCATCCGCCACATAAAACTGAAAAAAACAGTGACAGGGTGGCAAACCAGACTTAGCCATCTCATCGATATCCGCCACATTCCAGGCAGAGACAATCATTCTTCGCGAATCAGGCGATTTCTTGATCTGATCGATCACCTGAGTGATCTGATCAATATGACGACCATCAGGTGTCGGCCAACTCCTCCACTGATACCCATACACTGGGCCAAGCTCGCCATACTTGCGAGCAAAATCATTATCAGCTTTTATCTTTTTGATAAACGCAGCGATACCATCCCTCCACTCGTCAGAATCCTCCCGAGGCACCTTTTGTCCCATTGATTGCACATGCGCCTTATATGGCCAAGCATCCCAAATATGCACATTTCTATCTGCAAGGTATTTGATATTCGTATCGCCTTTCAAAAACCAGATAAGCTCCTCGATAATCCCTCGAATAAACATTTTCTTCGTCGTTACCAAGGGAAACCCTTGTGACAAATCAAATCGAGTTTGATAGCCAAAAACACTCCTGGTTCCCGTTCCGGTTCGATCCCCTTTTATCACGCCTTCTTCTGAAATTTTATGGAGAAGATCTAAATACTGTTTCATAGCGATTACCCCGTAGGCAAGATTGAAAGAACTTTATTCTATCTTATAGAACCCTTCAATCCTAACGGAAAATATATTAAAAGTCAACTAAAAATTCTTATGCATCGCCGAGGCCTTGGGCCTCATATCCCCATGATACTTGCTATTCAACCCCTCCGATCCATACGGACGCTCGCACGGGGACGACAGGTACTCGAAGGCCATCTGTGCGATGGGCATCTTGTAATACAGCTTGATCGGCAACGGTCCGGCATTGAACAATTCCAGCGTCATCTTGAGCGAATTACCCGGATCCAGATACCCGGCCGTCGTATGAATGATCAAACCCAAACGTCCCAGAGAACTTTTGCCCTCCAGCCGTCCGACCAATCTGTTCGACACGCCCGTCTCCTCCAGGATCAGTCCGAGCGCGAATTCGCCGGGATGCAGGATGAACGGCTTATTGGGCTTAAGCTCCACCGGCGTCATCAGATCCTCCGCAGGGGCCTTGACGTCGATAATGAAGTTCTCGATGGTATTGAATACCAGAAATTGCTTGTCCAGATGCAGGTCCACGCTGGCTGGCTGCAAATGCTTCCGTGAAAACGGCTTGAGCGTGATTTCACCTCCCTTAATCTCTTTTGCGATGTCCTTATCCGATAAAATCATAGCATTTCATTACATGATAATCTTCAGGTGCCATGGCACAATGACGCTAACTCCCTCTATGATACCGCATTTCAGACAAAACAAAAAATCACCCCCATCGGGTGATTTTTTGTTTACACAAGATCCCTCGACTAGACTCGGGATGACACAGGTAAAGTGATTACATCTTAACCTTGATGCCAGGACCCATGGTCGAGCAGACAGCGACCGACAGAACGTATCGCTTCTTCAAAACCTCGGGCTTCGCCTTCAAAACGACGTCGAATACCGCCTGGAAGTTATCCTGAAGCTTCTGGACATCGAAAGACAAGCGTCCGATAACCTGGTGGATGTTTCCGCTGTCATCGTTCTTGAAGCTCACCTTGCTTCCCTTCTTCAAGGCATCCACGACTTCCTTCACCTTGGCTGTGACGGTTTCGGTCTTCGGGTTCGGCATCAAGCCTTTCGGTCCGAGGATTTTCGCCACCATAGCGAGCTTAGGCATCATTTCGGGCGTAGCCACCACGACGTCGAAATCGACACCGGCAAGGATTTTCCCATTCTTGATTTCCTCAACCAACTCCTCGCCGCCGATCAGATCGGCGCCGGCCTCATTGGCGTCAGCCATCTTAGTCGATGTAATGACAGCCACCTTCTTTATGCGACCGACACCGTGCGGCAAGATAGCCGTAGAGCGGACCTGCTCATCACCCTTCTTCGGGTTGATACCGAGCTTGATATGCACCTCGACAGACTCGTCGAATTTGGCCAAGGCATTCGCCTTCACGAAAGCCAGAGCCTCTTCCAAAGAATACTCCTTGTCCTTCTCGATCTTCTCGACGACTGCGACGTATTTTTTTCCTCGTTTCATAGTGATTGTCGTGGTACGAACGCCCCGCCAAGCGAAGCTCCCACACATTAAATAAAATTACCTTCAATATTGTTATTCTGTAATCTTGATTCCCATCGAACGGGCGGTTCCGGCAACGATTCGCATCGCCATATCCACATCGTTCGCGTTCAGATCCTCCATCTTCGTCTCCGCTATCTCTCGCAACTGGTCCTGGGAAACGGTTCCCACCTTCTCTTTCAAAGGATTAGCAGCGCCCTTGGCTGTCTTGGCCGCTTTTTTCAAAAGTTCGGCTGCAGGAGGAGTCTTGAGTACGAACGTGAACGTACGGTCATCGAACACGGTGATTTCCGCAGGAATGATATCGCCCATCTTATCGCGGGTCGCGTCATTGAACTTTGCGCAGAAATCCTGGATATTAAGGCCGTGCTGACCTAAGGCCGGTCCGACCGGAGGAGCTGGATTCGCCTTTCCTCCAGGAATTTGCAACTTGATAACCGTCTTGATATTCTTTGCCATAATCGTGTGTGCTGCGAAATGAGAAGCTTTCGGTCGTTTCGCGTATTAATATGAACTTTCAATAAATTATACTTTCTTGATCTGGAGGAAGTCAAGCTCCACAGGCGTTTCCCGTCCGAAGAGAGACACCAATACCTTGACCTTGCCCTTCTCCTCGTCCACCTCCTGAATCTTTCCTTCGAAATTCTTGAACGGGCCTTCCGTGATCTTGACCGGATCATTCATCTTGACATCCATCTTATATTTCGGCTCTTCCACGCCCATACGCTTCTTGAGCGCTTCGATCTCACGAGGGTCGACCGGCGTCGGCGTCGTGCCGAGCCCGATGAATCCGGTCACGTTCGGGGTATTTCGCACCACATACCATGAGGCATCGGTAACGATCATATCCACCAGCACATATCCCGGGTAAATGCGTTCCTCAACCACGGTCCGCTTGCCCGCCTTGATCTTGATCTTCTTTTCCTTCGGGACTATGACATCGAAGATAAGTTCCTGCATATCCATAGACTCGATACGCTGCTTGAGGTTTCGGGTCACATTGTCCTCATAACCGGAATAGGTATGGAGCACATACCAAGCGCGTCCGTGATGTTGAGTTTGCTTTGCCATACGATGTAATTAAATATGTTTAAACCTGAGAGACTACTTGACAATAAACGTTTTTAGGGCATAACTGAAGCCATAATCCAATCCTCCGAGGAAGATTGCCAGGGCGAAAGTCAGACCGACAACCAACATCGTGCTGCGAATAATCTGGTCTTTTGTCGGCCAAGTCACCTTGGTCAGCTCGATTTTCGCTTCTTTTATAAAAGTGAAGATGTTTCGCATAGCGATAATAATTGTATCCTACTACCGATAATTACGCTTGGATAAGCCATATTATCGATATATAAGAATTTGGGTTTTTTAAAAAGCCCTCGAAGGCTTTTCTATTGACCAGTGTACCGGAAGAGCGGGTTCTTGTCAAACACGCGGTCTTGACAAGACAGCGTATAGCCCCCACGACATCGCTAGAACATTTTGACACTTTCCAACCCACTGTTGACAAACGCTTTCCCTTTGCTAGAATGCAGCTGTTCCTTAACAACCTGATCGACCCTACTATACCGCTCTACAAGAATCTGTTTGAGAGTATTCTCAAACGCCTATCAAACCCCATTTCGGGAGAATTCTAATGAAAAAGCTTATTGCGACACTCGTATTTTTTGTTTTATTCGGTTTTAAATCAGCCTCTGCTGATTTCACCGGATCGCCTCGTCCGCCTATGCCGACAGGCTCTGATGGTTTCACGCATTATATCAGCGCATCCGGTATTGAATATGTGTATTTTTTCAATACACAGGAGGACTATCAATATTTTGTAGACCAAGGACATGCAGGAACATTACATGTTTTTGCAAATAACAACGGTCCTGCTCTCTGGTATTACCACGCTCGGAAAGTATATGAGCTGGTTAGTGGAAATTGGGAAGAGCGAAGTCAAACTTTCTATCCCAATGATGCTGATCACATGCTGGACAGCTCCAAGACATTGCCTGAACAGATTTGTTCAACGACTGATCTACGGGCAGGCTATAATCAATACTTTCCCGGATACTATGGGTTTTCAGTCAATCCTGCTTATGCTGAAGTCGTGATGACAGCGAATTGCTCTTATACCCCGCCCGCTCCATCGTATCATTTTCCTCTCAATGGCTCTATGGAAAACAGCACCATTCTTTTAGGATTCGGTGATGATTGGGTCGCGTCTTGTGATGGACAAGTGATGAAGCATACCGGAATTGACATTGCAGCCAATGAATATGAGACTGTTTATGCCGCCGAATCCGGTATTGTAAAAGTAGCTCAAATAAACGAAGATTACGGTGGATGGGTTACATTGGAACATAACAACGGTTCGTATACGACTACCTATTGGCATATTATACCCAGCGTTTCAGTAAATGATATGGTATCAAGGGGCGATCCGATTGGTGAAGTCACAGATTATGGCGCAACAGTCCATCTTCACTTCGGATTACGAACAGGCGCTTACTCAAATACATCGAACCGAGGAAGATTACCTCAATCAACTTGCGGAGGCGATCCATCCTTTCCGGAAAACTTTGTAGACCCCGAGACACTTTCCTTTGAATAGAACCATACTCAAAAGAAAAAACGACGGACTCTCTATATAAGAAGTCCGTTTTTTCCTGCTCGAAGCATAACGACAAAAAATTTTATTTTATATTTCCCAGCACCTCAAATGACCCATCAAATTGATTTTGATAAGACACAATATTGTTTTGAAAATTGAATTTGAATATAAAGGGTGATCTATTGAATGGGTCATCTCTTTCAGCATCATTATCCATATGTGAAAAATTAACTAAATACGAATTATCCTCAAAAACATCCTTTTTTTGAGTTACATGTATTCCACTTTCCTGAAATTTTCCTAATTCTAAATTTTTGCATATTTGGGTTTCCTTTTTTGAGATATTTGCTATAGATCCTGCAATATCAATATTGTTTATAGTTATTTGATTGGCTTTGTATATTTTTCCACAAAAAGACACCTTTTCAATTTTATAAATATTGACGGTCGATAACATTTTGCCAAAGGTATCTTCTAATTGGTTATTACCGGCATAATCTATAATTATAAGCTTATCTTCGTTCTGAATTAAAATTATATACATTGTCCCTCCAGCAAAAGCATCCGTATAGGTTAACTGTTCTGCGAGAAATTCATTTAATTTGATTCGGGCCTGTTTGAAGTTCTGTAGTGTATCTAACTTATTTTTGGCAATATATTGTTCAATTGTTTTCTGTTCTTTGGAAATATTGAAATGGAGAAGGGTTGATCCCTCATTTTTTTGATTTGGATCATCGGGACTTAGATAGTCAAAAACAATTTTATCATCTGAGTTACTGATATATAATTCTTGGGGATATTTTATTTCTAAGCCAAAACTTTCATTTTTATAGTCTTTCCAGCTATTAAAGTCACTTATTTTAAAATTATCCCATGGATTTTTACTCATCAATTGATCTTTCCGCGAATTCATATCAGACATTTGCAAAGTTGAACGTGCTTGTTTTTCATACTTCCAAACAAACACCCCTACTGTAATCGCAACAATTACAACAAGAGCTATCCCTACACCGATGGAGACCTTTTTATTATTCATTTCTTGATTCTATCTAGTTACTCTTACAATATACCAGGAACTACCCGTACCGTAAACACGCAATTTTATCGTGTCAAAGCTTTATAGAAATGTCATAAACAAGCCAACGTATTCTCGCCATATGGCTCCTCGAATCATCCGTCATTCCAAAACCCAAGAAGATGCGCCCGGCATCCCCCTCTATAGGAGCGCGGAATATCTTGATCGTATCGCACGTATGAATAAACGATGAAATCCTGTACACCCCTGTGATTTTTAACGCGTACCATTTCTTGCTCATTTGAGAGAAGCTATGGTATTATTAATATAGTAAAATAAAAATAGCCACGACGAATGCTTATCAGTCCCGTATTGAGAAGTAGTTCGTCCAAAAACAAAATGACACAACACCACGATACATCAGCAGACAACGAGACGAAAGAACGGGAAGCCGCCCAGAAGATTCAGGCGCTTCGCGACATGATTAACAGTGCCGAAAAAACCATCCAGGGTGCTAAGGCTATGCTTTTGCAGATCGAGGGTAAGAAAAAAGTCGGTCGCAAGCGAAAGGTGGAAGAAGTGACCGATGGCACGGTCGTCGAGGGCGTGTTCGATGGGCAGATCATGCTCGGATCGGATGGTAAGCAATACCCTGTCCCGGCCAACTACGCCTCCAAATCCAAACTCGTCGAAGGCGATGTGCTCAAGCTCACCATCACCCCGGAAGGATCTTTCATCTATAAGCAGATCGGGCCGGTAGAACGCAAGCATGCCCTGGGCATCATCAGCCAGGACGAAAACGGCAACTACTGCATCCTCGCCGACGGACGGCCTTACAAGGTTCTTTTGGCTTCCGTTACGTATTTCAAGGGTGAACCTGGCGATGAGGTGGCCATCGTTTCCCCGCGCGATACCGAAGCCACATGGGCCTCGATCGAAAACATCATCCAAAAAGGCGGTCAGAAAATGTCTCACTGGATGCCTCCGCGAGAACACACTGCTCCGCAAAACATGCATGCCTGGAAGGAAGACCTTCATGATGATGTACAGGTGCACGATGAGACACTGGCAGTGCACGAAGAGCCGACAGCCCCAGAAGCAGCTGAACCCGATGCCGAAACCGAAAAACAGGAAGTGATCGATGAATGGGTCAAGGACCTGGAAGAAATCGAGAATGAAATGAAAAAAGACGCCCGTACGTAAGAAATCTTAAATCCATCAGTCACCCTCATGCCAATCCAAGATTCACCGCAGATGCTCCGCATCAAGCGTCTTATTAAGCAGTTCTCAAAATTTTTCATCGTCGGCATCATAAACACAGGCATCGACTTCGCCATCCTCAATATCGAGATGGTCGTCACTGGCATCACATCCGGTCCGATGATTATCTTGTTCAATGTCATCTCGTTTTCCGTTGCCGTCATCAACAGCTACTACCTCAACAAGCTCTGGACATTCGAAGATAAGCGGCCGGATAAGGAGAAGATGCCTATGAAATTCTCTCAGTTTATCGGTGTCAGCGTCGTGGGCATCGGCATCAACAGTCTGGTTATTTTCGGTTTCACCGCGCTTATCCCAATCATGTTCGGACTCTCAGCTCGAATGTGGGTCAATGTCGCCAAGGTATTCGCGACCGGCGCATCACTCATTTGGAACTTTGTCGGTTACAAACTCTGGGTATTCAAAAAATAACCCTCGTTTGTTTGCACAAAACTCCTCTCCCTGAGGAGTTTTTTGTATAGTACACCCGTGCCGATAAAGATACCCGTCTGTGGTATAATAGACATATCCATTGATTTTTGATCCATTGTCCCTATGTCCAATACCCTGTACCAAAAATATCGTCCCCAAAGGTTTGCCGATGTCGTAGGACAGAAGCATATCATCAAAACCCTGAGCAATGCCCTGAAGAATAACCGCTTTGGACAGGCCTATCTCTTCACAGGACCGCGAGGAACCGGCAAGACGACCACAGCACGCCTTTTGGCCAAAGCCGTCACCTGCAGCGACCGGGACGGCGCGGAACCCTGCTTGAAATGCCCCCATTGTCTAGCTATGGCCAATGGCAGCTCGCTGGATGTGATCGAAATCGACGCCGCCTCCAATACCGGTGTCGACAATATCCGCGAACTGCGCGATTCTATCAAACTCCTCCCGACACAGGCGTTCTTCAAGGTCTATATCATCGATGAAGTCCACATGCTTTCCGTCGGTGCTTTCAACGCGCTGCTCAAAACGCTCGAGGAGCCACCCAAACACGTCGTCTTCATCCTGGCCACCACCTCCCTGCACAAGGTTCCCGAGACCATACTCTCTCGATGCCAGCGTTTCGATTTCTCCAGGATTCCGCTCGACCACATCATCGAAAAACTCGCCGGCATCGCAAAAAGCGAAGGTGTATCGATCGATACACCAGCACTCGAGATGATCGCATTGGCCTCCGAAGGCGGTATGCGTGACGCCGAATCCCTCCTCACCCAGGTCATCAGCCTGGAAGACAAACGCATCACAGCCGAAGAAGTCTCGTCCATTCTCGGCATTACCGACCAACAGAAAGTCGAGCGACTTCTTACGCACATTTCGCAAGGCGACCTTGAGCAATCGATCCTTCTTATTAATCAGCTCGTCGAAACCGGTGCCGACCTTTATATATTCGCCAATTCCCTTCTGCACTCGCTGCGGCAGATGCTTCTCATCAGTGTCGATACGAAACTCGCCGACGCGCTGACGATGGAAATGACGAAAGAGCATGTGCATCTGCTCTCTTCCTGCGCGCAGATTCTCGCCACACCAGACATCATCACACTTATCGATCTTTTCTCGGCGGCACGCAAAGAAATCCGCCTCGCCTCCATCCCACAGCTCCCACTCGAAATCGCCGTGGTCAAATTCGTCACGCCCGCATCCGTATCCGTGCCTATCCAAGCAGATGCCATTTCACAAGAAAGTCAGAAAATCGCTGCCGCTCCGACGAAAGCCCCGCTACAACCGATAGCGAAAGCCTCGGCCACCGCTCCGGTAGCTCCTGCCAAAGCCGCTCCTGCTCCGACAAAAAAAGCTCCCGCAACCGATATGCCGGCGCCATCGGAAACCTCTGCAACGAACCCTTCTCTCAGCATCGATACCGTCAAGCAGAAGTGGCAAGACATCCTCAATAAGACGCGCGAATTCAATTCGTCCCTCGCGCTTACCCTCAGCAATTGCCAACCCCTTTCCATCAACGAGGGGGGCACCATCATCCTCGGAGCGAGGTTTCCGATGTACAAAGACAAGATCAGCGTCGTTGAAAACAAATTGACAGTCGAGAGTGCCTTTGATACAATTTTAGAGTCAAAAACACGAATACAGGTAATCATCGATGAAAGCGCAACCCCTCAAAAAATGGCTGCGTTCTCGGTGCCGTCCAATCCCATGGTCACCGAAGCGATGAGCATTCTCGGCGGAACGATAGTCGCCTAGTGTTTTTTGATAAACACTACTGGGGAGTAGCCAAGTGGTAAGGCATCCCGATTGCTATCGGGACATGCGAAAATGTCCTATGACCTACTATACCTACATTTTGGAAAATGTGATCGGAAACGTATACATAGGACAGACGAATAATCTTAAGAATAGATTAGCGCGCCACAACGGAAACCGCGTCAAATCAACCAAAAATAAAGGTCCTTGGCATATAATCTTTTCAAAAGAACATCCTACGAGAAGTGAGTCGATGCGACATGAAACATACTTGAAATCTCTCAGAAATTCTGCTTATATAAGGAGAGTGATTATAGGAGACGATACTGGGGAGTAGCCAAGCGGTAAGGCAGGGGCCTTTGAAGCCCCCATGCGAAGGTTCGATCCCTTCCTCCCCAACACTGAAAGTTTATAAACAACGTGCACGTACTTCATAGAACTGAAGCCGAAATAAAAACGAAATCGCTTCGCATAAAGAATCGCAACGACAGGATGTATCGGAATCGATGTCGTTGCGCGGTATTATTAAGACCGCTCCTATGGCTACACGAAAAATAGTTCCGCACCTGTGGTTCGATACGGAGGCAAAAGAGGCTGCCGCGTTCTATACGTCGCTTTTCGAGGATTCGAGAATCGAAAACATCACGACGATCACAGACACGCCCTCCGGAAATTGCGATATCGTCAGTTTCAAGCTTTCCGGACAAGATTTCATGGCGATAAGCGCCGGGCCGGTTTTCAAACTCAATCCGTCCATATCGCTGTTCGTCGTCTTCGATACCGAGGCGGACATCGAAGCGGCCTGGAACAAGCTTATCGACGGCGGAAAGGCCCTGATGGCCTATGACACCTATCCTTGGGCGAAAAAATACGGATGGCTGCAGGATAGATACGGACTCTCATGGCAGCTTTCCTGGAGCGATTATCATAAGATGAAGCAGAAAATCACCCCCTCGCTCATGTTCACGGGAGCTGTGGCCGGGAAAGCGAAGGAGGCGATCGATATGTATACGGGCATTTTTCCCGATTCGAACATAGAGGTGACGGTGCCGTATGAGGAGAGTGATGACGACACGCCCGGATTTATCAAACACTCCCGATTCACGCTCAACAGACAGGGATTCATAGCGATGGACAGCTCCCTGCAGCACGGATTCGGTTTCAACGAAGCGCTATCGCTCATGGTAAACTGCGATACCCAAGAAGAGATCGACTACTATTGGGAAAAATTATCGGCGGTTCCCGAAGCGGAGCAATGCGGTTGGCTCAAGGATGCCTATGGCGTGTCATGGCAGATCGTTCCATCAAGCATGAATGAAATGATGCACAGCGGCGACGCGGAAAAAACCGTACGGGTAACGCAGGCATTCCTGAAGATGAAAAAATTCGACATAGCGAAACTGGAAGAGGCCGCTCGAGGCTAGATACGATTCGCAAGAGGCCTATAATCTGATTGCTTGATCAGCTGTATATCCTGCGCCACATTGAGCAAATCATTCGCCAACGGATTGTCCGGCCAGCATTCCAGAACGGCGCTGAAACCACCAACTGGTGATAGATCACTTTTTCTTTCGGGGCATTGAACCGCTCGAAGATGGTTTCGTCGTGCCGTTTGTAATCGTCGATCGATTCGGAGACATTGCTCAATATATCGGCAGATTTCACCAAGAGCGAATCGTGTGAAAAATGCCTGACATACTCGAGCGCTGCTTGCTTGCGTTCATCCCAAGAAAGCTTCTTGTCTTGCTCGGTCACGCTCAAGACGATCTGTGCCACATTCCTACCGAAGCGCTCTTCAAGCATCGCCTCGGTAACTTTCTTTTCGGAAATGCTGTCCTCGATGGTGTCGTGCAGGATGCCGGCCACCACCACATCCTCGGAAGCCCCTGCGCTCGCCAGGATGATTCCGGCCGTGAGCGGATGCGTGATATAGGCGACGCTCTTCCCTTTGCGGGTCTGTTTCTGGTACACATCATGCGTCTTAATGGCGAACTTGATCGCCTTGCGTATCTTGTTCGTATAAACCATAGGTGTTTCTATTTAATGATAGCACGCTCGTATTTTCCTGTTGCGCAGTGAGATAGCGTCAATCTCGCGTATCGACTTTGAAATTGACATAAAAGTTGAGAAAATAATTCCAAATACCGGCGAAGGATGCGACAGCGATGCGGGACAAAAGATAGGGCCAACCGAATTTCGCGACCAGAATATACATGAGGCCGATGACAATCAGCACGCCGCCCAAAGCGATACTGCCAAAGATGATATACCCTTCCCGAACACCACGGAGCGTCTCGGAAAAAACGAATTTTCGGGCCAGCCAATAATTGAGCGAAACAGCTATAGTGAAGCCCACCGCCGCCGAAACGAGATAATTCCACCCGAACACATCGGTCAAAACATACAGCAAACACAGGTCCACGAGAAACGTCGACCCTCCCGTCAGCGAATACTTAAGAAACCGTTCGACCTGATATATCATAAGAAGGCTTTACTCCAATGAAAGATACTGCGTCGGCTTCAGGATGGCCGCAGGATTCGTCTTCCACTCATCGGAGACATCCGCATAAAGCTCAAGCTCATTGCCGTCGGGATCGAGGATATAGAGGCTGTGGGTGACACTGTGATCGGCGGATCCGACGATAGTGACGCCTTTTTCCAGAAGCTCCTTATACGCCTGCTTCACGCTTTCCGTTCCATCCCCTATCTTGAACCCGATATGGTACAATCCCGGCTCAACACCGCGCTTCACCTTGGGCGGGCCCCCGATCTCGATCAGCAGCAATTCATGATGCGTGCGTCCCGAAGAAAAGAGGGCCGTCTGGCGATCGCAGGCGATTTGCGTGAACCCGAGCGTATCACGGTAGAAGTCCGCCAAGCGGGTCAGATTGGTCACATACAGCACGATATGGCCCAGTTCCTTGATATGCATAGGGTATAAAAAATATCGGATTATGGCGGCGCGTTCACGAAAAATAGCCTCGCTTAATACTTCCATCTTACAACATCCGCGCCGCTTAGCCAAACTTGCAGAGTTTTACAGGAAGCATATAATGAGAGAAGAAACTACCACATATCGTATGGTTTCTTAATTTGCTAACACAAGACGATCATCAAAAACATGTTTGCAGGGGGAGTTTATTTATAAAGTGCCCATAAAAACACAACCATTATGTCACACGCGCCGTCTTCGTCCCGCACCGTTTCATCCAAAGTCCTGACCATCAAATCCCTCATCAAACGCGATGGCCGAAAAGTTCCGTTCAAAGGCAATAAAATCGCAAGCGCCGTCAGCAAGGCTTTCGAAGCGACCGATGAGGGATCGCCCAAGGACGCGCAGCGTGTCGCCAAAAAAGTCATCGCCTTGCTTGAAAAGCAAGCCCGCGCGATATTCAAGACGACGCATAAAAGATACATACCCGCCATCGAAGACGTCCAAGACTATGTCGAGAAAGTCCTCATGATACTTGACTTCGAAGAAACCGCCAAAGCCTATATCCTCTATCGGGAACAGAGGCGTCAGGCGCGCGAGGCCGAAACCGCGCTCGATCACGCCGTCTCGCTCGTCGATAACTACCTTGGCAATCTCGATTGGAAGGTCAAAGAGAACGCCAATATGGCCTACTCTCTCCAGGGTCTCAATAACTACATTTCCTCCGCTATCAGCTCTAAGTACTGGATGCATCGCATCTACCCTGCCGATATCCGTGAGGCGCATGAATCCGGCGACCTCCACATCCACGACCTGCAACTCGTCGCCGCCTATTGCTGCGGCTGGGATCTGCAAGACCTCATCCGCCGCGGCTTCACGGGCGTTCCCGGCAAAGTCGCCTGCAAACCCGCCAAGCACTTCGGCGCCATCTTGGGGCAGATGGTCAATTTCATTTATACCCTCCAGGGCGAAGTGGCCGGCGCCCAGGCCTTCTCCAGCTTCGACACCTTGCTCGCGCCCTTCATCCGCTACGACAAACTTACCTACTCCCAAGTCAAACAGGAAATCCAGTCCTTCGTCTTCAATATGAACGTCTCAACGCGCGTCGGCTTCCAAACCCCCTTCTCCAATATCACCATGGATATCAATCCACCCGCCATGCTCGCAAAAGAGCATGTGATTCGCGGCGGCGAAGTCCAGAAAGAAACCTATGCCGACTTCCCTAAGGAAATGGCGATGATCAACCGCGCTTTCGCCGAAGTCATGACCGAGGGCGATGCGACAGGACGCATCTTCACCTTCCCCATCCCGACCTACAATATCACCAAAGATTTCGACTGGGACGATAAGAGTTTCGATCCGGTCTGGGAAATGACCGTCAAATACGGCATTCCCTACTTCGCCAATTTCGTGAATTCCGACATGCATCCTGATGACGCGCGCAGCATGTGCTGCCGCCTGCGCCTCGACAATCGGGAACTGCGCAAGCGCGGCGGCGGACTCTTCGGCGCCAATCCTCTCACCGGATCCATCGGCGTCGTCACCATCAATCTCCCGCGCCTGGGTTATCTTGCCAAAAACGAGCAGGACTTCTTCGTAAGACTCGACCATCAGATGGATCTTGCCAAAACCAGCCTCGAAATGAAGCGCACCATCGTCGAGCGGCTCACGGACAAAGGCCTCTATCCCTACACCAAATTCTATCTCTCCGCCATCAAGGAACGTTTCGGCACCTATTGGAAGAATCATTTCGGCACCATCGGACTGGTCGGCACCAACGAGGCCATCCAAAACCTCTTGGGCGCCGAAACGACCATTACCACCGCCCAAGGCCAGGCCTTCGCCCAAAAAATCCTCAAACACATGCGCAAACGCCTCGAGGGCTACCAAAAAGAAACCAACAACCTCTATAACCTCGAGGCCACACCCGCGGAAGGCACCGCCTATCGCCTCGCCCTCCTCGACAAAAAATTCCACCCGGACATCTTGGTTGCCAACGAGGCTTCCGTCCACAAGGATAACACCGCCCCCTACTACACCAATTCCTCACATATCCCCGTTGGACACACCGCAGACATCTTCGAGGCGCTCGATTTGCAGGATACTCTCCAGACCCTCTATACGGGCGGCACGGTCCTGCACGGATTCCTCGGCGAGCGTATCAATAACATCGAGACCGCCAAGAAATTGGTCAGATTGATCACGGAACGTTACAGTCTCCCCTATTTCACCCTCACCCCGACCTTCAGCATCTGCGCCGAGCATGGCTACCTGACCGGTGAGCAACCCAACTGCCCGCACTGCGAGCGTCCCGCCGAAGTCTATTCCCGCGTCGTCGGCTACATCCGCCCCGTCGAGCAGTGGAATAACGGCAAGCACGCCGAATTCGAAGATCGAAAAGAATACGTTTCGGAAGTTTCTTTGATGAACGCGGAAGCTTCTGCATGAATGTAGGATAAATAAAAGGCTGGGACAGATATATTTCTCCGTCCCAGCCTGCCAAGGGAAATTTCAATCAAAAAGATCTTTCCCTAAATCAATAACTTCATCATTCGTATGAGCACGACCCTCACCGAGGAAAGATTCGAAAAACCTTGCCATTGGTGATCCGTCTCCGAGAGTTCCTGATCCCTCCATAAAAACAGGTTCTGAGAGCGGATCTGATTTCAAGTACGATGCCAATGCCTGGTCTGGAATGTTTACCGCTACCCAATACCAATCTGGTGTATCGGGGATATTATTCTCTTCAATATCCCAAACGTCCCAGACAATAACACTGTCTTCCCACCGAACCAAAACCATCGGGATGCCATCACCATCCAGCGCAATACATGGTAAATGGTCAAATGATTCGGCATCATTAGACACATTACCCATACTAGCTAACTGCGTAAGTGAAAATCCATCATTCTTAAGCCACTCTTCAAAGGCTTGTGAATTCTCAAACACCGGTGCTCGTAAAAACGTTATATTCATTTATAATTCTCCTCGTTTCGTTGGTCTTTCCTCAGTAATTTTCTCACTGATAAGACACTCAACTATATACCTATAAACAAATTTTGTCAATCCTATGCGTATCGCAGGCTTCGAACCGCTCACCCTCATCGATTATCCCGACATTCTCGCCACCGTCGTGTTTACCCCTGGCTGCGCGCTTCGCTGCCCCTACTGCCATAACCCGGAACTCATAAGCACCGTCCCGGGAAGCCGCTCGGAGTTTTTCACCGTCAATCGCGAGGATGAATTTTTCGCCTTTCTTGAAAAACGGAGAGGGTTGCTCGACGGTGTCGTCATCACGGGCGGCGAACCCACTCTCCATCCCAATCTCCTTGATTTCATCCGCCGCGTCAAAGCCATGGGCTTTCTTGTCAAACTCGATACCAATGGCATTTTTCCTGACAAAGTGACGGAGATACTCGCCACCGGCCTTGTGGATCACTGGGCCATGGACATCAAGCACAGCCCGAAAAAATATCCCCTCGCCTCCGGCGTCCCTATCCCTATCGAACGCTTCCAGCAGTCCGCCAGACTGTTGATGAAAAGCGGCGCTTCCTATGAATTCCGTACCACCGTCGTCCCGGGCATCCACGAACCCGAGGACTTCATCGCTATCGGCAAGTGGATCGCCGGGGCGACCAACTACTACCTCCAGGCCTTTCGATCGATAAAAATCGCCGACGAGAGCCTCCGAAATCGGATCAAAGGGAAAACCATCGACCTTAAGGTCATCCGCAACTCCCTGCTTCCCTACCTCCCGTCGGTCGGCATCCGGGAATAAAAGAAAAGGTTCGGCGTACTAGGAGGTAGCGACACCTTAAGAAATGAATCATACTCCTATGAAAATTTCTGAAAAGCTGCCCCAGTTCGATCACGCTCCCGTCCTTTTGGCGGTCACAGGTGAATATGAAGCCTGTTTTTATAGGGTATTTTCGGGAGCGGTCGAGCTCAAGCAGACCATAAAGCATATCCCGCGCGAAGAAATCCCTGGGAAAGACGAGGGATTCTTGTCTCGCAACGGAAGCTTGCCAAGCACCGGCGCCGTGTCCGCCAAAGGCACAAGAGAACTCAATATCCGGAGGAAATTCTCCAAGGAGGTAGCCCAGACGCTCGATGACATGGCGAGGTATAAGGATATCGACACCATCCACTTCTTCGCCCCGCGCCAGGTGGCCAAACAGGTGAAGCAGCTCCTTAGCGCCGAGACGAAAAAAATCCTCAAAGAGGAACCCTACGGTAACTTCACCAAGGAATCCCCTCTGGACATCATCCGGAGGATGCAGGAATTCTACCAAGAGACCCAACCGAAAATCTTCTACACGCAGGCAGAAAAAACCATTCTGGAACGACCCAAAACGAAACCCGGATTGTGAAGTCCGGGTTTCGTCGTATCCGAGGAAACATTCCCTATTTATCGATTTTCGAGAGTTTTCTTGAAGCCCGGATTGAATCGATAAGGAAAAAGCAACCTATCATGCCTGAAAAAATAACAAATGCCCAGATAACACGCGATAAAGTGACTGCTTTCGGTATCGAAGATCCATCCTGATCCGATACGAAAGGATGGTTCTTCGCGTCCAGCGGTCGGGCACCGTTAACAATCTCATAGCCATCATCGAAACCATCCCCATCCGTATCGTACTGTTTCGGATCCGTCAGGTAGGTATTTGTTTCCGCCTCATCGGTAATGCCATCCACATCGCTATCCTTGAGCGCCGCGTTTGCAGTGAAAATGCCTGAAAAAAATACGCAAAGCGCCGCAAGCGCCGCGTATGAAAATTGTTTATGGTTTCCAGACATACGTTTCCATATAATGATTATGTGTCGCGATGCCGTCCTTATCGACAAACACGGCCGGTATGTTCAAGATTTCAGACATGGCCATCCCTTTCTTCTTTCCGGCGATGAACAATGTTTTAGCGAACACATCCGCTTTTGTCGCATGGGGAGCGATAACCGTCACCGACAACAGATCCGAAGCCGCACTCTCCCGTGTCGATGGATCGATGATATGATGCCTTTCCCGCCCCTGATGCGTCCAATGCCGGCGATTCCTGCCCGACGTCGCCACAGCCGCATCCCTCAGGAGCAAGAGCGCCACGGATTCATCCGCCCTTTGCGGATGCTCGATATCGATCGCCCAGTACGGATACCCTTCTTTCGCATTCACTCCCCGCACCGCTATATCCCCGCCCGCATCGACCATGAAGTTTTCAAAATGCTCACTCAGGAATCGCACCGCCTTATCGATAGCGAATCCTTTTCCTATACCGCCAAGATCGATCATCAGGCCCTTGGGCTTCGTCACCGTCCGCGTCGCAGCATCCAGCATGACCTGCGAAAAATCATCCTTCGTTTCCGTCACATAGCCTCCATACGCACCCGTATATCCGGACGCCTCCATGACAGGCAATATGCTCGGATCAAACAACCCTCCCGTTCTCTCATAATACCCTTTCGATCGGCGAAGCATATCAAACAGTTCTTCCGACACCGCGATCGACTCGCTCATATTCATCTGCCAGAGCTCATTATCCGCGACAAATCGGCTGTATCGCTGCCCGAAATCACGAAACATCCCGAAGACTTCTTCCAAACAGATCAGGGCTCGCGTATCGTCGGCATCCGTATGCACGATCTCGCACACAATGTCCGTTTTCATAATCGTCCCGAATGCCTCCTTGCGAACGCTTCTCCACTCCATAATCATTCTTCGTATGAATCAAGGATACCGTTACCGTTCTTATCCGTTTCCGCGTCGTCGAAATACGCGAAATCGTCCTCATCATGATGGGCATCGAACACATTCGGAACCCCGTCCCCGTCGATATCCGTAAAATACTCACTCTGCTTTACGAGCGGATTCGGATCGATGGCGTCCACAAGCAGATCCTCGTCCGAATCCTTTCGATACTCCTCATCGGTTACGATAACCGTTTTTGTGACCGGCTTATACTCGGTAACGCTCTGGATAATCTGCTGGGTTTCAGCGGCCACCGAGGAGCTCGCTGCATCATCAGCCTCTTCCCTGTCCTCATCCTCCTCATCTTCCTCATCATCCTCTGCGGACACGACGGAAAAAATGGAATTTCTATGCTGTGCGGACTTCGACACGACATCTCCGGACACGGTTCCGAGCAGCATGACAAACAAAAGTGTCGTAACGGTTTGTAGGGAAGATTTCATAACGATACTTATGATGTTTTAGTCTTGGATGAGCTCTTCGGCTTGGTCGATACCGGCGATGTCACGACTTTCTGTACCGTGACCGGCTCCACGGTCGTCTGCGTCACCGTCTTCTGATTATCCTTAACCATTTGAGGCTGATCCTTCAAAAGTTTTTCATACTGATCTTTCGCGTCAGCCATCGATTTGTTCAGGGCTGCCCGCTGCTGCGCCACACCCAGATAATACCGATAGCGAGCCTCTTGGGCATCTTTTTTAGCGGAGGCTGCTGCCGCCTGTTCGAGAATCAGCTTGTTCTCCTGCTTCGAAGTCTCCAATGCCACGACTATCATAAGCGGCACGAAAAACGCAGCAAGAACCGATAGCGTAAGAAAAAATCTCGTTCCGATAGTGATCATAGAGAGTTGCCCTTTCAAAAATTACCGATTATCCTCACGCTCGTCCGTATCCTCTGCATACCCATGGTCCCATGCCGTTCCCGGAACCATGCTTCGGTATATCGGGGAATCGTGCAGCGCCCTTTCAAGCCGCTCCACCTGGCCGCCACCGAAGAGCGCATAGCCGAGGGAAAAAACCGCGATACCCAAAAACACTGCCACAACCGAAAGCCGTATCCTATAGAAGGAAAATGACTGTATGAATGATTGATACGCCAAAAAAGCCGTCGCCACAGAAAGCGCTATCAGGATATACGGAAAATTCTCCACAGAAATTTCACCGGTCCAGTGAATAATGAGCGCTATGGAAAGCGAGGCAACCACGGCAGATATGGTCATAAGCGTGAGCGCTATCACGAGTCCGGAAATATCCCTCGCATAAAAAACCAGATGCGATCGCATACGGATATCATCTTTATCGATACGCTGGAGTATTTTTTGCTCTAAGTTCATTCAAGTATCTTTTACGAGTTTCTTAAGCTGCGCCTTCGCGCGGTGTATCAGCGTCCCGACCGTCGAGACCGGCTTCTTCAAGATATCGCTTATCTCTTGATAGTCCTTATCCTCCAGATACCGGAGCACCAGGACTTCTTTGAATTTTATCGGCAGCCGACTCAGTATCTTCTGTACCGCGGCCCGCTCCTCTTTCTTGAAGAGATCTTCTTCGATATTCTCATCCGTCGCCAAAACCGACGCCAACTCGGTGTTCTCATCCAAAGAAATGCTATTGTGCCTCTTGTTCCTTCGCCAGTAGTCGATGCATTCATTATGAGCGATGCCATACAGCCAGCTCGAAAACTTCTGCCCCCGACGGAAGCTCTTTAAGTTTACGTATACCTTGATGAAGATATTCTGGACGACATCTTCGACCGCCTCCTTCGTCCCTCCGCCGATACGCCTCACATACCGGGTCAGCTTGCCCTCATACCGGCGGATAAGCGCACCGAAAAATTCCTTGTCCTGAGGTACGAGCTCCACGATTTCCTCATCCGTTTTATTTTCAAACTCATGAATATCATCCATAGCATGAAAGAAAACTTGATTATACACGTATTCATAAGTAGAGAGGCACATGAAAAGGGCTCATGTAAACACCTCCGAGGGCTTTGGTTCGTTAGATTCTACCCAGCGTGGTGTGATGGATTGAGGAATGCGAGGCCCTTTCGTGTATATGCGGACTTCTTCAGTATACTACATCACTTCGATTGTGTGCGCAACGCTCCCTTTCTGGGATTTTTTTCGTTCTTGGAGATAATGAACCACGCCCGGGAGGATCGAGATGATGATGATAGCGCCGACTATCGGCAACAGATAGTGATCGATATTGGGAATGGAGCTGCCGAGCCAATATCCGAGCACCGTCAGGCCGAATGTCCACACCAAAGCGCCCGCGATATTATAGAACAGAAACGTCGGCTTATGCATCTTCGCGACACCGGCGAGAATGGGGGCGAAGGTACGCACAACGGGAATGAAACGAGCGATCATAACCACCTTTCCACCGTATTTATCGTAAAAAGTCTGAGCTTTGGTTACATGAGCCTTCTTGAAAAGCAAAGAGTCTTCTTTGCTGAAAATGGCCGGGCCGATCTTATAACCGAAGGCGTATCCCAATATATTGCCCGTCACCGCCGCCACGAAGAGCAGGGATACCAGTGCCCAGATATTGAGAAACCCCTGCGATGCGAGAAATCCCGCCACGAATAGAAGACTGTCTCCGGGTAAGAAAAATCCCAGGAAAAGCCCTGTCTCGGCAAACACGACGCCGAGCAATCCGGTGTACCCGGCAGCCTTGATGAAATCAACCAGATTGAACCCTAAAAATTCCATGAAAATAGATTTTAATATAATTACATTGCCGGGATAAGAGCCTGAAATGTTTCCGATCCGCCCCAAAACGGTGTTTCTATTCTAGCAGAAAAGGGCAAAAAAGACGAGCCCGAGGGCCCGCCTTTTTTCTTTAAGCTTGATACGAGGCTTATTTCAAAGTCACGGAAGCACCAGCTTCTTCCAACTTCTTCTTCATCGTTTCAGCGTCAGCCTTCGCGACCTTCTCCTTGATTACCTTCGGAGCGGCGTCAACGAGGTCCTTCGCTTCCTTCAAACCAAGACCGGTGATCTCACGGACAGCCTTGATAACATTGATCTTCTGCGCACCCGCAGCGGTCAATTCAACATCGAAATCGCTCTTCTCTTCAGCAGCCTCAGCAGGAGCGGCAGCAGCAGCACCCATCATTACAGGAGCGGCAGCGCTTACGCCGAACTTGTCCTCAAGAACCTTCACGAGCTCGGACAAATCGAGCACGCTCATCTTTTCGATTTCAGCGACGATCTTCTCGAACTTCTCCGGAACCACTACGTCCTTTTTTTCTTCTGTCATACGATTGTACTTAAAATAAATAATACTTACTACGCAGCCTTCTTATCGGCAACCGCCTGCAATACTCGGACAAAGCCGCTGATATTGCCATCCAAAACCCGGACGAAGCTTGCGATAGGAGCCTGCAAGGTTCCCAATAATTTCGCGCGCATCTCGTCTTGTGTCGGAAGGAGTGCCAATGCCTTCACCTCTTCGACCGAAAGTGCCTTCGCTCCCAATGCTCCTCCGACGATAATCTTCTTATCCTTGAAGGGCTTCGCGAACTCGGCTACCGCCTTTGCGGCAGACACCTCGTCAGAAGAGAAAACGGCGGCCACCTGACCCACGAGCTTGCGGCCATTCACTTCGACACCGGCATTTTCCAATGCGATATTGAGAAGTGTCTTCTTGAGGACGACCATGCTCGATCCGGATGTGCGGAGCGTTCGCTTGAGCGCTGTCACTTCCTTTACGGTCAATCCCTTGAAATCAGCGAAAACCAAAGCCTTGGAAGACTTGATCTTCTCACCGATGGACGCAATCAACTGTTCTTTCTGTGCTTTTGTTTGCATACCTAGATGTACATTAAAAAATCTGCGTTTTTTCCGCAGATATAGTAGGGCTCGACCCGATATGCAAGCCCTCGGGCTCGCCTATCAGCACACTTCCTCATGAGGACTTACGAATGCCTCAGGTCTACGGAAAAAGTATTCGATTGTAACCTGCCCTATCATTCCGGACAAGGTAGTGTATCGAGCCTTCCTGGATACAGTACCCTGCCCGAAATGACAGCTCGGAGAGGAAAGCTATGCAGCCTTCACTTCCTCTACGGACGCTTCTTCTGCTTTTGCTTCCTCCGCAGGAGCTGCCTCCACCTTCACAGGGCGGGCGATTTTCACCGCGCGCTTCTTATCGGATGCGACCACGCCTTCCTTCACGCAAAGGTTGAAAGCGGAATCAGACATCTGGGCGCCCTGTCCCAACCAGTATTGGATGCGTTCTGCCTTCAGCACAGCCTTTTTCTGATGCGGATCATAGCTTCCCAATACTTCTACATGGCGTCCTCCGGGGGCGATTGTGTGTTCTTGTACCACCACGCGGAACTGAGCATGATTCTTTCGTCCCGTTCGATTAAAGCGAATCGTCAACATAATATACTATCAATTACACCGTTTAAAGTCTTCCCCTATTCTACGCTAAGGCTTGAAAACTGTCAATATCCCGCTATTTTCCGTCCCCGCACCCCTAGAGGATATACGAGGAAATGGTATAGACCATAGTGAAATCATTGATAATTTTCTGGGCCACCATTTTCCCGTCATCATTTATCTTCGACTGAGGAAGAATGATGAAGGTCCGCAATTTGACCGCATTGGCCTGCGAAGAAATGACCTCGAGCGACCCTATCTTCTGGCCGCCCATAAGCTCTTTATTCCTGATTTTTGGCAAAGCTCCCTCCTCCTGCGAAGAGGTGTCGCCGTATTCGAACACCGTATTGAACGTATCAGTATCGACTACCCGCAACAGTAAGAAATCACAATGCACAACGCCACGGATCTTTCCGAGCGTCGATGCCGCAAACTCCTGCATCTCCTGCTTGCTCCGGGGATAATCCTTATCCTCCGTCAGGGCAAGCCGAAACCTGTCCACCAGCAGGTTGACGGCACCGATATGCTTCCAGACTTCCTGAAGCATCTGCTCTTGCTGGCGCATCTCTTTCTCATAGAAATAGTTGATCGCCACGCCGATAGCAAGGAGCAAGAAAATGATCAGACCTTCCAAAACCTCCTCAGAGAAGAACGCCACGTCGTCCCGGATGAAATAAGGTGTCAGGACGATGGTGATGACCAAAACATTTATGACTACAAAGTACGACTTCTTTAAGATATCTATTTTATGCATACGAACATTTTATTTTTCATTCCGCTGATGTGAATAAGGATATACCCCTTATTTCGACTCTTTCCAGTCTAGCATAAAAGCACCCTCGGTGACACCTGTGATCTGAAGAAGATAGTGCACAATCAACCCAAAAGCTGTTCGCATCAACCCTCATTTCGTGTCCGATTATGGCACCAGATAGCCACAACCGCCAAGATAAACACCGCAATCTGCCACCGATAATCGATCATGCCGAAATACGCGAACACAAACGCGAACGGGATAATGCCGATCGCGGTGGAAATATAATATGTCTTCCGATCCACGCTACTGAAAAGTCCTAAAGCATAGCTGAGCACATCGACCGGAACGGACATCCGGAGCAGGATCAGACCAACAAAGCCATACCGCTGCGGGATAATACGCTGGAGCGCGGCCTTTGACTGATCATTCAAGCTTTCGAGGATACGTTTCCGTCCATACGACCGCGAGAGTTCGAAGGCGATCGCTGCCCCGATGAACCACCCAAGGATACTGAGCAGGGCTCCCATCACCCATCCCCACAATCCCGATGCCGCAGCGATAAGCGGCACCGAACTCACCGGAGCGATGACGGTCGCGATAATCGTCATGGCCACGTATGAAAGCTTCCCGAACCAACCCTCCCCCACCATACGCGCCAAAGTATCGACATGCGTCTGCGCCGCATACGACAACACGATAAATACGGCAAGCGCCGCAATAAGCCGTATCCACGATCGCACCGGTACCGTATACGCCATAATCATCAGTTATCTATCACGCACCCACAAGCTTTCCATCATCGGCAACCTGATCGAGACGGACGGAGAGGAGCTTGGAAATACCGTCATCGCCCATCGTAACGCCGTACAGAAGCGAGGCCTGGCGCATCGTTTCGCGGTTATGGGTGATGGCCACGAATTGCGTGTGATGCGAAAGCTCCTGAAGGACGCGGCTGAAGCGGCGCGAGTTCGCCTCGTCCAAAGCCGCTTCCACCTCATCGAGCACCGCAAATGGCGGCGGATTATGCGAGATGATGGCGAAAAGCAAAGCAAGCGACGTCAGCGAGCGCTCTCCGCCCGAGAGCATCGCGAGATTGGCGATCCTTTTCCCGGGAGGGCACGCGAAAATCTCGATGCCCGTCTGCATCGATCCCTCACCCTCCTCATCACTCATATCATCTTCATAAGCAGCGCCGTTCAAACTGTTTGATTCCTGATTCTTAATTCTTGATTCTACTCTTATCTTGGCCAATTCCGCCTTACCTCCCCCGAAAATGAGCGAAAAATAATGCTCGAATTCCTTGCTGATCGTACCGAAGGCCGTATCGAATTCCTTGCGGATCTTTTCATCCATCTCGCGCACCACCTGCTGCAAGGCCTCCATAGCCTTCTTCAGATCAGATGATTCCTGCGTCAAAAAGCCATAGCGCTTTTCCGTTTCGACATACTCATCCACGATCAGCGGGTCGATGTTGCCGATCTGTTCGAGCACCACCTTGAGCCTCGCGATATCCCGTTCCATCACCTCCTTATCGATCTCCTGGCCATCATGCGTCAACTGCGCCGGTTCCATAGCGAGCTCTTCCTTGATTTCCGCCACTAAGTCCTCCTCCCGCACCTCCACACGGGCCAAGCGCACCTTGGATTCATTGAGCGTATCTTTCAGGACACTCAATTCATGCTGTTTCGCGCGGGCCTGCCTTTCCAGCTCGAAGAACTTCTCACGGCTCAAGCGGCTCTTCTCCCGCTCGCCAGCGATGGCCGATTCGCTCTCCGCGATCTCTTTCCTCAATGCGATACCCTCTTTCGTAAGGGCTGTTTTCCGGGCCTCAAGCTCAGCCAAACGGCTATCGCTCGCCTCCAGCTCCTCCTTCGGCAACGTGATCGTCTGTTTCGTCACTACCGCGCCCTTGCCGGCATCTTCATGCAGCTCAAACATCCGCGTCTGGATTACGCGCGCCAATTCCTTCAGATCCTGCAATTCCGAAAGGTCCTCAACATTCCCCAATCGCTCGATCAATGTTTCCTGATCCTTGCGGAACTCTGCCAAACGCGTGCGCACGTAGGCCAGATCGACCGGCGTACTCTGCACGACTTCCTTGGGCACGCGACGTTCCCGCTCCACCTGGATACGGCCTTCCACGATCGCGATTTCCCGCTCCCTGCCATTCAATTGGATACGGACATCACGGATAGCCTTCTCGAGAGCATCGATCGCCCCCTGATCCTCCGCCCGTATCGACTCATTCGATAGCGACTGATCGATGGCCTCCGACTGCGCCTCCGCCGCCGCAAGTTTTCTGACCAAGGCATCGCGCTCCTGCGCCAGCTTCAACCGCTCGCTATCGAACCTATGCCACAAAAATCCGAAGAGCTGCAGCTGCTTCTTCCGAAGGGTCTCCGCCATCTCCTTTCCCTGCGAAGCCCTCTCCGCCTGGCGTTTCAGATTTTTCAGATGCGGCTCGATTTCAAGGATAAGGCCGTCCACCCGTATCAGATTATCCTTCGTGCTGTTCATCTTGCGCAGCGATCGATCTTTCTCTATCTGGTATTGTTTCACGCCGGCAGCGTCCTCAAATATCCCCCGGCGTTCCAGCGGCGTCGCATTGAGAATAGCGTCCGACATGCCCTGCGTGATCACGCAGTAGCTGTCCTTGCCGATACCCGATTTCGCCAAGACGTCCACAATATCCAAAAGCCGTGCCCGGCTGCCATTGATCAGGTATTCGCTCTCGCCGCTTCGGAAAAACTTTCGCGTGATGGCCACTTCCGAAAACTCGAGCGGGATGCGCTTATCGGCATTATCGAAATGCAACGTGACGGACGCATTGCCCAAGCGAGCCTTCTTGCTCGAACCGGCAAAGATGACATCCTCGGATTTCCTTCCGCGGAGATTCTTAAGCGACTGCTCGCCGATAGCCCAGCGGATAGCGTCCGCGATATTGGATTTTCCCGAACCGTTGGGCCCCACCACCGCCGTGATACCACCTTTTCGGTCAGACGAAAAATCCAACACGGTTTTGTTGGCGAATGATTTGAACCCGGAAATTTCAAGTTTTTTGAGATACATACGAAAATGACCAAGGATGACTTTACTTCAGTTTACCCTATTATCGCCCGGAAGAAAAGAAAAAAGGCCAGCGATGCTTCTGCCGGCCTTTCACATTCCCCGCTACATTGCACATGAAAACCTTAGCGCCTCCTTTTGTCTGAAAAACCGATATGCCTGATAGGCCGGCGTTTCAGTATACCGGGCAAAAAGAAACCTATAGCAACTCCCAAAACGAAAGTTCCTACAATCAAAAGGACAAGAACCCACAACTTCATTCCTATAATCATCACAAACCCCCACGATGCTATTGTCAAACAAACTACAAAAAAAACTCTCCTTTACCAGCCCTTCTTTTCCAAAGCATTCTTCGCGGCGTCGCGCTGAGCCTCCTGTTTGGATTGGCCCTCGCCCTCCGCGATCAATTCCTCGCCCAAAAAGGCGCCGGAAACGAAATGCTTGTCATGGTCCGGTCCCTGTTCACGCAGAACATGATAGCTGGGCGTGATACCCAGCCGCTCCTGAGCCTCTTCTTGGAAGCGGCTCTTGGGATCGGCATACGACTTGCTTTTCAAGACCTCCTCCAGATGGATGAGTACGGTCTTGGAAATGAAGACTTTCGCGGCATCATATCCCTGATCAAGGTACAGGGCTCCGATAATCGCTTCCATGGCATTGGCAAGCAGATACTGCCGGGCGCGCCCCTTGTCCTTGGCCTCGCCCTTGCTCATCATCAAAAATTCCTCGACGCCGATAGCCCGGGCCACCTGAGCCAGCATCTCGCCATTGACCAAGGCCGCCCGCCAGCTGGTCAATTCCCCCTCCGGATTGGAGTAATTGTGGTACAGATACTCCGTCACCACCAATTCCAAAACGGCGTCCCCCAAGAATTCGAGGCGTTCATTGTGATTGAGCGGATGGTCGCGATGCTCGTTCAGATACGAACGGTGCGTCACCGCCATCTGAAAAAGGTCCTCCTTATGGATAAGGATACCGAGTTTTTTTGCTAAATTATCCGCGTTAAACATATGTATAAAAAATCAACAACTAAGCCGCAGCAGCCGAAACTTCCGTTTCTTCCGTCTTCTTCGATTCCCTCTTTCCCATCTTTTTCGTCGCCTTCTCCTCAGCACCCTCCTTCGCCCTCACCGCCTTCGCCTTGTCCATCTTTCGCTTCAGCGTCGAATCATCTTTCAGGGGTTCCCCGATATTGCGATACACCGTTCCCAAAACACCGTTGATAAACCGGGCGGAACTATCGCCGCCGAATGTCTTGGCCAATTCGATAGCCTCGTTGATAGCTACCTTCGGAGGGGCATCATCATAATTGCCATACACCAATTCAAAGATACCCAGACGCAAGATATTGCGATCGATCACCGTCACCTGATCAAGCGGCCATTCCGGCGCGCAGGTTTCGATCATCGAATCGATCGCCTCCTGATGAGCCATCACGCCCTGCACCAATTTCTTCGTAAAAGAGGCGTCCTCGAGTCCGAGCGCGAATTCCCGCACGTTCCGGTCGACGATCTCTTCCGTTTTGCTCTTATCCTGACCCTGGAAGTCCCACTCGAAAAGCGACTGCATAGCTAAGGATCTCTGAAGGTGACGGTTTGCCATATTGTTTTGAAAAAACTATTATTTCTTTTTCGGCGTAGCCTTTTTGAGAGTATCTACGAACTCTTTTCCCTTATAGGAACCGCACTTCGGGCAGACGGTGTGAGAAAGCACGGGGGCCTGACACTTCGGGCAAGCCTGAGTATTCTTAAGAACGACTTTGAGGCCGACTCGTCCGCGCTTCTGGCGCATTTTGCTGTGATGTTGCTTTTGTACTGGCATAAAATAGACACTTAACGGTTATACAGTAAAATCTGCTTTCTGAAAGCAAAAAAGAAACAAACTGACACGAAGGGCTTCATTCGTTTCCTACTACAACACAGGATAACACTTCCTTTCGTTTTTGACAAATCCCCCACCCGTATCTTTGCCCCCAAGAACCGCGCTTCCGAAAGGGACTTTGTGCTGGTATAATGGAAAGATATGACCCCTTCGCATACCGATTCACCCGAAAGCACTCTCCTCCACTACGAACCGCAGTGTTTTTCCGACTGGGTCGCTTTCGTGCTCGTGCGCGTTTCCCGCCTTATCGCCGATGCCTTCTTCGCCAAGCGCTACGGGCCAAGGGCGGTCGTCCTCGAAACGATCGCCGCCGTCCCCGGAGCCGTCGGATCGCTATTCCTTCACCTCAAAAGCCTTCGCCGCATCCAAGACGACCAGGGATTCATCCGTCAATTGCAAGAAGAGGCGGAAAACGAGCGCATGCACCTCATGGCCTATGTCCTCTTGGCCAAACCCTCCTTTTTCGAAAGGCTGCTCATCATCATCGCGCAGGGGATATTCTGCCTCGGCTATACCCTCATCTACTTCATCTCACCCAAGACAGGCCATCGCACCGTGGGATACCTGGAGGAAGAGGCCGTCAAAAGCTATACCTCCTTTCTGGATGAGATCCGATCCGAAAGGCATCCCAATCCCCCGGCACCGGCATTCGCTATCAGCTACTGGAAGCTTGCGCCCGAGGCCCGTCTCTATGACATGGTTGTCGCCACACGGGCGGATGAGATACGCCATCGGAACGCCAATCATGATCTCGCTCATGCCATAACCACCTTATAAACTTCCTATGAAAAAACTCCTCAACACGCTTCTGACCGATCATTCATTGCGCTCATGGGTCGTTTTCCTCGGCTGCGTCTTGCTCTTAGGAACAGGCTATTTCCTCCAATACAGGGTCGGCCTCATCCCCTGCCCGCTGTGCATCCTCCAAAGATTCTTTTTCGCGCTCGTCGGGATAACGGCGCTCGCCATAGCCATACGCAAACCCTCTGCGCAGGAACTCACCCTCCTTAGCTATGCCATGCTCGCATGTTCATTTTTCGGCGGCGCCTTGGCAGCAAGGCAGATATGGCTCCAACATAATCCTCCAAGTCTGCTAGGTGCCAGCTGCGTGCCGGGACTTGCATCCATCACCAACCTCATCGCATCGATTTTCAAAGCCACGGCCGATTGCGCCGAAAAAGGATGGACGCTTTTGAGCCTTTCCATCCCCGAATGGTCCCTTATCGCTTTCGTCGTACTCGCAGTGATAAGCACCATTCCTCTCTGGAAGAAAGACTAAGACCTACATACGATCTCACAGCGATGGATCTTGTTTTACATATTTTTTATATGTGTGGTGAGACCGTAGGCAAGCTCTAAGTATACAGAGGGAATTTCGAACACAGATCCTTCACCTCCCGATGCAGAGCCCTCAGGATTTTCTTCGATTCCCGCACCCGAAGCGCCTCATCTATCCATTGAGCGATCAATTTCACCTCTCGTTCTTTCATACCGCGCGTCGTGAGCGCCGGAACACCGATGCGCAGACCGCTCGGGTCGAACGGGCTTCGGGCATCATCCGGCACCATATTCTTATTAACCGAAATACCGATGGCATCCAAAACCGTCTGTGCCTCCTTGCCGCCGATACCGAATGTCTGAAAAACATCCGCCACGACCATATGATTATCCGTACCGCCGAAAGCGATCACAAATCCTCGCTTTCGCAATTCATTTTCTAAAGTCTTGGCATTCTTGATCGTCTGTTTGGCGTATTGCTTGAACTCTTTCTGCAATGCCTCCTGAAACGCGACGGCCTTGGCCGCGATAACATTCATATGCGGTCCACCCTGGAATCCAGGGAAGATCGACTTATCGATCGCCTGCGCGAATTTCTCACGACACATGATCATGCCCCCGCGAGGACCACGCAGCGTCTTATGCGTCGTGGTCGTGACGATATCGAAATACGACACCGGATTCTCGACCGCCTTGCCCGCCACCAAACCGGCGATATGCGCCATATCCATCATCGTGATGGCCTTGACCTTCTTTCCGATCGCCGCGAATTTCTTATAGTCTAGCTGCCGCGTATAGGATGAGAATCCTGCCAGTAACAGCTTGGGCTTCACTTCCATCGCCAATGCTTCGAGCTTTTTGTAATCGATGCTCCCGTCCGCTTCCGTCTTATAGCGCACGAAGTTATAAATCTTGGACATATACGTTACCGGATGCCCGTGCGTCAGATGGCCGCCATGAGAAAGGTCCATTCCCAGTATCGTATCTCCCGGCTCCAGCACCGCCATATAGGAAGCGATATTGGCCGCAGCACCCGAAAGCGGCTGGACATTCACGTGTTCCGCACCGAATAATTTTTTGGCCCGCTCGATAGCCAGGTTCTCCACCATATCCGTATACTCCTGACCGCCATAATAACGCCGCCCCGGATACCCTTCGGAATATTTGTTGGTGAACACCGTGCCGAGCGCCTCGATAACCGCCTCCGAAGCGTAGTTTTCCGATGCTATCATCTCGAGCCCTTCTTCTTGCCGCTTAAGCTCCCCCTTGATCGCCTTCATCACTTCCTTATCCTCTTTTTTGACAGCATTATAGGTCAACATATGATTGTGCTTTATGATTACTCCGTACTCATGCACCACCGACAACACGCCTGCTAACGTATACGACACTCGAGCATTCTTTCAAATACAACCCTAGTATACCACTTTTCCTGATTTCAAACAGCCTCTTTTTTAAAGCGACCAGCCTGGAAAATCCTTCCAAGCCTATAGAGTGAAGAGAGATTTCATGCATGGAAATCGAAAAATCTACGCCTGACTCAAAAACTCCCCGAGCGCTTCCTGATACGGACGCAAAAGCGGGCGACGCGTATTGCGAAGCACCGAAAACTTCGGGCGCTTGGCGGGGCGAGGAAAGGTTTCGCTGGTCACAGGCACGACCTTGATCGAAAAACCCGCCTGCTTATACAATTCCACCACTCCATCATACCAGGTAACCGGAGACTCATTAATCAGATGATAGATTCCATACGCATCTTCCGACTCCACCAGGTCCTTGCTCGCCTGTGCCAGATCCGGCGCATAGGTAAAACAACTCATCTCATCATCCACGACATTCACCTCATCCTTTGTCTTTCCTGCCTCAAGCATCGCCTCAAAAAAACTCTTCTTGCCTATCGCTGACGCTCCCGGCTTGCCGAACAATTTCGAAAGCCGGATGATATAGTATTTCCCACCGACCGAAGCGACCCCCTTCTCACCCAGAAGTTTGCTTTGTGCATAGCGGCAATTCGGCAAAGGTGTGGCATCTTCCGAAAATCCATCATCGATGACAGGTGCATCCCCGAACACATAATCGGTGGAATAGTGCACGAGCAGCGCCCCGATACGCTTCGCGACCCGCACCAAAAACACAGGCGCCTCGCCATTAAGCCCGACCGCCTTGACGTATTCCTCGTCGTTTTCCTCGCACGCATCCACCGCATTATACGCGGAAGCGTTGATGATGATATCTGGCGACAAGGTCCATATCTTATCTTCCGCATCCGAAGCATCCGTCACATCGATCTCCTCCCGATCCCATTCGGACACGGCGTACCGGATATCCTTTGCAAACACCTGCACCAATGCCTGGCCAAGCATCCCCTTCGCTCCCACAATAAGGACTTTCTTTTGCATGGTATTTGTATATGTGTATCGATATTACCGTTTGTACTGCGTCTCGTAATAGTCTTGGTATTCACCCGATTTTATTTTCTTCCACCAATCCTCATGCTGCATAAACCACTCAACGGTTGAGGCGAGCCCTTCCTCAAGCGTAACGGTCGGCTCCCAACCGAGTTCTTTTTGAATCTTGGAAAAATTGATCGCATAGCGACGGTCGTGTCCTGGCCTGTCAGTCACATATTCGATACTCGTTTCATCCTTGCCCATAAGTGAAAGCAGCTGCTTCACGATATCGATATTGGCACGCTCCGATGCACCGCCGACGCAGTACGTTTCTCCGAGCATACCTTTATGCACAATCATGTCAATAGCCCTACAGTGGTCCTCAACGAAAAGCCAGTCGCGCACCTGCATCCCATCACCATAGACCGGCACTTTCTTCCCCTCGATCAGATTGGTAATCGCCAGCGGGATAAGTTTCTCCGGGAAGTGATACGGCCCGTAATTATTGGAACAATTGGAAATCGTCACCGGCAATCCATGCGTATGAAAGTACGCCCGTACCAGATGGTCTGATCCGGCTTTGGAAGCGCTATAGGGGCTGCGCGGGTCATACGGCGTCGTTTCCGAAAACGGTTCGTCCTCCGGCTTTAAGGCGCCGAACACCTCATCGGTCGAGACATGATGAAAACGCTTCTTACCACTACGAAGCGCGGCATCCAAAAGCACCTGCGTTCCGATCACATTGGTCTGCACGAACGATTTCGCATCCAAGATAGAACGGTCGACATGCGATTCGGCAGCAAAATGTACCACCGCATCAACATCGCGAACAAGCCCATCCATAAGCGCTGCATCGCAAATATCCCCTCTGACAAAGGTATAGCGCGAATCATGCTCCCACTCCTTCACATTCTCCAGATTTCCCGCATACGTCAACGCGTCAAGATTGACCACGCTGTAATCGGGGTATTTTTTGAGTATGTAGTGTACGAAATTCGATCCGATAAATCCGGCAGCGCCCGTTACCAATAATTTCATAATGATCTGACGTAATGTTTAAAAACTATCGAACACCGAAAACGAATTCTTCCGCGATATCTTTGAGCAGCGGCTGCTTCCTGTCCTTTTCGGAAATAAGAAGTTCTGATTCCGGGAAAGGCCAATCGATGCCGATCTGGGCATCGCTCCACAAAACTCCCCGATCGCATTCCGGCGAATACAGATTGGTACACTTATAGCTGAAAATCGTATCGTCTTCCAGGGCGACGAATCCGTGCGCGAATCCGGCAGGAATAAAGAATTGTTTCTTATTCTCCGCAGAAAGCTCGATAGAGACATGTTTGCCGAATGTCGGCGATCCGAAACGGACATCTACCGCCACATCCAAGACGCTCCCGCGCACAACCTGTATCAATTTCCCCTGCGCAAACGGCGGCGCCTGATAATGCAATCCCCGCAGTGTCCCTTTTTTGGACACCGAGACATTATCTTGGATGAATACCTCGGCAATCCCCGACTGCACATAACGGTCGCGGTTATACGTTTCCATAAAGAATCCGCGATCATCCGCAAAAACCCGCGGCTCTATGATAAGCACTCCCTCAAGATCGGTCTTCGATACTTCCATAATTATCCAGGTTTACATGTCTCTATTACTCCTCCCAGTATAGCTTTTTAGAAAATAAGCGTCAAAAAAACACCCGCGTGTGCGGATGTTTTTCCTGAAGCCAAAAGCTTACGCGCGAGATACGTTCGTTGCAGCTGGACCCTTCTGGGTGTCGATCACTTCAAAAGTAACTACGTCACCAACCTTCAAATCTTCAAACATAACGCCATTGAGCTCCTTAGAGTGGAAGAACAAATCCTTTGTCTCACCTTCGCGAGAAATGAATCCGAATCCCTTGTCTGTGAGTGTTTTGATAACTCCTTGCATATTCGTTTCCTTAAAACTGCTTATTTATATACTAACGTCTAAAAACTCGACTCTGTTTCCGTGTCTATACACCTCTACAGTGTAGCGCATAAGGAGCGTTTTGTCAATACGTAAAAATAAACGCTCTTATAAGCGTTTATTCCCCTTACAAGGGTAAAAAATAACTAGGCGAGCGCCGTAACATTCACCTGCTGCGCCAAAGCCCCTATCTCATCCGATCGGAGCAGTCCTTCCTTGGCGCCATAGAAGCGAACGACATTACCACCATTGACGATTCCCCATCGGAGCGATTGTTCAAGCCCGAGCCCTTGGGCCCACGCCGCAAAGAATCCGCTTCCGAACGCATCCCCTGATCCGGTCGCATCCACCGATCTTTGCATCAGGACATCGACATGCATCACGACATTCCCATCATACCCCCAGGCGCCGCGCACACCATCGGTCATACCGATCGCTTTTGCGCCATGCGCATACAACGCGCGAATAAGGAAGTTCTCGTCCTGCAGATCCGCTTCCGTCGCCTGCCGCATCCCCATCACCAATTCGATCGCCTCATCCTTATTCACCAAAAGCACATCCGCCTGCTTAATCGCTTCCAAGACTACCACGATATCGTCCTTCATATTCCGCTGCCCGGGATTGATGGCGAGCTTGATGCGTTTCTCCTGAACGCCTGCCGCGATGGCTCGCATATTCTCCTTCCACTCCCCATTGAGCGCGCTCACGAAAACCCACTCCGCGCCATCGAGTTTCTTTGCATCGACCTTCAGAAGTTCATTGGCATCGCGATTGAAGAAAATGGTGCGCTCGCCGCTTTGCGTGAAAACGAGGATCGCCGAAAGGTCGGTCTGCGCGCCGTCCTTCTGCTCGATCAATTCCGTTAACACCTTTTCCTTTTGCAATTCCCCTATCACCCATTCACCGGTCTGATCACCCCCGACACACGAATAGACGGACACCTCCAAACCCAGCCGGGCCAAACCCTGCGCGCAGTTGGCAGCCACGCCGCCCACCGCCTCGAAGCGATCCTCCACCTGATACTTCGCCCCCACCTCGAAAGCGACCTTCTTCTGCGCAGTGATGTCCTCCGGCGTGTCGAAAAGCTCACCCTCCCCCGTCGGAAAAAAGATATCCTTCGACGCCGATCCGATACAGATGATTTTTGACATAATGCTATGCTCTTAAGTGATTCTCCAACAAAAAACCCAGCGCTTTCCTGTAGCGATCAATCCATCTGTACTATATCATTTTTCAACGATGGGCTCAATATATTCCCCTAGCGAATCGCTCCGCCTGACTTTACAGCGAACCCTATCCATGCTAGAGTCCACCTAGTATCCTGCTTACAGGATATACGATCGTTTTTTAACAACATTTCCCATTGGAGGAAATATGAATACCACCTTAGAAGATATAGCAAGGCGTTTCGCGGAATTTTACCTACTGTATAGAAATCCTTCCGTCGAAACAGATCTGACATCCGATACGGCACTCGCATTACTCCTTGAGGTCGTCAGATCGGCAGGATTTGATGCCAACCACATTGAAGTCGGGAGATTATACCAATCAAATCGGCACGAAGATATACTTATAAACACGAATTGCCCATTCAGAGTCATTGATTCTAAAAGAAAAGACTCTAGTAAAACGGTGTGTACTTCAAGAGGAGATGCGTCCATTTGGATGACCGAGTGGCTTGATTGCGTGTTCCTGCTCCTAAATCGAAAAACGGACTGGGGTCGAAATACCGTCGATACGGAAGATATTGCCCGGTTGATCGAGACTGAAATCAAACGGGCCCAGCCACTGCCGCTCATACGAATCACCGACACCAAAGATTGTTTAGGAGAAATCCCTCCAAGGAAAGATATTCCCATCGATAGGTCTCTCCCGGGTATTTTCAATCACACGAAAAATACCGATACGATACAAACCGAACTCGGCATTCACACACAGTACGGGTGCGAAGGAAAGATATTCATCCGGTACAGTAACGATACTTCGCGCGTCGCGACGTGTGAAAAGTGCGGTTTGCAGATCATATTCCCCAAAGAAATCCAGACCTACGGTGAACTGAGAAACCATTTCACAGCTCTTCTTGAACAAAAAACATAGGCGGAATCGATTCTCGCCCTGTCATGTCCACAACAAAATCCCTAAGACAAAATTTGTCTTAGGGCTTTGCAATACTCCGAAAGTATCTGGTTACGCGATTTCCATCTCGATCGCGAGCAGACGATTGTACTTGGCCAAGCGCTCACCGCGGGAGAGCGATCCTGTCTTGATATAGCCGGCACCGGTGCCTGCCGCCAGATCGGCGATAAAATCATCAGGCGTTTCGCCCGAACGGTGCGATACCACCACACGATACCCATTGGCCTGCGCCAAACGGATACAGTCCAGCGTCTCGGTCAGGGTTCCGATCTGATTGAGTTTGATCAGCACGGCATTGCAGGACTTCTCTTCGATCGCACGAGCCAAACGCTTCGGATTGGTAACGAGCAGATCATCCCCAATGAGCATGATGCTCACATTCTCCTTTTCAAGCTTCTCCTTCATCAAGGCCCAGCCTTCCCAATCGTTCTCATGCAGACCGTCTTCGATGGAGATGACGAAATACTTGGCCATCCAATCGCGGTACATGGCGATCAAGCTCTCACGGGTCATATTCACACCTTCCGGCTTAAGAACATACTGATCTTCGGTTTCATTATAAAAAGAACTAGCCGCCGCGTCGATGCCTAATGCTACCTGCACGCCCGGTTCATAGCCGGCCGCCTTGATGGCCTGGATAATCACTTCGAAGGCCTGCGCATTGCTCTCCAGGCGCGGGGCGAAGCCTCCCTCGTCTCCGACACTAGTCACGAAACCATCCTTCTCGAGAATCTTTTTCAAGGCGTGGAAAATTTCACTTCCGGCACGGAGCTGCTCGGCATATGGCTTAATACCGAACGGTACGATCTTGAATTCCTGGATAGCCAAACCCGAATCGCTGTGCATGCCGCCGTTCAATACATTGAACATCGGCACCGGCAAAGACACTTGCTGGTCATTTCCCAAGAGCGTATTGATACGGGAATACAAAGTCACCTTCGAATCGATAGCGTTCGCGCGAGCCACCGCCAAAGAAACGCCCAAGATAGCGTTCGCACCCAGACGGCCCTTATTGTCCGTCCCGTCCAAAGCGATCATCTTCTCATCCAGAGCCTTCTGATCGGCAGCGTCCATGCCGATAACCGCTTCCCTGATTTCCGTATTCACATTCTTAACAGCATTCAATACTCCCTTACCGCCATAGCGCTTCGCATCGCCATCACGCAATTCGACCGCTTCCCATTCGCCGGTCGATGCCCCGGATGGCACCATCGCTACCGCTGTAACGCCGCTCTCGAGGGCAACTTCCACCTCTACGGTCGGATTACCGCGAGAATCAAGGATTTCCCGTCCCGAAACTGCCTGTATCTTCGACATATACATATCCTTAACATATTATGAGAACCTATTAACAATCCAAACGCCCTCAAAGGGGTAGACGGGATTATCAATAGGTTCGTAGCCAGTATAGCACACAAAAAGAAAAAGCGCCCGATGTCTATGGTATTTGATTTACAAATACCAGACATTCAAACGCTTCGCTGCCCGAAGCATGAAAGCATCAGGACCTCGGCCACATCACCCCCACTACCGGCTATGAAACCAAAAACTCGCGCTGCCCCCGACCCCGCCACGGCCTCCGCCATAATAATACGGTATTCCGCCATAGCCACGATAGCCACCGCCGATACCATAATTATACGTTCTATAGCAATCCAATCCCCTCATGAAAGCAGGACCATCGCTACAGCCGTACCGATAATTATTATAATAGCTGCCTGAGTATCGCTGCCTAGAGCTTTGCGTATAATAGCTGCTATTTGGGTATTGCTGCCCAGAGCTTTGCTCATAATAAACGTCCCCATACGAGTAACACCCGACCAGAAACGTTATACTGACCAATATCAGCAACCGATACCCCTTCTTTCTCAAATTGAACCTTCTGTTCATGACACTACCCTCCTCAGAGCCTGTATGATTGTGAAATAACCCGCCCAAGACACGGCAAGGGCGATGGTATAGTATATATGAAGAAATGGTTCCTGTCAAGGCTATCTCAAAATAATCCCTTTACTTGGCCTTCAAAACATCAAGTCCAGGCATCGTGACGCCGCCCAGAAAATCAAGCATCGCCCCACCTCCGGTCGAAACGAACCCGACTCGATCAATAGCATTCTCATGTTCGACGACCGCCAAAGACTCGCCGCCGCCGATCACGACGCTCGCCTCCTTGTTCTCCATGATAGCATGCAAGACAATTTTCGTTCCCAGATCATAGGGCTTTTCCTCGAATTTTCCCATCGGCCCATTCCAGATGATAGTCTTCGCCATCGCGATGATTTGCCCGAAAGCGGCCGAGGTCATCGGGCCGATATCAAGCTTATTCTCACCCTGAAAATCCTGTGGCAGCATGACATTATCCTCGAAGACGATATTTTGCTCGATTGCCTCATTGGCAATTTTCCCGCCCACGAGCACGGCATCATATATTTTTTCGAATGTGCGGATAATCGGGAGCTTGGTCTCGATCTTGGCGCCGCCGATTACCGCCACAGCCGGACGAACAGGGTTTGATTGCAGCCGCTCCAGATGCGCCACTTCCTCAATCAAGCGGAAACCGGCATAGCTTGGGATATGCTCCGTAACCCCCACCACCGACGCGTGCGCTCGGTGACAGACACTGAAAGCCTCGTTAACGAATATATCGAACGGAGCCGCAAGCTGCTTAGAAAAACCGCCATCGTTCGCATCCTCTTCCGCATAAAAACGCAGATTCTCGAGCAAGAGCACCTCTCCTGCCGGAAGCGCCGCAAGCGCCTCGGTCACGGCACTGCCGATGCAATCGTCCACGAAATGTACCCTGCGGCCCAAGGCGCGCTCCACATCATCCGCTACCGGCCGCAGAGAAAACTTCTCATCGCGTTTCCCGTCGGGACGGCCGAAATGGCTTGCCATGACCACCTTTTCCACTTTCTGATCGACAAGATAATCTATAGTCTGCTTGGCGATATCCAACTTGAAGTGTTCCTCGACATTCTGTATATCATCCAATTCGATATTGAAATCGACACGTACCAATACTTTCTTTCCCTCCAGTGCTGTCGCATCCGCGATACCTCGCAATTTCATATGATTTTTGATTATCTTTTAAAGGCCCATACCGAGTATTCCAATTATAACACCTATCATCGCGGTGACAATCGTGAATATCCACGCGCGCATCACGACCTTGGGCTCGGGCCAACCGATCGCCTCGAAGTGATGATGGAGCGGCGCCGCCAGAAAGACTTTCTTATGACGGAACCGCTTGCTCACGAGCTGGATGATGACGCTACCAGATTCTATGACATAGATGAAAACGATGAGGAACAGGACGATGGCGGAATTGGTGAGCATCGCCACGACGCCCAGCGTCGTCCCGAGCGCCATGGCCCCTGTATCCCCCATAAAGAACCGTGCGGGATAGATATTGAACCACAAGAAGGCGAGCAGCGCGCCTGTCGTCGCCGCGCAAAATGAAGCCAGGTCCATCTTATTCTGAGAGAACGCGATCAGCGCGAACGAAGCGAACGCAATCATGAGCACCCCGCCATTCAAACCGTCCAGACCGTCCGTCTCATTGGAGGAGATGGCCGAAAACAGGATAACGAAAATGAACAAAGGGATATACCACCACCCGATCATGAAGTCTCCCACACCGGGAACATGCAATGTATCCCATCCGAGTTTGGCATAAAACCACCAGGCCCCGGCAGAGGCGATACCGATCAGCCACCAAAAGCGCATGGCGAAACGCATGCCACCCCCCTTGTTCTTGCCGATACCGCGGACGCTCATCCAATCATCCAAAAGACCGAGCAAGCCGCCCATCACCAAGACAAACAGCGGCAACCACACCTGCGACCGGCGCAAAAAGTCCAGACGGGCGATCGCATTGACGCCCGTCCAATCGGCCACGAATGGAAACAGGAAATGAGACAACATCGCCAACAAAAACACTGTGACCCATACGATTATGCCTCCCATGGTTGGTGTTCCTGATTTTCCAGCGTGTAATTGGCTGACAAAAGTAAGCTTCTCGCCATTAACATCATTGCTCTTTATTTTGATGCCAATCTTATACTTATACAAGATATTCGTCCACAGCGGCGTGATCAGAAAGGCCACGATAAAAGCCAAGAGTCCCATAGACAGGACCTTGAGCGCATTGACGACGACAGGGATGGTTTCGATTTGGGCGAACTGCATAAATGAGGAATATGAATTATGAGTAAGTATTTCTCTTCGGATACGGATATTTTTCTGCTGAAAAATTCCTCATGCTCGCGCCGTCGCGCTCATAGGCCCCTACACGAAATACTTGCGCATAATTCGTATCCAAAAAATAAAAAACTCTACTACTTCCACACAAATGAACTGAAGGCCCAGGCGAACATATGTTGGATATCCTGCCAACGCTGGGAGTCATCGAGCACCACTGAAACGACGCGGTGCTTATTCGTCGCGTCCGTCGCCACGGCCAGTAAAGAATACCCGGCCAATGGCGTGAATCCTGTCTTGGTACCCAAAAGGTTCGGGTACTGATCCAAGAGCGCGTCCGTATTAAAGATATCATGCGATTGCGTGCCGTCAATAGAAGTGATGGTCGTATTCGGGAGGCGCATGATTTCCCACAAGACATCGTACTGCAAAGAGTTGGCGGTGATACGCGCGATATCATAGGCGCTCGAATAGCATTCCGATTCGCGACCGTCGATTTCAAGGCCGGACGGCGTGCAGAAATGAGTATTCTTAAGACCGAGTTCGTCGGCCCGTTTGTTCATGATATCCGCAAATCCGGCTTGGGTGCCGCCCATATGCATACCAAGTGAAATCGCCGCATCGTTGGCGCTGTTCATGAGCGCGGCCTTCAGAAGATTGCGCACCGAAACTTGTTCACCCACCTTGAGACGATTGCCGATGCAGTAGCCTGACCGCGGACAGCCCACCCTGGTCCCTTCGGCATACACCGCCTCTTCCGGTATGGTCACCGCCTCATCCAGATTTTTGATACGCTCGACCACGATCATCGCCGTCATGAGCTTCGTGAGCGAGGCTATCTGGCGCTTCTCATGGGAATCCTCTTCATGCAGCACCATACCGGAATCGGCATCAAGCACCACGGAAGCATGCGCGCCGGCCACATACAGATCACCGACACTCGGTTTCTTGATAGGCAGAATTTGGGCCGCTGCCGCCCTCGATTCGAATGAAATGGGCATCTTCGATTCATGAGAATCCGTCGTGCCCTCGACCCGTCCTTCTTCCGGCGTTTGCTTCTGCACCAGAGAAACGGTGGTCCGGGTGGAGCCGAATGTCTTATGGAATACGAAAAAGCTCAGCCCGAGAAATGCCAGAAAACCGAATAAGAAAAGGAATGTCCTCATAAGATGTTGTTATTCTTTTTGTGCGGATTGCAATGATTCGATCGCCAACAACACGCGCTCATCATGCATAAGCGCCTCATATTCGGGAAGCTCCGAAACCGACTGCAGTCCGAGCTCCTTCAGGAACTGGAACGAGATGGTATACAGATAGCCGCGCGCGTCATCTTCATTTTCCTTGCGCTCGATCAGCTCACGCAAAAGAAGGCTCCGCAGCGTGACGCTGCAGTTCACCCCGCGTATCGCCTCGATCTCGGATCGTGCGATCGGACCGCGGTAGGCGATGACCGCAAGCACCTCAAGCGCCGCCTTGCTCAAAGACTCCTGCATGGCGCTCTTGGTGAACTTCTCGATATACACGGCATTATCACCCTTGGTCACCAATTGCACCCTATCCTCGATACGCACCAAAGAAAGTCCGCTTTCAAGCTGTTCGTACCTTTCCACCAGATCCGAAAGTCCCTGAAGCACGGCTTCTTCGGAAAGCTCGAGTGCCTGCCCGATACGCGCCACCGACAAAGGTTCCCCGTATGAAAAGAGGATGGATTCTATTGCGGACATGGTTTCGTGCGTGCTCATGGGTCTTCGTATAGATGATTATGCGGCCGATTTCTCTTTGCGCTCATTCTGTTTCAATCGGATTTCGGAGAAGAGCTCACCTTGCTCCACCTGTATCATCCGTTGCTTCACGAGCTCGAGCATGGCCAGAAATGAAACGATCACGTCCACCTTATTCTTGGCATGAGCCACGATATCCGTAAACGAAGTCTCTGCCTTCCTTTGCAGCATCGCCTGCAGCGACACGATCTTCTCTTCCAGCGTCACCACCTCTTCCACCATCTTCTCTTCCAATTTCTCCAATACCGGGATTTCGCCAAGCACCCTTTTGAAGTGCGTCGTAAGATCGGATGGCATCATCCCGAACGGCGGATAGAACAAACTTTGCACCGAAAAATACCCCTCTTTGGCGTGCATCATGCGTTTGGCATCAAGCATGCCTTTCAAACGCAGCGCCGCCTCCTTGAATTTTTTGTACTCCTTGAGCTGATACTCCAAGTCCTCTATCGCCTCCTCTTCCTCATCATCGAAGGTCAAAAGCGGCAAAAGCGCCTTGGACTTGATCAGGATGAGGCGCGATGCGATGACCAGAAACCAGGAAAGGTTCTGAAGCGATATCGATTTCTGCGTGGCGATATACTCCAGATACTGATCCGTTATGGCAGCCAGACTCACGCGCGTCACATCCAATTTCTGTTTCTCAATCAACGCAAGCAGGAGTTCAAGCGGCCCTTCAAATTGCGGTAATTGTATGTGATACGCCATATACTCATCATTTCTTGTCCAATCAGTTTCTACATTGTACCACTTTTTCGCGATTTTGAAAAAAGGACAGCTGGAGATAACCCTCCCGATATGAAAACATCACCCCCGCCAAGGGATGATGTTTAAAAAACGTGTAAGTATCGATCTTTCTACTGGACGATACGATACGAAGACTTCGGACTCTTGCCTCCCGTCTTCAGATCGACTGCGTACCAGCTGTATGATCCGGGCGCTTTATTCGCCTTGTAATTCAGTGAGAAAGTTCCCTGTTTATTCGTCCGGACAATGACCGGCGCATAGTATCCGCCATCACTCTTGGAAAAATACAAGGCGACGGACCTGTTCTTCGCGAAATACTTGCCGCTCTGCACCAAAGTATCGCCTCGCTTCACAATCTTGGAAGAAACCTTGATCGTCTTTGTATGATCGACTTTCTTTTTCTGAGCATCCCGTTTGACTGGCAATGCTGCTGCCTGAGCCGGCTGTTCTGCTACGGGTACCACGTTAACTACAGGTGCGGCCGGTACGACAGAAACCTCAGAGGTAACTGGTGTTTCTGGAATAGCCGGCGTTTCAGGGATAACCGGGATTTCGGGAACGACAGGGGTTTCGGGAATAACCGGGTCTACAGACTCATTTTCATCTTCATCTTCATCCTCGTCATCATTCGTATCATTCTCGGTATCGTGATATCCATAGCCGTAACCATAACCGTAGCCATACGCTATCCCGATGAAACTCTGCCCTGCCAGGCCCAACACCATCACAACGATCACCAGCGACGCAAAAACCCTGTTCTTCTCATTCTTCATGAAGTATCTATTACACATTATCCCTAAGCGAAAGCAAAATCCGCTTAACGATAGACACTAGCACAAAAAAATGATTCCGTCAATGTGGTTGAAAAAATTTGGCTCTACATGGCTTCAAAAACGTTACGCCGCCATCGATAGATAAAGATACCCTGACCGGAAGGCTGCTTGTCGCCCCAAAATAATTCCGCATCGTTTCGGATGAAATCGACATACCGAGGATCCACTCTATCCAGGGCCATATCGTCAAGAAGAACGTAAACATCGGATTGCGCCGAGAGTTTCTTGAATTGGGCGATTGAGAGTATTTCGGGGGCGCCTGAATAGTACTCCTTATGTTCATTCGTCACCGACAGATCCCCTTCCCGACCGGTATACGAAAGCGCGAGCGCGTAATCGGCACGACCGAGGTATCGCTGGTCCATGAACGGATAGGCGGACACTAAAACATCCTCTGGCAGCATGGTTTCCTTTAGCACCGCATAGGCTGTTTTGAAATCCGGCTGCGGGGTGTAGGCTTCCAAAGCGAAGAAGGTTTTAGGAGTGAAGAGGAATGACTTCACGGTCAATTGATCGATACCGACACACAGCCCTACCAGCACTACCAAAGCCAAGGTCTTTCGCTTGAACAAAGACGCCCCATATTCGATGAGAAAAGCAGCGTAGAGGAAAAGGATCGGGGTGATGAAAAACAGGTAACGCTTCTGATTCACGTACACGAAGAAGGACATGAACGCAAGACTCAGGAAAAAGAGGGCGATGAGCGCCTGATGCTCTGCGCGGTGCTTCGGGCGCTTATGCCACGCGATATACCCGCCCACGAGCGCCAGCGCGAATACGATACCGAAACTCTTCCAGAGGTATTCTATGGTATAAAAACCCAGGTATCGGAAAGAACTCACGAAAGAAACGCCTTGACTGAAGTTTTCCCAAAACCACACCCCTGCGATGAGCATAAGCACGCTCGCGATACTCAGCACCGCCTTGCTTGCCCCTGAATACGCCCGGCGCTTCTTTGCCAACAGATACCCCGCCCCCACCGCAAAGAGCAGCCCTCCCGAAAGCTTGGACATGACAGCTGCCGCGCCGGACAATACGGAAGCTATCAAAAATTTCATCCGCTCCGTTTCCCGATACCGAAATAGGAGCGCAAGGCAGAGCAGCAAGAAAAATACCAGCAGCGAATACGAGCGTATCTGCCGGCTCCATGCGATATGCCAATACGAAAATGCCATCATGCCCGCGGCGAGCATGGCCACCCGCCTGCCGAACACAGCTTTCCCCAAAAAATACATCACGGCAATGGAAGCGGTACCGAAAACGACCGAGACCATGCGTAGCCAAAGTACGGCATCGCTCACCGGAATCAGACTGAGCAGATAGGGCAAAAGAGCATCCTTCCACTCCGTCCTTCCGGATGCCAAGAGCGGATAGCCGTGTGCTTGGATAGCTCGCACCTGAGCAAGCGTGAAACCCTCGTCGATCCACAGGCTCGAAGATCCGACCTGAAACGCCCGCAAGAACAATCCGGCCGCCACGAAAAATATCATCAGGGCGAGCACAGTCATTTTCCTGGTAGCTATTCTCTTGAGTGAGAGAATATATATACCCTCTCTCCAATCGGAATTCTCCTGCTGCGACGCTATCGACCGCTGCTCCCTCTTGATAAAAAAGGCCGCCAAGAGGCCAATGATAAGACCGGCAATAATATCCAGATACATACGAAAACGATTCATAAAGTTACCGCCCGCTTCCCCCACTCTACCAAATATCCCCCTGCTCGCAAAGGAATTTTGGCCCTATCGAAATGCGAAACCTATTCGTACCGCAACGCCTCGATAGGACTGAGGTTGGCGGCGCGCCTGGCGGGATAGAACCCGAAAATGATACCCACGGCCGCTGCTACGCCGAATGCCATGACGACCGAAGATAGTGCGACTTCCGTGGTGAGGCCGGCGAAACGAGAAACAGCCAGCGATGCGAGCCAGCCCAGAACTACGCCCACCACACCGCCGATAACCGTAAGCATGATAGCTTCTGCTAAAAACTGGAGATTGATATACCGCTTTTTCACCCCGACCGCTTTGCGCAATCCGATTTCACGCGTGCGCTCCGTCACGGTCGTAAGCATCATATTCATGATGCCGATACCGCCGACCAAAAGCGAAATACCCGCGATCGATGAAAGCAGGATCGTGAACGTGCCAGTGATACTTGAGGCGGTGGAGATGATATCGTTCTGATTGAGGATACTGAAATCCGCCTGCGTCTTATCGGTAATGTTGTGCCTGCGCAAAAGCAGTGTCTCGATCTGTTGCTGGACCGCGAGCATCGAGCCCTGATCTTTGGCGGCCACGCTGATCGACGAAAGGAATTCATCGCCGGACAAAAAATGCTGCACCGTCGTTATAGGGACATAGACCGCATTATCGGGATTGGAAAAACCGGACCCTCCTTTGGTTTTCGTAATGCCGATGATGGCGAAATCGGAAGAACCGATACGGATGGTCTGCCCGACGGGATTGGCATGGATACCGAACAGGTCATCACGCGCGCTCGGTCCGAGCACGGCCACCTTTTCGGAGGTCTTGATCTGCCGCTCATTGAAAAAACTCCCGATATCCATCGAGATATTGCGCACCGTCAAGTATTCCGGCACCGTCCCTATCACTTGCGTATTGGTATTCTTTCCCTTGGCGGTAATTTGATACCGCCGCGAGGTGTCGGGCGCAAGCGCCTTGATACCTTGCACCTCGCTTCTGATAGCCGTTGCATCATCGGCAATAAGCGTCTGCGCACTTCCTCTTCCCTGACTCACTGCCGCACCGCGCTGTGCGCCGGGCGTAATGATAATAAGGTTCGAACCGATCGCTTCAATATTCGCCTCGATGGATGTCTTCGCGCCCTGCCCGATCGAAACCATGGTAATAACCGAGGCGATACCGATCACGATACCCAAAACCGTGAGACCTGATCTCATCTTATTGGCCGAAAGCGACCAGAATACTTCTTTCAAGATATCGGTGATAATCATACGAATATGTCTTTTTCAATAAGCCCGTCACGGATAGAAATGATGCGCTTGGCATACTGCGCTATTTCCATCTCATGCGTGATAAGGATGATGGTGTGCCCTTCGCTGTTGAGTTTCTGAAAAGTCCGCATCACGACTTGACTGGTCTTGGTATCCAGATTCCCTGTCGGCTCGTCCGCGAGAATGATCGCCGGGCGATTGATGAGCGCACGTGCGATAGCCACACGCTGCATCTGCCCTCCCGACAGCTGATTCGACAAGCTGTAGAGCTTACCCTCTTCCATGCCCGCATAGCGAAGCGCCTCGATAGCCCTTGCCTCCCGCTCTTTTTCGGAGGTATCCGTATACAGAAGCGGCAGCATCACATTGCGCAGCACGGTCGTGCGCGGCAGCAGATTGAAAGACTGGAACACGAAGCCGATCTTCTTGTGCCGCACTTCGGATAATTCATCGTCATCAAGCGTCGAGACTTCCCTGTCATCCAAAAAATACGTCCCGCCTGTCGGCGTGTCCAGTGCCCCAAGGATGGACATGAGCGTCGACTTGCCCGATCCGGACGGCCCGATAATCGCCACGAACTCCCCCTTCTTTATATGAAACGAGACACCGCGAAGCGCCTGCGTTTCCACGTCGCCGTTGCGGTATGTTTTTGTGAGATTCTTGCATTCGATCATAGCGCTTGCATATTATCTTCCGCCCCCGCCGCCCAGGCCAGGTATACGGAAACTTCCCGATGAAGAACCGGTCGTAGGAGCATTCGGATCGATGGTCTGCGTAACAACTTTATCACCCACGTTCACACCGCGGAGTACCTCCGATACGGATGTATTGGAAATTCCCGTCTCGATGCGCTGCCTTCGAGGGACATTATTGGAAAGTACCTCGACATACGCCCCCTGCGCATCGCTCTTCAAGGCGCTATTGGGAATCATGACCGCGTCTTCCTTGGTATCATTGATGATGGCGGAAGACACACTCATATTCGGCTTGATACGCTCATCGAGCGTATCGAAGCTCAGCTGCACCGTATACATCACCACACCCTGCGTCACCGTTCCCAGCGAATCGATCTTCTCCACCTTGCCGGAAATGACCACATCATCCAGCGCACTGAACTTGATCTCTGCCTTCTGTCCGATGGCTATTTTCGGAATATCCACCTCGTTGACTTTGACCGAGGCCTTGATCGTCGTCAGATCGCCGAGTATCATCGGGGAAAGTTTGGTGTTACCTGATGAGATCTTGGCCAAATCATCCCCGTTCTTGATATTGATCTCATTGACCGTCCCGTCTATGGGCGCCAGAACCTGCCGTTTTTTGGCATCATTGGCGGTCTTGAAATACGCCAGGCGGCTCGCGATGATATTGCGCTCCACCACGTCGATATTCTGCTCGGCCACATCCACCCTCTGTTTCAGGATCTGAAGCTCCCTTTGGGTGAACGCGCTCCCATCCTTCTTGTCCTTCTTCTTCGCATTCACATAATCTGACCGTGCTTCCTTCCTGTTCAAATACGCCGAATCGATAGAGTTTTTCGTCTGCAGATTCGAGGCGGTCGCCCTGGCCACGTCCACCGACAGCTGATCATTCACGATGCTAAACAAGAGCTGACCTTTTTTGACAAAGTCTCCTTGCGCCACCGAAAGGCCCGTCACCGTTCCTGTGATCGTCGGATCCACCGTCGCGGATTGGTCCACTATCACGTTGCCGCTTCCCGAAACCGACGAGGTGATCATTCCTCTCTCGACAGGGGCCGTGACATACTCCACGACGCCCGTTTTCGACTGCCTCAAATTATACCAATAATATCCGCCGATAGCTGCAAGGATTATAAGGCCGATCGTCCATTTATTCCATTTCATACGCAAAATTATACGGGTTGAATCGCTCCTTCAACTATAACCCTTTCCTTTCGTATATGCAAACACGGGCTGTATCTGTAAGGGACCGGCCCTTTCGCGCATCGCTACATAAAAAAGAGACCTTCGTATTCCGATGACACGAAGATCTCAAACCGTTCTATGGCTCTTGGCACTGCTTCGCACCGCAGATGAATACCCGGAAACCGGAAAATTCCGGGACCTTGGCATCGGGTTCCCAGCTGTCGATGCCCCAGCCATCATACCCTCCGAGCCGATGCACGCCTATGACACGGATCGTACCGAACACATCCAGATAAAAAACGTTGAACGCATCCGTATTGACGCGCAGCGCCCCCGATTCTTCACCCTGCCATTGTTTATAGATGAGCCACGCGATGCAAGCCAATCCATCAACAAGACCGAGGGCATAACCATGGGGAAACTTCGCCCGAATTTCCCGATCCCATAAATTTTCACGTAAATCGAAATAATCGACGACTATCCGATCGCTTCGGAACGAGCTACCGTTGATATAACGGAGCACGCTGTTCACGAAACCCTCGAAACTATGCAACCCCCGTTTCGATGTGAAAAAACCGACCAGATCCATATTATTCTGCGGACCGAGATCGATCGAATCCACATACAAAAACTCCGTTGAAACATGCTGGTACGTCTTCGGCACACCCCTCGACACGATAGGGAACAAAGCCTCGACCCGTTCATTCGAAATCGCACCGGTCCATAAACCGATACCGACCCGAAACCAATTCATCAATCTTTTCATATCGATTTCTCCTCGCCATACCCTGCAGGCAATATAGTATTGTTAACGAACCATCCAACCGTGACATCTTTTACGGCACCCCACCCACCCGTCACTTCGCGAAGCTATTTTCTTCTTCCAAACCGAGCTGCTTCCGTTTGAGGAAATCGGGAAAGGCCAAGAAGCTCAGGAGCATCTGAATGAAACGGCTCACGATAGCGACCGTGATCGCCACTTCGGGATTGACGCTGATGAGCGCGAAAAAGGTGAAGTAGGCCCACTCCTTGACCCCGATATTGTTGACGCTGATCGGAATGCTGGAAATGATGCTGATCAGGAAAATCACGGCGAAGAAATCGATGACCGGGATGGACTGCCCGAACGCCTTAAACAAGATAAGATTGGCAAGGCCGATACCGAATATATTAAAGAGAAGTGAAAGCGTTATCGTGGGAATCAGGATGTCTTTGTGGAAATAATCCCGCACCTCACTCAGGAAAATCTGGACTTTTCGGGGTAAAACACGCACGATGTGTTGCACCAAAATAAAATCGCTCACGTTTCTCCAGATTATCCCCCAAAATAGAGCTCCCACGACCGAGATGGTCAGAAGTACCAGACACAGCGTCCATACCGAAGACATTATGACCGTCTCGAATCGCATGAACGAAAACGCGGTCGCAAGCAGAGCGGCGGCGAACAATCCCGACAGACGATCGAAGACGATCGTGGAGATGGCCAGAGTATATCCTTCGCGCTGCTTGCCGAGCCAATGCGTGCGATACATATCGCCCCCGATGAAGCCCGGGAAAAAATTATTGATGAAGGTTCCGGTCAGATAGGCCCGGAAGCATCCGAACGTCGTCCGCTGGAAACCCTTATATCGCGCGATAATCTTCCATTTCTTGGCGGAAAAAAGCATCCCGATCAAAACAAGCGCGATATAGAGCGCCAAATACCTCGCTTCGACATGACGCACGGTTTCCCACACATCCGCCCACTTCACCTTATAGATGAGCCATAACACGAAGGCGATACTGATGCCGGCCTTGAGCGCGAATGATTTTCTTTTTGAAAGTGTGAACATGTTGTTATGCCGTTGTTTTTTTATATACTTCCGCGTACTGCTGGGCGATATTTTTCCAACTCATCGACTCGGCCAGGGCGCGGCTCTTTTCGCCCATCCGTTCGCGAAGCGCTACGTCCTGTGCCAGCATCCTTAGGGCCCGTGCCACATCCTTCGCATCCCGCTTTCGGATGAGCAGTCCGTTCTCGCCCTCTTGCACCAATTCCTCCGCTCCGCCCGTTCGCGTCGTAATGATCGGCAATCCGCAGGAAAGCGCCTCGAGCATCGCATTGCTCATCCCCTCATTGAGCGATGGCAGCACGAACATATCCGCCTCCTGATAATACCTCAGCGTTTCCTCTCTTGGGATACGGCCAACGAATGTTACCTGCGATTCCAAGCCGTATTCCGAAACCAACTGCTCCAAACGGGCCTTGGCATTCCCTTCGCCGATGACCTTGAGCATGAACGTATATTCCTCTTTCAGAAGATGTATCGCCTCGATGAGGTAGCGGATGCCTTTACGGTCTGTCAATCGCGAGGCGCCGAGTGTCAGATGAAGCGTATTTAAATCTTCAAGAGACGCTTTCTGTTTCGGAAAAAAATGCTCCGTATCGACACCGTTGTGGATAATACCTATTTCCTGCTGCAAAGAAGTCTTGTGCGCCAAGTCTTTGAGTCCTTGGCTATTGGATACGACGGCTGCTGCTCCCCGCCAAATAGCCCGGGCGATCGGGCGGATGAACGGATACAAAAAATCGAAGCGATCGCTATACCCCGGGACATCCGAACCGCGAAGCGACACCACATACGGCACCCTAAACTCCCGATGCAATTTCCAGGCCACCAATCCGCACGGGACAGTAAAGAAGGCTTGGGCGACATCGATCTTTTCCTTCTTGAGCAACGCTTTGGCGAAACGATACGACTTCCAGGTATATACGAAAAGATCCTTCACCGATTGGAAGTGTAAGCTCTTGGCGTTTTTGCCGATAGGCAGCCGATGTATCACGATATGCTCGCCGATACATTCGCGATGATACTGGCTATCGATAGAAGATGTAATCAGATTCACCTCCACGCCAGACATGCGCGAAAATTCATCCAAAAGATAGGCGGTAGCATTGGCGGCGCCACCACCCAACGGAGGGTATTCGTAGTTTAAAAATAGTATCTTCATAAAATAACCAATGACCAAAATCCAATCATCAAAGAAATCCCAATGCCCAAAGATTCAAACCAACATCATCGCCCGAAACGAAGGGCTATTGATGATTGGATTTTGGTCATTGGTCATTGCGTACTACGCGCCGATGCCGTGATACACGAAGCCTTCCGCTTCCGCTTCGTTGCGATCCAAAATATTGCGTCCATCGACGATCACATCACCTTTCATCAAGCGCTTCAGCTCGGCATATTCCACGGTACGGAATTCATCCCACTCGGTCGTGATAAGCAAGGCGTCCGCACCTTTCAGGGCCGCGTGCGATGACTTCGCGTATTCGATTGGCAATGCCCGCAGTTCCTTCTTGGTGTTTTCCACTGCCACAGGATCAAAGACTGATATTGACGCCCCTTCCAAGACCAAAGCCTTGATAGCAAGGAGTGCCGGGGCCTCGCGGATATCATCCGTGCGCGGCTTAAAAGAAAGCCCCCAAACCGCGATTTTCTTCCCCTCCAAAGAACCGAATTGCTTTTTCAGAATTTCCACCGGTCGCATTTTCTGGGCATCATTCACAGTGTCCACCGCCCGCAGGATCTGAAACGCCTGACCATACTGCGCGCCCGTCTGGATCAGCGCCTTTACATCCTTCGGAAAGCACGATCCACCATACCCGATACCGGCTGACAGGAATCGTGATCCGATGCGAGCATCATACCCCATCCCCTTAGCAACTTCCTTCACGTTGCCGCCCGCCGCCTCGCAAAAATTAGCTATCTCGTTAATGAACGAGATCTTGGTGGCCAAAAAGGAATTCGAGGCATACTTGATGATTTCCGCGCTTTTGACATCGGTGAAAATCACCGGGCGGCCGGCACGCGCCAAAGAACGATAGATCTTCTCCATCAGCATCCTCGCCTGCTCGGAACTCACGCCCACCACGACGCGATCAGGATTCAAAAAATCCTTGATAGCGGCTCCTTCTCGCAAAAACTCCGGATTGGAAACGATATCGAATCCGAATTTCCCTTTGCTTTCCTTGCGCACGATGTCGGACACCTTCTGCGCCGTCCCCACCGGCACGGTCGATTTGTTGACCAGCACCTTATACCCGTTCAGGTATTTCCCGAAACTCTCGGCCACGGAAAACACGTACTGCAGATCCGCCTGGCCGGTTTTCTTGTCCTCAGGTGTTCCTACCGCATTGAAGACCGCGTCCGATTCCTGTATCGCTGCCTTGATGGAGGTGGTGAACGAAAGCCGTTCTTCCTTCACATTCCTGCGCACCAATTCCTCAAGGCCGAGCTCATAGATCGGCATGACATGCTTCTTGAGCATCTCGATCTTGTCCTCATCGATATCGGCACAGATCACCGTATGCCCGAGCTCCGCCATGCACGCTCCCGTCACCAATCCCACATAGCCCGTCCCGATAAATGCGAGTTTCATACACGATATCTTTTATTGATTTTTGATTTCCCGGATGGAATAATTCATCGTCTGGCGGTTCTTGTAGTAACTTCGCACCAATACGTCCGACATGATGCCGAAAATGAACAGCTGAATGCCTGCCAGAATCAAAAAGAGTCCCACGAGCGGCCAGATGCGCTCGGAAATAGATTCCATATACACGAGCTTGATGATCGCCATCCACGCAAGGATACCGCCACCCACAAGAATGCTCAACAGCCCCACGCCGCCGAAAAGATGCACCGGCCGGTTGGCATACTTGCGCCAGAACCAGATCGTGAGCATATCCACGAATCCCTTGATGCTGCGGCGCCAGTTGTATTTGGTTATACCGTTGATACGCGGATGATGCGACACCACCACTTCCGCCACACGGAATCCCTGCAACTCCAACAGCGCCGGGATGAATCGGTGCATCTCGCCGAACAGGTCCATATCGTCGAAACATTCCTTGCGATAGGCCTTCAGGCTGCAGCCCGAATCATGGATACCGTCCTTGATCAGGATCTTACGCAAAAGATTGGCGCCGCGCGAGAAGAAACGCTTGCCAAAAGAATCCTTACGATGCAGACGCCATCCGGACACCACATCATAGCCCTCGTTCAGCTTTTCGAGCAGCAAGGAAATATCCGCCGGATCGTTCTGCAGATCGCCGTCCATCGTGACGATCACATCACCTGTGGCCGCCTTGAACCCCGCATCGAACGCCGCCGTCTGACCGAAATTGCGACGGAACACGACCAACTTCAAAGGCGAGAGCCCCTGGCATTCCGCGACCGTTTTGTCTTTGGAACCATCGTCCACGAAGATAACCTCGAACGGCTTCCCGATTTTGCGGGCAGCCTCGACGATTTTCGTATGCAACGGTATCACATTCCCCTCTTCATTAAAAATCGGCACAACGATCGACAGATATGGTTTTTCTTGCATACGACGGGAAAACAACATGGATTAGTATATCTTCATTGTAGCCAATCCGAGGCCAAATGACAAACTAACCCTACCGATTTCGCCTCATTTCCTCGATGACAGCTCGGATCTCGCCGTAGCTGTACGCGTCGCCAAGGGTTTCTTTCAAGGCCCGTAGCGGAATAAAGCCGTTTTCCGACAGTTCACCTCGGATGCGCTCGATCTTTTCTTGCGATACCATATCTGAAAGCGCAAGTTCTCCTATCCCGATAAAAAAGGTCAGATGGCCCTCAATGGTCGAGGTAGTGAGATTGCGAAGCGCTGCTATCTGAGCCACCGGCTTCCCCTCTAAAAACAGCCTAAGCGTTTCCTGTTTCGTCGCATTGACCTCAGGCTTTCCTTTTTCAACAGATTCTTTTTTCACACGCGTCTTGCGGCTGGATACTTTCTCACCCATCTTCGATGACAACTGATGCTCCTCGCAATACGTAACCACGCCTTCCAAAAACGCTTCCCCATACCGCGAAAGTTTCACCTCGCCGAAACCGGAAATGCGCCTCATATCATCCAGGGTCAATGGCAGATAGGTTGCAAGCTCCAAAAGCGTCGCATCGGAAAACACGATATATGCCGGAATCTTTTCCTTCTGAGCAATCTCCATACGCAAACTCTTGAGTGCTTCGAAGAGCTCCTCTTCATAGGGCAATTCTTTCGCTTCCACCTCCTTCACATGCACGGATTGCACGAGCGTCACCGCCTCCTCACCCCGCAGTACCGCCGCGCTTTTGTGAGACAAGGTCAATACCGGATACTGATCACCGGATTGGCGAAGGTATCCCATGGACACCAAATCCTTGATCAACCGCATCCACTCCGTTTTAGAAATATCCGCGCCCACGCCATAGGTCTTAAGTTCCCTATGCTCCGCTCGGATCTTCTCCGATTTGGAGCCGCGCAAAAAATCCACCACATAGCTCAGGCCGAACCGCTCCTCCAAGCGCAGGACCGCCGAAAGCGCCTTCTGTGCGAGCACCGTCCCATCGAAGGTCTCGTATTCCGTCAGACACACATCGCAGCTCTCGCAGGTATCCGGGAATTCCTCGCCGAAATAGTTGAGAAGGTGCTTGCGGCGGCAGGTCCGTATCTCGCAAAAGTCCGCCATCTGCCCGAGCTTGCGCAGCATGATGCGCGTCTGCTCGGGATTGCCGTCCACTTCCGCAAACCGCTTGAGTTTCATCACATCCCCGTTCCCATAAAATAGCAGGGCATCGCTTCGGACCCCGTCGCGGCCCGCTCGGCCCGTCTCCTGATAATAGCTCTCCAGATTTTTCGGCAGGTCCATATGCACCACGAAGCGCACATTGGATTTGTTGATACCCATACCGAACGCGATGGTGGCGACGATGATATTGATCTCGTCTTTCTGGAACAGTTCCTGATGCTTGTCCTTGACCTCCTTGCTCAATCCCGCATGATACGGCTTCACTAAAAATCCGTCCATCGAAAGCTTCTCCGAAAGTGCTTCCGCCGATTTCCTCGAAAGCGTATACAAAATACCCATCTCGCCTTTGTGCGCGGACAGATAGTCCACCAACCGCTCATAGCTATTCTTCTTGGGGACGACCGTGTAATGGATATTTTCACGGTTGAAACTCGACACGAAGACGCGCGCATCCTCAAGCCCTAATTTTTCCAACACATCCTTTTGGGTCACATGGTCCGCCGTGGCCGTGAGCGCGATGACCGGCACATCGGGGAATTCCTGCTTCAACCGGGACAAATGGAAATACTCGGGACGGAAATCATGACCCCATTGCGACACGCAGTGCGCCTCATCGATGGCGAACAAGGAGACATCCATCTGCTTGAGCATCTCCAAAAACATCCCGCCTCCGGCAAAGAATTTCTCGGGAGCGATGTATAAAAGCTTCAATTCCCCGCGCCGAAGCGAGGCTACCACACTATCCTGATCGGCGTATTCCAAAGAAGAGTTGAGATAGGCGGCTGCGATGCCGTTCATACGGAGGGCATCCACCTGATCCTTCATGAGCGCGATAAGCGGCGACACCACCACCGTCACGCCCGGGAATATGAGCGCCGGTATCTGATAGCACAGCGACTTCCCGCCTCCGGTCGGCATAAGCACGAACGCATCGCCGCCCTCGAGCACGGTCTGAATGATCTCATCCTGCCCATGCCGAAAAGCATCATACCCGAAACGGGTCTTAAGGACGGTCAAGGCATCGGGTGATTTGGTAGACATAAAAATAAGGCCTATTTACATCATAAAAATATTCTCCTTGAATAACCCTATTTTATCATACAAAAGACGCCTTATGATATAATAAGAATATCAGAACAGCTACACAACCACTATCCTACTATCATGATTCATCCGTCACTCTCCATTATCATCCCTTGCTACAACGAGGAGTCCATTATCTACAACACCATAAAAACCATAGCCACCTTTCTCTCTGCGAAAGAATTTGACTTTGAGATCATTCCCGTCAATGACGGCAGTTCTGACGGCACTATCTCAGAAATGAATCGCGCAAAAATCGAGCTCACCTCATTCACCATCAAGCCTATCGATAATACTGCCAACCAAGGCAAGGGGCAAGCCATAAAAGATGGGGTTCTCCTCAGCCATAAAGATGTCATCGTCTTTATAGATGCCGATCTTACCGTTTCTATCGATGAACTAGAGGCATTCCTTCCTGCACTCAAAACACACGATATCGTCATCGCTTCGCGGGCACTCCAAGGAACGACCTTCGAAGAAGAAAATCCATGGTATCGCATATGGCTTGCCAAGGGATTTCGCTTTTTCCAAACACTCATCCTTGGAGATTTAGATGTCAAAGATACCCAATGCGGTTTCAAGGTTTTCAAAAGAGATGCTGCACAAGAAATCTTTAAGAAAGTTACTATCAAACGATTCGCTTTTGATGCAGAAGCATTATTTCTTGCAGAAAGACTTCGCTACAGCATACAACAGCTTCCCATCACCATTCGGAGAGATCACAGAGTGAGTCGTGTCAACGCCCTAAGCGATCCTATTGACATGCTTTTCGCATTGATAAAAATCCGCATCAATGCATGCTTAGGAAGATACGACAATTGAACCGATATATACGATACCATGCTTCTGTTAAAAATAGCATAAACCATCACGTAAAAAACATATGCCCGTTGTTATCTATGGTAGTAATTGCGAAAAGAATGCTCGGCAATTTTCAAAACTAAAGAAACTTCCCTTTATCAAAGCTGAAAAGATCCCTTTTTCAAATTCCGAATTCAAGATACGGATTACCGGAAAAGTGAAAGGTGATGAATGCATAATCATTCATTCCATTTGCAACCCTACCAGCAATAGCATTATCGAGCTATTTTTTATTATGAACGCCCTGAAAAACGAAGGTGCCGCTTCAATTCGCTTAGTGATACCTTATCTCGGATACGCGCGCCAGCATAAACAGTTCCTCAAGGGAGAATGCGTATCGCTTAAAACACTGATCTCCTGTCTTTCGGCTCTCGAGGCGAAAGACATAACAACTTTTGATATCCACAACGACCGATCGATAGAAAATTGTGCTATACCCATGCGGAATATCTCACTACTTCCCTATCTGGCAAGTAAACTGCAACCCATACTCTTAAAAGAGTTTTCCGTACAAAGCATTGTAATCGCTTCTCCTGACAAGGGCGGCATAATCCGCGCCGCCCTATTTAGGGATGCGTTCCTTCCGAACGGTAATGAATTGGTATTTATTGAAAAAAAACGAGATCTCAATAAAACGCATCATTCTGAAGCGATCTTTCTCCATGGAGATGTTCTTAATAAAAACATACTCTTGATCGACGATATATCCACAAGCGGCGGTACTTTGATAAACGCAGCCGATATATGCCTCAAAAAAGGAGCCAGAAGCGTTTCAGCGCTGATCGTGCACACTGATTTGGCGAGAGGCGCTGCAGAAAAACTCCAAAAATCCGATCTTTCAAGCATCTTTGTCTCAAATACCATCGAAAACCCCATTGAAAACCTCGCGAAATTCGATAAATTTACCACGATTCCCATTGGTGATTTCTTTAAAAATATGCTATAATCCAACAATACTGACAACTATTCCAAACTGATCTACTCCCTATGAAAAGACTTGCAGCATATATATTGCTTATGCGACCAAAACAATGGATCAAGAATTTATTTGTATTCTTACCTGTTTTTTTTAGTCTGCAAATCGGAAATATCACACTCCTCCGACATTCTCTTATCGCCTTTATCGCCTTCTCCCTTGTTGCAAGCAGTATCTATATTTTTAACGATATTCATGATATCGAGGAGGATCAAAAACACCCCGTCAAAAGAAATCGGCCCATATCATCCGGAAAAATCAATCTACGATCTGCCTATCTGTTCATGACTGCACTCTTGGCAACGGGAATTCTTGTTGGAACGACGCTTAACGCTGATGTCGTGAGGTTTCTCAGTTATTATCTTCTCTTGAATTTCCTGTATACGCTATGGCTCAAAAAGATCGCCATCATAGACACGTTCATCATTTCCATAGGTTTTGTGCTACGTCTCTATATCGGATCCTTCGCCACAGGGATACATCTTTCGGTATGGATAATACTGATGACATTTCTTCTCGCTCTTTTCCTCGCCCTTTCAAAAAGGAAGGATGATCTCAATATCTTCGAAGCAACCGGTAAAAAAACACGGAAAACCCAAGGGTATACGATCGAATTCCTCAATCTTTCAATGACTATTATGGCATCGATCATAATAGTGTCTTACATCATGTATAGCACTTCTCCCACTATTATGCAGAAAAACAACGGGGATATGCTGTATATAACCACCATTTTCGTGCTTCTCGGCATTATGCGTTATATGCAACTCAGCTTGGCAGAAAAAACGAGCACATCACCAACAGACATCTTATACACCGACAGAGTCATCCAACTTTCCATATTGGGATGGATCGGAACACTCTTTATCCTTCTTTATTAAAGAACATCATGTTCATCACCAATTCCAAAATTAAAGCCCTATCAAACAAGCTTATAATCCTCGACATCGATGGCACGATCGCGTACGATAACCAGCATGATATCGATACCGCGGTCATTGATATCATCAAGATACTGAAACGGAAAAACGATATATACCTTTGTTCAAATTCGAGAAATACGCAACGAAACGCTATCATCTCCGATGCGACACATATTCCGCTTATCATTTCCCCCTACAGAAAGCCAAGCAAGAAAATCATCCGATACATAAAGAAATCGACTCACACCGATATAGTGGTCATAGGAGACAAGTTTTTAACGGATGGGATATTCAGTATCAGAATCAAGGGAGATTTCATCAAGGTCAGAAGACTGCGCTCAGGAGAAGAAAGACCCTCAACCAAGCTATTTAATCTGTTAGACGATATCGCATATTTCATATGGAAAAAAATGGGAAAAATATCTTAATAGGGCTGTACTACTATCATCCATACGTAAGCGGAGTTTCAATATATGCGAAACGGCTAGCGGAAGGCCTTGCCGCACATGGGCACAATGTTACCATCATTACCACAAAATTTGAGAAGGATCTTAAAACCGAAGAGAACATCAATAACGTCAGAGTCATACGCAAACCGATACTGTTTAAGCTCGGAAAAGGCGTTGTTTCCCCAAGATTCCTGTTCAGCATTATAGCTCTCTCTCGAAAATTCAACGTTATAAACCTGCATCTTCCACTCGCGGAATCGGGAATCGCAACACTGTTCATCCCGTCAAAAAAGATTGTCACGACATATCAGTGCGACATAAACCTCGGAGACGCCTTTTTTTCAAAAATCATCGAAAAGATATCGTTTGCACTCATGGGGATAACGTTACGAAGATCTCGATCGATAGTCACGCTGAGCATGGATTACTTTCTCAACTCTAAGATGAAATCTTTCGCATACAAAACGAAGGAGGTGCCACCTCCGATAGAAACCAGTCTTTTTAACAGATCACACGATACGGAAAGCTTCAAAAAAAATCTTGGTCTATCCACTGAGAACTTCCTGATCGGATTTGTCGGAAGGATAGTCTATGAAAAAGGGATACAATACCTCCTGGAAACAATAGAGACTCTCTCAAAGAGTATTCCCTCCTTCAAAATAATCATTGCAGGAGATTACGAGAATGTAGCTGGCGGGAGCATCAAGAGCGAACTGGATGCTTATCAGAGCGTATTCCCAGGAAAAATCATATTCACAGGATTCCTCTCCGATGAGGACCTCGTAAGATTCTACTCGACTATCGATGTATTGGTCCTACCAAGCATCGATCCGCTCGAAGCATTTGGCATGGTACAGATAGAGGCTATGTGTTGCGGCTGCCCAGTGATAGCGAGCGATATGCCTGGGGTAGATACCGCTGTACGAAAAACCCATTTTGGGCATCTCTCCAAACCGAAAGATTCTCTCGATATTGCTAAGAAGATTATTAACACCTACCATAATGGGGTATCTGGTCGCCAATTTAAAAAAGAAGACTGGGATACTAAAAAGACCGTTCAACGTTATGAGGAGATATTTTAACGATAATCAATACACAATACTATGAAAAAAACTGCGCTCATTACCGGTATTCTAGGACAAGACGGTCCGTATCTCGCCAAGCTTTTGCTAGAAAAAGACTACAAGGTATACGGATTGATACGACGCTATTCCAATCCGAACTTCGAAAACCTGGAATTCCTCGGGATAAGCGACCGAATAGAATACGTATCGGGAGACATGACGGATGAAGCGTCCCTGATAAATATCATCAAGCTCACTCAACCGACAGAAGTCTATAATCTCGCGGCTCAGTCATTCGTCGGATCATCTTGGGATCAATCAAAACTGACTACTGAAGTGAACTCATTGGGCGTTTTGTACATCTTGAACGCGATCAAGTTATTCTCACCCCTAACGAAATTCTACCAGGCATCGACTAGTGAAATGTTCGGAAATAGCAGCAATGAAGGCATTCAGACGGAAGAGACTTCCTTCCACCCGAGAAGTCCCTACGCCATAGCAAAACTCTACGCGTATTGGATGACTATTAATTTCAAGGAAAGCTACGGGCTGTTCTGCGCGAACGGCATCCTGTTCAATCACGAATCCCCTATCCGAGGCAAGGAATTCGTTACAAGAAAAATATCTGACGGCGTAGCGAAAATCAAACTCGGACTATCCGATAAAATCCGCTTAGGCAATATCGACAGCAAGAGGGATTGGGGTTTTGCAGGAAACTACGTAGAAGCCATGTGGCTTATGCTACAACAGGAAAAGGCTGATAATTATATCGTTTCCACAGGAGAATCACATTCGATCAAAAACTTCTTGGAGATAGCCTTTGATCACGTAGGAATTTCAGATTGGGAAAAACACGTAACCATAGACCCTAATTTCAAACGACCTGCAGAACTACACGTTCTGCAAGGAAAATCAGATAAGGCGAAAAACGTGCTGAAATGGATACCGAAAGTAAAGTTCGAAGAGCTTGTCAAAATGATGGTTGATGCGGATCTGCAACGACTGCGATAATATATCGATAATGCCCCGCCAATAAAAGCTAAAAACCAATTACTATGAAATATCTGTACGAATCGTTATACTTAGACTACGTCTTCCTGTTCAAAGTAAAATTGAACATTCTTTACAAAATAGGCTTTGTCTTTCTGAAATACCTTTTACTGGTTAAGAACGTCATCGTTTTCAATTATGGCAAGTCCTCCATCAAAGTTTTTGGAAAAAGATTCTACTATCCGAATATTTATGGCCTCGTTTCGATACAGAGGGTTTTTGCTGACAACTATTTCTTGAAGGAAAACCTGAGAAACTGCGAAACTGTCATCGATATCGGTGCGCATGTCGGAGAATTCAATATTTTCGCAAAAAAATACCTCGGGGCAAAGACGGTCCACAGTTTCGAGCCTATGAAAAAAAGCTATTCCCTCTTGCAGAAGAACGTCAACCAGAACAACGCATACAACTACGCCATCTACACTGATAAGTCTGCAAACCTGCACATCTCGAGTATAAGCACACAACTCAACTCGATCAAGAACCAGAATGGATCCGATTATACCGAATCTGAAACGGTAAATTGTGTTGTTCTTGACGAATTCTTGGCAGTGAATAAAGATACTGTCTATGATTTGCTCAAAATAGACGTCGAGGGCGCGGAATTTGAGGTTATCTCGACTGCTCAAAAAATTATCCAGCGATGCAGGTATCTGATAATAGAAATGAGTGTAGATAGGGCTGGATCCGAAAATTTTATGACCATTATCAGTCACATGCACGAAAACCATCCCTATTTGGAAATCGCTGCCCTGAACAACTATCACACGGGAGCTCGGTCGATCGATATATTATTTCATAACAATAGTATCTAATACGATGTTCACCACCATATCACTCTTTGCAATCGGAATCTTCCTTGGCTCGTGCGGCGCCCTGTTTTTTAAGGTCGGTATCAAGGATATAACAACATTTTCTCCGACACTTTCCTGGTTTTATGCATTACTAACGAACCCCTATATATTTTTAGGGTTTCTCAGCTATGTGCTACCGATGTTTATTTGGATGTATATGCTAAGCAAATTTCCCGTGAGCTACGTTCAACCGATTTTAGCATTGACCTATGCGATTACGCCGATACTCGCATTGCTTTTCCTGAAAGAGCCGGTCCCATCGTTACGATGGATAGGGATACTCGTGATAATCACAGGGGTATTCCTTATCTCAAAAAGCTAGCATCAATCGACCCTTTCCAGCACTTCCATCGGAAAATTTCCTTCAGTTTCCTTGAACGCAACAATATACTTCGTATCCAATGAGGAGATTAAAGAGGGGTATATCGAATTCGCATACACAACAATGTGCCGCGGTTTCATTTTTTCGACAATATTTTTCCATTTTTTGATTTGCTTTTCAGTCGGAACCGTCATCAAAGAAGGACCTTTTGGCCAACGATCCATCTCAGTTCCCGGAAGAAATACTACGCGATTGCTATAGGTTCTATTCCACAATAAAGCATGAAACCCATTGACATTCCATCCAAGCATATCGCCAGAAAGGCTATTATCTCTTATATACTTGATCACTTGCGCGGTCGGATAATTATCATACCCTCCCAAAGACACCTTTTCCGCAACAATCGAGCTCCTATTACGGAAATCAAAACCATCCGTGCCACTCAATGATTTTATCCATGCTATACTTTTCGTCATATTATCGAAAGGAATAGAAATTGTGAGAACGCAAAGACCTAGCAACGCATACATCAACGTATTCAATATCCTTTTCTCGAAGTACATGAAAATATTGATCGCTCCGACTATACCAATAGCTGTCATCACCAAGTTATAACGCGGTGTAAACAACCCCGGGATGATAAAGGATAATGAAACGATTGCGGAAAGCGCTATATGATAGGCGTTTCGCTCGGCAAGCGTCTTCATCAAAAAAATTATGAATGGGAAAACTATGGCCAAAATAAATACCGCACCCGTACTTCCGAAAGAATCCACATTCAATCCATTGAACACATCGGCCCATGAAGAATAGAATCTCTGGATGGAGCTCATGCTCTTGACATCCCCCATGAGCGTATTGACGCCCAATCCGAAATCGGTCGGGTTCATAATCCCTTTAAAAACACTCGTACCTAAGACGCTCAGACCTATCGGATATATCGGATTATCATAGGTAATCCAGTTTTCGATATAATGCGAGCTGGACAAAACAAGCGCGGCCAGTGATAAGAAAAAGAACTTCGACTTGAAAAACAGGGTGCTGTCGGAAAATATGTAACGGCCACCCTCTTTCGAAAACATCTTCGCGAAAAGCATGATTCCGATGAATAGCGTGGCTATTATCGGCACCTTTATCAACGCGGCCAAAGAAAGGGCTAGCGCCGCGAAGAAAATGTCATACTTAAGAAATTTCTTTGGCGATGGCGCTAAAAATGCGATTCCGGCGAGTATGCTCGCCCCATAATCCATATCGATATAGCCCGAAATCGTCAGGATATAGAAAATAGGCATGGTCAAAAAAATAATGGCAGCCATAAGTGACTCACGAATTCCATTTCCGAGTTTCTTCGATAAGACGTAGATCGCGAGCAATAGGTTGAAACCGAAAAATAGTTGGACAGCATTGAATAATAGGTCCGACTTCGTCAGCTGCAAGGTCCAATACCACATGACCTCAGCACCGCGCGGATATAGATAGGTCCAGGGAAGATCGCTATCTATATTGGCAATCCTGCCATCCTGATAAGGCTGAATCGCGAGAGGAATGTGGTATGAAAGAGTATCCGGGGCACTCGGAACAAAGAAAACTCCCGCCAAAAAGTAGACGGGGAAAATAATGACAGCCAGTCCAATCAGAAGCCTTTGAAGCAGATCCCCGTTCCCGAAAAAATCAAAAATAACTCTCTTGCTATGCCGCATCAAGTCTTTCCATGCGTCGATTTTCCACAAGTACAAAGTACTTGAAACGAAAGCGAAGACCACCGCGGTATGAAACAGCCAAAGAAACCTGAGCGGCCTTTCGATCGGAATAAACGACAACAGATAGACTTCAGCGATGACAATCAGAGCGACAGATATACATGATTCCAAAATATTCAAGGAAAGGAAATCATTCCTTATCTTGCCTAAGATTATCAATATGCTTCCGATCAGCAGCGCAAGAGATAGGCATACTGCCGTTACCAATGATACGTTCAACGCTGTAATTAACATTTTCTTATTATTAACGCATTATACCTACAAAATTGGCTCCAAAAACTTTTCCATCAGGTGGCTTGAACGCTCCCAGCTCCAATCCTTTATCGTTTCATACCCTCCCGCGATAAGCTTTTCCCTCAATTCCGCATCCCGTATCAGCTTCTCCACCGACTTCTTCGCCGCGTCCACATCGCCCATGTCAACGACAAGGGCGTTTTTTCCATCGACGACGTATTCATCATACCCCGAGACCTTTCCGACAACTACCGCGCAACCGCACGCCATAGCTTCCATAGGCGGTCCGAAAAACCCTTCGATTCTGCTCATTTTCAAAAAAATATCGCACGAGGAATAGAGTTCATGCATTTTCTCGAAAGGAACATTTTCAAAAAACCTATCATATCTCCAGTGGCTCCGCGGCTTCCCGTTATTGCTTACGATCCATATCTCGCAGTCGAGGTCTTTAATGGCATCATAAGCGTCATCCATGCCCTTGTACGAAATATTGATCGAGCCTTCAATGAGCACTCTAGGCTTCCCTGTTTTTTGAACGATAGGACCAACCTTCTTGAAAATATCCAGATCGATGCCATTGGGGACATACGTGGCATCATGACCATATGCATCCTTGAGCCAATACTGCATCCATCTGGCCGCAGTAAAATATTCGAAATCAATGGCATACCCGACATTTATCTTTTCGGTCAAGACCATATCTTCAGAAAAAAATCGGCTTTCATCGGACTGCACATAGTAACATTTTCTCCTCGCTGATGACATATCGACAGTAAAGACCGTACTCCAGTTCGTCGCGATAAGGATATCGACAGACCCGCTCCGCATCACACCCTCCGCGATGCGGTACGGTACAATTTTCACTTTCTGGTTCGGGAACCAATCGATGCTATCGCTATTACTCAACGAAAAAACCTCGACATCATATCCCTTTCGCAGCAACCTATTCGCATGCTGAAGAACCATGCCGACTCCTCCGGAAATATGGGTTCCAGGTATGAGGAACGCTATCTTCTGTTTTTTAATATCGGATGCATCCTTTTCTGGAACCGTCCTGCTAGCGGCATTCGATTGCCTGTTATGGTACTTTTTCCAACGATCGAATTCGTAATCGAAAGAAAACGATTTGATGAACAGCTTATTCTGAAGATAAAAACGTATTCCGGATATGACATGCCTTATCCCATATATCCTCAATTCGCGATAAGCTTTCTTGATCAATACGATAATTTTTTTCATTTCCTAGGCTTTTACTGATGGAAATATGCCTTTTAGATAGAGCTTGATCTCGTCTTTCTCATTCTTTTCGGCTAGACCTCGCAATTCTCCGATCAACTCAGCGATGTTCACGGGGCACTCCTCATAGTTTTTCAGGCGGAAAACATTCTCCATCTCCGTTTCGATCAGATTCTCCTTCTCTTTATCCGTAAAAAGCTCCTCGATTATCTTCTCCCCTTTCTTGAGACCGATGATCCTGATTTCGATATCCTCATGGGGAATAAGGTTCTTACTACGGATCAGGCATTCGGCCGTTTCATAGATATTTACCAGCTCACCCATATCGAGAATATATATCTCTCCGTGATTATCCTTGGAAGCGCCTTCGACAACAAGCTGCGCCGCTTCACGAATCGACATGAAAAATCTCCTGACATCCTTATGTGTCACGGTGACATACTTATTTTTGATAATCTGCCGTTCGAACAGAGGGAGAACTGATCCGTTGGAGTTGATCACATTGCCGAAGCGAACGATGGTAAATTTCGTCTCTGTCGGAGGAAGACACTTGATATAGTATTCCGCAATCTTCTTGGTCGAACCCATGATGCTCGTAGGATTGACCACCTTATCGGTAGAGATGAATATGAAATTTTTCACCTTATTCTTAATAGCGACATCGACGATATTTTTCGTTCCGACAACATTATTCAATATAGCCTCATCCGCGTTGTCCTCCATGAGATATACATGTTTATACGCCGCCGCATGGAACATGAGGTCCGGTTTTTCCTCCTTCACGATGCTATCGATCTTCGAAACGTTGAGAATGCTCCCCACAATAAGGTGATACCTATCCCTGTCGATTCCGTTTTCCTTCAAATCTTGATCGATGTTGAATATCAGGTATTCGGAGTTATCATATACGATGACCTTCTTTACTTCCAAATCAAGAAGCTGCCGAACGATTTCCGACCCGATAGAACCGGCTCCGCCGGTAATAAGGACCGTCTTGTTCCGATAAAAGGACTTGAGGTTCTCGACATCCCTTTTCAGAAACGGTCGTCCGAGAAAGTCCTCGAAATCGAGATCCTTGATTTCGGAATACAAAACGCGATTCTCACCGATGACTTTCGGACTGCGCGGAACGATCTTGATCGGCGTATTATTCTTGAAATTCGCCTGCAATATCCTTCGAATCAACGCGCCATCCGCAGAAGGAATCGCGATGATAATCTCATCCACCCTATAAATCTTATTGATTTTGGACAAACCATCGATCTTGCCGATAATATTGAATTTCTGCTTCGTATCGACATTTTCAGTATCATCAACAAAACCGATCATCTTGACATCCTGATAGTTCTCTTCAATATCCTTTTTTAACAGATCGCCGGCGATTCCTGCGCCTATGATCAGTACGTTCTTGAATTCATTCATAGTATTGTCCGTTCATTTACCATTAATTAGGGCTATATTCCTCTTGTAAAAATCGTATGTCTCCTGCAAACCCTGTCCCATAGGCGTCAATCCGACATTTTCTATAAGCGCATTACTCGCCAATGGGCACACGAGGGTTTCCTGCATACCCTTATCGATAACAGCTACCTTTTCATAGATCGATTCTTCGATATGAGAAATCACCTCTCCTAATGTCAGTAATTGTTGCGTCCCAAGGTCGGTGGATCCGTCATAGGATGCCTCGATGGCAAATCGGACGAATTTGGCCATGTCAGCGGCAAACATAAAATCACGCTTCGCATTCATATCGAAAATTTCCGTCGGCGCATGCATCAGATGATTGCACAGCACATTGGCGACAAAACTTCCCTGCTTGAATGGTATCTGATACTTCCCAAATATGTTGAACAGCCGGAAAATGACCGGTTTTATGTCATTCGCTTTCGCATGCTGCGAAATCACCGATTCAAGGATCGCTTTTCTCTGAGCGTATTCGGAAGTGGGATTGGCATACAGCACTGCCGACGAAAAAAGTATGATCTGAGCATTATCCGCGAACCGTATATTGCCAAGCAGCCGCCTCTCCTGTCTCTCAAACTCATCCAGGGATATGGCATTATCAATCAGATGGATCACGATATCAAATTCCCCTTCGATCCTCTCGGCATAAGGATTCGCGGAAATATACGCATCATTTCGATCTCCTTGAAAAAAAGGTGATTTTGCCACGCCGACAGAATGACACCTATAATCGGCGCCCAATTCATCGACGATATTCCTCCCGATAAACCCCTCTCCCCCAAGAAGCAAGATATTTTTCTTATGTGAGCTTAACATAATATATCATTGTACAGCTTTTTATAATTTTCCGCCAGCATGCCCACCGAAAATTTTTCTTCGACCAGCTTCCTCGCGTTTGAAGAGACTTCCTTCCTCATCTCCGGATTTTTAATGATCAATTCCAACTTTTTCGCTATTTCATCAGAATTATTCGGTGGTACAAGAAAGCCTGTCACCCCTTCGCTGACGGCGTCGCCTACCCCGCCGACATTGGATGCCACCACGCAGACGCCCATTGCCATAGCCTCGATATTCGAAAGCGGAAAACCTTCCATCTTCGACGGCAAGACGAATACATCAGCGGTGCTCAAAAACCTCGAGATATCCTCTTGATACCCCAAATACTTGATATTGCCGCCGACCGATCCGATAGACTTTTCAATCGAAACCCTCATAGGACCATCCCCCACGACAAAAAATTTCATTCGATCATTATTCATGATCAGTTTTCTCGCAGCTTCGACAAACACATCCGGATTCTTTTCCGGAGATAGCCTGCCTATGAAATATACGGCCAAATCATCTTTTTTCAAATCTAGCTTCTCCCTTTCGCGATACCTATTATACTTTGACGGATCGAATCTGCCATAGCAATCGATACCATTATAAATCACGCACACTGAACTCTTCCGGATTCCTTCTTCCAAAAAAGCCGCCCTAACTTTCATGTTATCCGTCGTATGGATATCGATCAAACGGCCCGCTGAAATAGAGTTCCTCAAATGATCGGCAAGCGTATTGAAAACGGTACTCACTATTTTGATATCCGGAAACTTCTCTTTAACGGTCGGCAAAGAGCTATAAAAAAAGCTGTTATGCACGATATGTATGATATCGATACTCCTTGTCCTTATATAGTTCAATACGAATTCGAGGTATTCATCCTCCCTCCGGAAAAGATTCGGCAGATGATAGATATTGCTCGTGATCTCTTTGAACTTATATTCCCATTCATTATCGCTCTTATGTCCGGTTATGATGGAAAAGTTGAATATGTCCTTATTTCTCAAGCAAAAATTATATACCACCGTCTCAGCGCCACCAAATGTCAGCCATGGCATAATCAACAGGACATTCTTACGATCTAAACTTCCCCGCAAATACTCCTTCTCATCGAAAAAATTTATAAGCTGGCTGTGTCCGGAGAATATGTATTTCTCTATGGGAACGCCGCGCGCGCTTTTATGAAAATTTGGATGCAGCTTATGGATTTTTTGAATGTGCTCATCCTTCTTTTTCTTATCCTCAGTATACCGGGAATCGGCGGCCCTCCGGTATAGAAACAGGGGCTCCGGAATTCTCCTGGCTACAGCGCCGGATTCTACGGCATTCATCCAAAACTCCCAATCCTCGAATCCGATTCCTGATTTGTATCCCCCGCACTTCTCCCACATGGATCGCCTAAAAATGGCGGCTGTGGTGATGATATTATTTTTATAGAGAAGCCTCGGGTTAAATTCCGGTTCCTTGTACACCCTTTCTTCCAATCCAAAAAAATGCATATCGGAATACACGATATCAATACCCGGATTTGACTCCAAAACGACCAGGGATTTTTCCAAATAAGTGGCATCGATCTTATCATCTGAATCCAAGCAAAGGATGTACTTCCCCTTCGCACCCTTAATGCCTTTATTTCGAGCCATCGATACGCCCGCATTGCTTTGGGAAATCTTAATGATTTTGGGATGATTGATCGATTCGAACACATCATTGCTTTCAGTGTCTGTCGAGCCGTCGTTCACGATGATGTATTCAAAATTCTGGAATGTCTGGTTCAAAACGCTCTCAACGGTTTCATTGATCGTTTTTCCATGGTTATAAAATGGCGTGACGACGGAGATCAATGGACCATCCCATTTCGCGTTGCTGACCTTCTTCGTAATTACTTGGTATTTTTTAGGTAAAAATTGCCGAGCAATCTCCCGAATGTCTTCGTTCAGGTATTTTTTTGCAGCGCGCAGCAATCGAGCCTCGATTTTCGATTTGATGGTTCTCGCATGATACATGTACACCCTCAACTTATCACGCAACAAGATGACCGGACGGATTATACGGGAATGATACAAATCGTAAAGAGCATCCTCTTTTTCCTGCAGCAAGGCGCTGTTCTTTTCGATAATAAGGTCTTTTTCCCTTAGAGGAATGTTATTTTGCTGGATTATTTGCTCTTTTCTGAAAAACAGACTCGGGTCAAGGGCGACCTCGCGACCGGATAGCGCTATCAAATCAGAAACGGTGAAACCATAACGGCTACTCAATATCTCCAATGACGCCTGATCATGGGCCAGCCTGAAAAGCAAAGAGATCCCGAAGATTTTATGCGAAATCGTGATATCGTTGTTTAAAGCCAACAGGGCAATGTTATATCTGACATCGATATCATCCTGAATCGGCACGCCTTCCAGCTCCGGAAAGACTATTTTCACTTCAGTCGCATCAAGATTTAGAAAATTGTCCAGCATAAAAATCATCTCCCATGCGGTTCGTATCCGTTTCTCCGGCTTATCCGCACTGATATTCTGACTCTTACTCCTGATCCTATACTTCAATAGCCTTTCCGGCATTATATGGACTTCATATTTCTGACATAACCTGATCCAAAAATCCCAATCAGGAACCTGCGCGAACCGCTCGTCATAATAACCGATCCCCCGATAGCAATCCCGCCTGATCAACGCGCTGGGATGAGCGAAGTTGTTTTTTCCAAAAAAGGCTTCTCTCATCCATCCATACCTGCCCCTATTCTCCTGTTCGAAGTGAACATGATCGAACAGATTCTTGTCAAAAAATTCGTTGCCATCCTCGTCTATCGGCAAAAGATGCGACACGACCGCTCCGAAATCCCCATGATTATCAAGAAATTCCACCTGCTTTTCCAGCTTATCTTCTACGAACACATCATCGGAATTCATCATCGCGATATACTTCCCGGAAGAATTCCGGATGCAATGATTGACGGCAGCAGAAGCTCCTTTGTTCTTATCGAATATGAATAATTTGATTCTCTTGTCAGTAAACTTTTTGATTTCCTGCACCGTGTCATCGGAAGATCCGTCATCGGTGATAATCAATTCGAAGTCCTGAAAAGTCTGATCCAATATGCTTTGGATGCACTCTGAGACATACTTCTCATGATTATACGATGGTAAGACGACACTTACTTTTGGCATACTAGTTTCCCTTAAAGCTACTTATCAAATCGCAGATCCGCTCAGCATCATCAGGCGATATTCCTCCATGAAAAGGCAGTGCCAATACCCGATCAGCCACATCATTGGCAATCGGCAATCGCTCTTCTTTGGCGGAAAAAAAGTCCCGATAAAATTTGGCATTGCTGCACAATGGATAAAAATATTTTCTTGAAAAAACGTTGTGCTTTTTCAGATTTTCATGGACATAATCGCGCGAAAAACCAAATTGAGCAGCATTTATCCTGATAACGAAGTACTGCAAACTCTCTTTCGTAACATCCCCGCTTTTCCGCGGCAATATGACCCCATCCACACCCCCCAACCTGTCATGGAAGATGCCTTCGATCATGGCCCTGTGATTCCTCTCTATATCCTTCTCTGTCAGCATCAACAGACCGATCGATGCCTGCAATTCATTCATTTTACCATTTATGCCGCATTCGATCACCTCTTCATTCTTGATACCGAAGTTCTTCACGATATCACATTTCTCTTTCAAATGTTTATCCTTAAAAACGATAGCGCCGCCCTCAACCGTATGAAAAAGTTTGGTCGCGTGAAAACTGAATACGGACGCGTCTCCATAGCATGCAACGCTTTTTCCGTTAAGCTCCAACTCAAATGCATGCGCAGCATCATAGATAACCTTCAGATCATGCTTCCGAGCAATCTCCGCTATTTTTTCAACCTCGCAAGCTCTCCCAAAAACATGCACCGCTAAGATCGCCTTCGTATCAGCCGTTATGAGACTCTCGATTTTCTTGACATCGATATTCATTGAATCCGGATCGATATCGCAAAAAACAGGTTTAAGACCCGCCCATGTGATCGAGTGCGGCGTTGCCGGAAACGTAAAGGGCGTCGTAATAACTTCCCCGCTAGTGATACCGAGTGTCTTAAACGCGACAATGAGTCCTATCGTAGCATTTGAAACAAGGGATGTCGGAAATCCATCGAATATCTCGGCTTGGAGACGCGCTTCCAACTCCTGATGCTTATACCCGTTATTCGTGAGCCACCCCGACTTCCACACCTCTTGCAGTTCACCCTTGAAATCGTCTAAATCCACCAAAACAGGCTTTGCTATAACGACAGGATTTTCAAATGAGGGTCTGTTAGGCATAAATAAGGTCTACTGATCAATTTTTTTCGCGACAACCGTATAGTGAATCGGCATCAGAAATCTCTCTGATTCAAGAGCGTTCAGCGCCAAAATCTCCCACCCATGACTCAACAATGCTCTCCAGCCATGCTCGCTGAATCGCCAGCAATCGGGCAATGGACCGTGTATGCGAAAATCAAAAGGGGCTGAGAAGAAAGCGAGCCCATCTTGCTTCAGCATCCTTCTGATCTCAACGACCGCAGCAAAAGGATTGAGCGTGTGCTCCAAAACCTCCGCGCACAACACCCTATCAAATCGACTGTCAGGTATGATACGCGAATTTTCAACACATATATCCGCGATGTATGTGGCTGAAGAATTCGGATCGATATCTAACGTTTCAATGGAACATTCCCTGAACCACTCCTTCGCTCCGGCATGATCCTGGGGCGCAACGTCGAGCAGTAACCCGCCGTCGTCATATTTTTTTGCGCAATCCTCGATAAAATGGGAAACATTGTCTCTCAGAAGTTTGAAATGTCGCAAATCCCGTTCATCAATTTCTTGTTTCATGCAATTATTTCTTCCAACTGATTAAACTTTCCAAAGAGCTGACCTCAAACGTCGGTATAGCTTTCTTTTCATAGACAGCCAGGCGTTCCTGAAAAGAATCGTCGATAAAAATTGAGGGATACTCGTTGATATAAGTATCCTTGCTATCAGATACGCCGATATCATCTATACTATCGAAAACTTCCGATATCCTGAATTTCTTCAAGACATCCCTGATGTCCTCCCCGAACCTCTCCTTGTGCCGGGATAATAGATGTATTTTAATTCCCTCGTTAAAACACTGGTATAGATATGCCATTACGACAGGATTCACTTTTCCGTCAAAGATGATGGTATCATCCAAATCTATATATACATGCCGATACTCCAATTCCGCCCGGAACCTGTTGAAAAGAGCCCTATCCATCACGATACCATACTGATTCGGCATGATGCGAACATCTATACCCAATGTATCAAAAATACTCAATAATGGGAAATTCACGCCTAAATTTCTATATAAGGCCATACTGCCGGCAATACGGGGAGCCACCTCTAATAATGATAATTCCCCATTCCGATCCTCTTTTACCTGAAAAAACCACGCTCCATGAAACAGGAGCTTCTGATTGATTTTCTCCGCCATGGACCTGAATTTCTGCATATCTGCCGGAAATGTACGTACGCTTATACCGCCAGAGATCCGCCCTCGCTCGCGAGCGCCAGAAAAAAGCAACTCCCGATTCTTATCGGTAAAACAATCGATGGTGTATTCTTTTCCTGGCAGGTATTCCAACATCAGGAGCGTTGGATCCTTCTTAGCGTAGAATTCGATGTCCTCGATACATGAAGCCGTATAGGTACCCCTGGATCCCTGCCCGACATCAGGCTTTAAAAAAACAGGGTAGCTGCGGATTTCATCTGCGGACGCATATATCTGCGGCACATTGATACTCCCCCTCAAGAAATCATATGTTTTCTTTTTCGATCGACAGGTTTCACATGTCTCGACGGGTGAGCTGATAATTCCGCAAGACAACGCCTGCTTGTTTTGTACCAATTTCAAAACGACACTGTCATGGGCGGGAAATATGAAATCTATGGCATATTTTTGGACTATCTCCTCCATTCTTTCGATAAAATCCGCATCCTCAACATCAGGGATATCCCCTATATAATTCGAGTAGACATATTCCCCGTGATTGGAAACGCTTGAACCTCCAAAAAGGGCCACATGTGTAGACCATTTCAACGCATTATGTATCTCAAGGGCGATTTCCGAGCCGCAAGGAAAAACAAGGATGTTTTTTTTCATAACGATAATCGATACCAAATAACCGGCTTATTCCAGATACTGCTACTTCGAAATCTATTTCAATACACCTGCGCCTTCCCATATATAATCCAAAACTATCGGACCTTCGTTCTTATTTTTTGAAATGACCCTGAATTTTCGCATTTTTTCAGCGAAAGGATACGCGTATGCCAAATGAGGATGTATCCCGATCACATTGGCATAAACATGAAATAAGCCCTCATGAAGAGGAACATGTTTAAAATCTATTCGGAAAAATCCATCTTCAACGTATTTTACCGTATCGATTTTATCTAAGAACGTATTTATTCCGAATAGATATACCCCATTCTCGTCATGAATCCGAACACCGAAATCAACCGTCTTCGACGTATCGAACAATTCAAAATGAACTTTTACGGATACGTCGTCACCGCTCTCGAACACATTTTTTTCATTATTATCCGCATCAAAAAATTCTATCCTGGAAATTTCAGCAACCCTACGATTCGCATCATTCGCTTCCGATTCTTCATTTTCAACAGCCTTTGCATTCTTTTCTGATTGATCTGCACTCTCCTTCTCCTCATCGATAATCCGTCTCTCTTCATCCGACATGTTTTCATATACATACTCGTTTGAAACTTCCTCAGCCGTTCCTATCTTCATTATCACGCCATTGCGTAAAAGTATCGCTTTATCGCAATACTTCTGTATCACAGAAATATCGTGGGTCACGATAATAACCGTCCGACCCATATCTTTATACTTCACGAATTCCGTAAGGCACTTGCTCTGAAAGTTGCTATCCCCCACTGCTAAGACTTCGTCCATCAGGAGGATATCGCGATTAGCATGGATGGAAACAGAAAACGCGAGACGGACCTGCATGCCGCTCGAATAATTTTTGAGTTTCTGATCGATAAACTTCTCAAGTTCCGAGAACTTCACGATGTCGTCGAACTTCTCGTCGATCTGCTTCTGCGTCATCCCGAGCACGGTCGCATTGAGATAGATATTATCCCGTCCCGAAAGCTCGGGATTGAATCCGATACCGAGCTCCAAAAACGGCGAGATCATCCCATCGATATGCACCCTCCCCTTATTGGGATGATAGATCCCCGCCAGAATCTTCAGCAGCGTCGACTTGCCGCTGCCATTCCGCCCGATGATACCGAAGAACTCGCCCTTCTTCACCTCGAAGCTCACGTCATCAAGGGCTTTGAACTCTTCGTAGGTGGAGTGCTTGAAGACGCTCACAAAGGCCCCGCGCAGGCTTGACACCTTTTCATGCGGGATCCTGAATGTCTTGGAGACGTTGTGTACTTTGATGGCGATGTTTTTGTACATAGTTTTGCTAGATTTCTTCGGCGACATTAACGGAAAATTTCCTGTACGCAAGGACGCTGAGTCCGAATCCTGCCACAAGGACAGCAAAAAAAGCACTGTATTGCCAACTCTCCGCGAAGTGTCCGGTTGTGAGGGATTCCTTGGTGAAGTGGATAATAAAGGCCATCGGATTGGCGAGAAGGACCTGTTGAATGTACAACGGAAGCATCTGAAGCGGATAGATGATCGGTGTCGCATAGAAAAGAATAGTAAGAACGACCTCCCATACCAAAATAAGATCGCGCAAACGCACGTACAATGGGGCCATCAGAAGACCGAATGCCAAGACGATGGCATATATGGAAAGAGAGAATAGGATGAACATCACAACAGCCGCAAAACTCGGCAGGAACTGATACCATGCGAAGAATGCGATGATCACCACGAGATTCATCGCATAGACCAGCGCCGAATTGAGCGTGGAGGCGACGATGATCGTCCAACGCGGGATGTATATCTTGGTCACCAATTGCGACTTGTTAAGGAGCGACGACATGCTCGCCATCGTTCCTTCGGAAAAGAAGTTGAACATGATAATCGCCGTCAAAAGCTGGAGCGTGTAGTATTCATTACCACCAGACCCGCGAGGATTGAAAATGGACGAGAAGACGAAATTGAGGATGGCGAACATGAGCAGCGGCTTAAGCAGGGCCCAGACATACCCCAAAACAGACCCGTGATAACGGAGTTTGAAATCTGTCTTGGCGAGTACCCAGACCAGCTCGCGGTAATTCTCATGTTTGCGCATAGTATCCCTTAAAGTGTGTAGTACGATACGTTATGCATGAGAGACAAAGCTTTCGCATTGTCTCTCATGTGTCGCCTGCCTTCGGTATTATTCGGTCACCTTCAGAAGACCCCACTGTCCGCCGGCGCGATGCCCCGGCATGGAACAATAGTAGGTGAACTCGCCCACCTTGTCGGCAGTGAACTCGATCACGGTCTCCTCGTTGAGCGGCGTCATCTTCTTGATACCGTATTCATCGATAGCGAAATCATGCGATCCTTTAGTATTGGTCACTCTGATACGGACCTTATCCCCCTTCTTGACACTGATTTCCTTGAGCGAGAACCATTTCCCGGCCTCGTCATAGTACGAGGTCATCGAGAATTCCTTCATATCGCCTGCGGTAGCTGCAATATCGTCGTTCATCGCCTGATTCTTCTCCACCTGCGTCGGAGCTGCCGGCGCCGCCGCCTTATCCCCCCGCATGGCAAAAAACGCAACCACCCCGATAACGATCACCGTTCCCGCAATAAGCTTTCCCATAAAAGTAGTCTTAAATACTAAAAACTTCCTCTTCAGTATAGCATATCGGGGGGAAAGGGGCTATTTTGAACCCTTTCGCTTCTTTTATTTTGCTTTTCTGTGGGCCCGGACAATAATTATGCCGCTCACAAAAACAAAGATGACAGAAGTCATAAGAAAAACACTCCCCTTTTCAATAGGAAACATCCAATCATGACTATATGCAGGCGCAAGAACAATAAACAACATAGAAACGGGCGTTGCGATACAGGCAAACTTCCACCATTTCTGAAAGATCTCTTCTTGCATACGATATGTTATGAGAGAAAAGAGAAAAAGCAGGAAGAATGGAAAGAAAGTTATAGCTATACTATCAAATTTCTCGATACAAGCACCGTAACTATGCGGTGGACAAATACCAATTTCCCTGGAGAAAATAAAGATTCCCGAAAAAATCATCGCAACAATAGAACCAAACAATACACTTTTCTTTGTCATATGCTTATTCTTTTTTAATTATATTTTCTACTCTACACGCTTTTAATAATAAATCACTATCTTTCCCTTTTCTGTGCGGACGCCAGGCACAACAAGACCTGATATGCGTTCCTTGACAGAAGTTTCACTATCACCCTCGTCGTTATGTCCTTTTTCATCGCTCGGTATTCTCCGAACAATACTCGTCATATCATCCCTTGATTGGTACTTCGCTTGAATTCCACCGGATTGACTCTTTATTTGCGCTTCAAATTCACGATACGCTTGAGTTTTCTTGTTGATTTCAAATTCATATTTAATAGATGTTTTCGACATATCCGTTTCAACACCGCCATATGCTATGGATTGCAATATCAAAACATCCTGCTTCTTCTCATCCTTTTCTTTGTTTGATCCGAAAACAAGCGCTATTTCATGTCCCGCCTCATCCTTCAATGTCACAACACCACCCTTTGTGGCAACAGCTACGGAGGAAAGAGCGTCTATGCCGACAATGTTTATTTTCTGCATCAACGGATCGAATGCTATCCGTGCTTCTGGAGCTATCGTATCTATCCTAACCGTAACCTCACGAGTCTCTTCCTTCATTCCCTGCATATTCACAGAAAAATACCGTACTTTTGAGAGTCCCTCTTTCGTAATAGTAAATGGTTCCGCATAGACTGTCCATGTTTCACCATCATCCAGAGAATATCGCGTTTCAGCAATGCCGCTTTCATCATCTACAGGAGACAGGGTTACCGCGGCATCACTCATATACCAACCGCCAGACCCGGCCTTCCCTTCAATCGAGTATGTCGTTATGGGGGCGGTCGCATCAAAAACAATCTCTTCCCCTACTTTTGGGTACAAGTGAAAGTCTTGAGCACCGTCACCGTCCTCATCTACGCGAAGTGCGGATATTTCAGTGAACTTTTCGGTTGTGTCCAAAAAGACTTTGGTCTCTTTGGTTGTGGGAACATCTTTAAACGTGACTTTCCCCACAGAAGCATCACCCCTCAATTCCTCAACCTCGAAAGTGAATACTCCCTCATCATATCCCTCCATGCTCACGTGCAAAGGAGTTGTTTCATCGGCAAAGATATATTTCACCTCACCGAATTGTCGATAATATGTCCCCGGAATTTGCTCTTCGATACGACCATCCTTATCCAAGCCCGTATGACGGCCCTGGTCATCGGTAAGATTAAGTGATAGCGGTGAATGTAGGGAGTATTGCAAGCGAGTTCCATCAGACATTGGCACTTGGGTTACAATATACTCGTACTCATTTAATGGTCTCGATGTATGAGTAATAATATCCTCAACAAAAGTATCAATCTCCGTAATCTCAAACAAATCTGAATGGTCAACTTTTAGTAGTCGCCCTTCTCTAGCTCTACTTGAGAGGCTATTATATTTCCCCATATCCACCCAGTACCGCTCAGCGCCATCCATCCATAAGGCGCTCGGCGTCACGACCGTTCCATCTCCATCCACCGTAAACATCGGGCTGGATTTCAACGTATCTTTTTCCATGGTATACTGCATGCCGCTCACAGTTGCAGGCACACCCCAGCCGGCAATCTGCACAACTTTCACACCAGAAGGAGCATGCCAACCATCCACCTCATCATGCCGATTCTCAGCAGCAGAAAGCAGGTCATTATCAAGCTTACTCGGCTTTTCGGTATCCGAACTTATCGCATCCACCCGCTCATATACATCCGTAAGAAAATTATGCATGCCTTCCTGCGAATTGATAACATCCCCATATTTCCCACTCCATTCAGGAAGCTTTTCCGAATCGAAGGTAACCACAGGCGTCCCAACGGTATCAAAATACTTATCAGAAGGAAGCAGGGTGTACGCTGAGGACATATGTTCTGCCAATCCGCGTGCCGTCGATTTGGAAAGAATCAATCCGCCAAGCAAATCCTGATCATACCCGTGAAGCATCGCGCCAACCGCGACGGGCGTCCCAAGTTGCGGGACACCAACCATCACAACCTCATCGATAAGCTTTTGAGTCTCCACATCACCTATCTTTTGCATCAAAGCCTTGGCCACCAAACCGCCGTTCGAATGCGTAACGATCGTAACCTTTCCAGTCCTCGACGACGACGCCAATCGCTTAAGTTCACCGATGATATGCGGTGCGATCGATTCACCGTTATACGAAATATTCTCTCCGCTGACCACGCCTCCGTTCACAATATCTTCAAGGGACAACCTCCAATCATACGGAACTGCTTGCCAATCATTGATAAGATGATCATCATTCTTCAAAGAATCCATCGTATCAATAAATGACTCATAAATATTTGACCCGGAGATATTGACCTCGTCCAAAACATCCCGGGTATAAATATCGTATGCATCTGTGCTTTTTCCGTTTGAATCCAGATATAATTTCTTTACATCCTCATTGCGATTCGGTTCCCACAGCTGATTCTCACAATTGACGAACGTACAATCCGGATCATCTTTGGCATACAATCGACTCGCCTCAACTCCCGGCAAAAACAAAACATTCGAAAAGCAATCCTCAATGCAACCGACCGGCTGCATCCGGACGAACGGTGCTTGTGCGAATGGGCGGAAAAGCAAGACGCCATCGCCCTCGATCCTATCGCCCGAAGCATCGGCGTTGGACGCTTCGAAAGCGGATGCTTGGAAATTCGGGCCACTCGCATCGCCCCACCAATTGTTTCGCATCACGACTTTCTGACGGCATTCCTCCGCAGGAAATTCAGTCGAGCAATACCCACGGGAAACGACCGCCGTCGATTGGGCATTATCCCCGAAATTCGAATTCGAAACGTGAAAAAAGTCCGTCCTGTTATACTCGACGAATTGTCCATTAACCCAAATATCCGCGTAGCGATTGCCGATAAAATCGACATGCTCGAAAGTCACCCGCCCGCTCATATACACCACGGCCGGCATCCCCCACGCGCATTCGCCCGCCGCCAATGCCGTATCGATCAGGAGGGACCTGAAATACGAGGTCGTCCCGCATTCATCCGGATCGGTATATGATCCGCCTGATGTGATATCCACATACTGTAAAAGCGAAGCCTTTCCGACAGTGCCATCTATCCCCTCTTCATAATCCACGAATGTTATGGTAAACGGCGTATTATTATCCGAGGTAAATACGATAGGCTCGCTTTCCGTTCCCGAGGCAATAATATTGCCCCACATCACGTCCATGGCACCGCCGTTCAGACGCACCTGGGCTCCCGCCTCGATGGTAAGTGTCGCATTATTATCGATAAAAACCGGCTTATCGAAGGTGAGCGTGTCACTTTTGTGCCACACGGTATCCAAATTGATGTACTCGTACTGCGATGTCCAATCTTCCTCCCCCGGAGGGATATCGTTCAGCGCCAAGGCGTGTGGAATTACCGATTGAAACAAGAATCCGCCCATCCACATGGCAACAACCCCGAAAACAAACGCAAAAACACCTCCATAAACCCTCCTTCTCGCTCCTTGCAGCATATTCTTTATCGTTACTTATTACCCATGTGTATCAGTATACGATAGAAAATATGAAGAAAAAATAAAATCTTTCACAATCTCTATAAAACCAATTTTCTTCCCTTTATAAAAGCAAAAAATATCATAATCATGTTACACAAAGGCCAGATAAACACGCCTACATTCTACCTTGAATCGCAATCGATTTCAAGGTAGAATGTAGGTTTTATATTCAATTGTACTTTGTGGCTATGAGATGAAGTTAAAACCTTCTTATCCATTTAAAATTAGCTTACTCCCGTAGAATCTTTAATATTATCAGAAATAATCCTCAACAAGTCAGTATAGAAATTCACTGCACTCGTAATAGATGTTAATTGAAGGCGAATTGAATGTGATAAGTTAGTAGCTTTATATGCTTTTTTAATATAATCAAAATCTGATGGAGTATATTTTTTTCCATCGCCATGTACTAAACTATTCTTCTTGAGTATAGCCAATCAGCATATCCAATAATACTATTTGGCAGATTTTTATTACCTGTTGTTTTTTTAAAAACCTTTCCATCGCTATTATTAACTCGTGGCTTCATGCAGTCTTTTATGTCCAAACATACTTCTAAAATTTTTAAAAGCTTTGAAGAATGTCTGCTTCTAAGTACATTTGATCTAGTTAATTCTTTAATCTTTTCTGTAATTAGCTCATAAGAACGCTCCTTTGCAAAAAATATTTCAAATACTTCCTTTTTTGTAATAACATCTTTATCTACAGTGTTAAGGATTGTATCGCGCATACTTTTATTATTAATAGAAAACCAAAGAAGTAAATTGTCAATTAAATAATCAAATCTATTTATTAAATTAACATAGACTAATTTTTGTAAATGTTTCCTATTTCTTTCTACAGTAATGCCCTCAAGCTCTTTAGTTGCCGATTGTATATCATTTTTACAGAAATCTAAAAATACCTCTATATCATTCAGAGGCTCCTTTATTGCAATATTTTGAACATCAAGTTCTTGAAAATCCGTTGTTTGACTAACCTTTTTTGGCATTACTGTTTCTGAATAATGATTCAATATACTTATCCTTTTCTATATCTGGCATATTTGGATCAAGGGATTCTTTTATAATTTTTTTTGCATCTTCAATTGATAAAATACCCTTTGCCAACAGGGAATTAATAACATTGAAAATTAATTTTAACGGGTCAAATGGGCCTAATAACATGGTTTATAGTTTCATTTTTATCACATCAATTCTGAGTACAGAGTAGCATTAAACTCACAATTATTCAACAACTTGATTTTTTCAAGTTTATCGGAGAAAATGAAATTTTCCTCTTACGGGAAAATCTTCGGATCCTTTATCTTCCATCAAAAAAGCAGGACTTGTAATTAACCTTTACCAGTGAGTTATTGGTTTGGCATTTAATAGAATTTGAGTTAAATGCTTTGACATAGCACAATAACAGTTGTATAGTAACAAAAAAGAGGTCTAATTTTTTGTAAGTTCTACGAATTCTAAAGCTACTTATATGAAGAAAATGTTTGAAAAAATTAGAAATATGAGTTACTCGAGTCCTGTGATTAAACTGATCGAAAAAATAAAACTAGTATTATTCCACCTTGGAAAGATGTTACTTTGGTTAATGCCGGCTGCTATTTTTTTGATTGCTTTAAGCTTACCGAGAATGATATGGAATATTAGCTTTCGCAACTATCTTGATTTTGTAAAAGTTTTAATTTGGCCATTCACTGCATTAACTATACTTTTTTTCTTTAAAGAGGTTGTGACTTATTTATTTTTTTCCATGCACGAATTTAACTTTTTTGGTGCAAAGGGTAATTTAAAAAATGTTAACGAAGTTATAATGGATGGCGTTAATAAAAAATTTTTAGAAGAAAAAAATGAACGAAAACGAAACACCGAAATGCTAAAGATGAGCACGAAAATAAAAGAGAATGAGAATGAGATTAAGGCAGCAAGAGGAAATGCTGAAGAGAACTTAGATCTTGCAAAGGATATTTTTAAGCAGCTAAGAGCATCGGAAAATGAGTTTAAAGAAATTATAGCTGGTCTTGAAACAGAAAATAAACGCCTCAAGGAAGCAACCTTTGGCTCCACACAATTAGTTTCTGAAGTAAACTCTTTGCCTAATATCGATAATAATGCTACGAGTGATCCTGTGCTCGAAGAAAATAGTAATTAAAAATAAACGAAAAAACTATGAAAATATTTTTTATATCTTACGATTTAGGTGGCCCAGAAGCATACTCTGATTATGTAATACTTTCTAATCACATCAAAGGCTTATTTGAATTCTGGGCTAAACCGGTAAAATCCGCGTGGATTGTAAAATCTAATAAAAGCGCTGGACAAATAAGGGATGAAATCAAGATCAAACTTGATTCTAATGATAAGTTAATTGTTATTGAAATAGCTAAAGACTGGGGAACTTATAATATAGCGAGAGAGGTTACTGATTGGATGAAAAGAAATATCTAATAGACTGTAACTCTTATCTCCTACATCACAAATGATGTGCGTGAGGCGATTCAAAAAACAATATCTCTACATAGAGCCATCAAAAACGTCTTTTTTATAAACCACAACGCCAAAAAATCCTTTTTAGGATTCTTTTTTGTTTAACAGAATGATCCTCAAACCCTCTAAGCCCCATAATACCCCTTGTACCACTCCACGAAGTTTTTGATCCCTTCTTCGATATTGGTGGTGGGGGCCCAGCCCATGGCGCGGAGCTTCCCGATATCGGCCACGGTGGATGGGACGTCGCCGGGTTGAATCGGCATCAGTTTCTGGTCCGCCTTCTTCCCGATATTCTCCTCGATCACTTCGATAAACCGCGTCAGCTTTTCTTCCCGGTCGCCCCCGATATTCACCACATCGTACTTCAGGTTCGCATTAAGCGTGGTCAGTATGCCCGAGACGATGTCGTCGATATACGTGAAGTTACGCGTCATGTTGCCGAAATTATACACCTCGATCGGCTTGCCTGAGGTGATTTTTTCCGTAAAGCCGAACAGTGCCATATCCGGCCGTCCCCACGGTCCATAGACGGTGAAGAAGCGCAGCCCCGTCGTATTGAGCCCGTAGACATGGCTGTACACATGCGCGAAGAGCTCATTGCATTTCTTGGTCGCGGCATAGGGCGAGATCGGCGTGTCGACGGAATCGCTTTCGGAAAACGGGAGCTTGGTGTTATTGCCATAGACCGACGAGGAAGAGGCGTAGACGAAATTTTGGATTTTGTGCTTCACGGCCGCATCGAGCATATTGAGCGTCCCGCGGACATTCACCTCTTCATACAAGCGCGGATCGAGCAAGGAACTGCGCACGCCCGCCATCGCCGCCAAGTGCACCACCTTGTCGATGGATTCCTTGGCAAACACCTCCTCAAGGAAGGCAGTGTCGCGGATATCCCCTTCATAGAGAGTGAATTTCCCCGCGTAGTCCTTCAAAAAAATATCCAAGCGGTCATGCTTGAGCTTGGGATCATAGTAATCGTTGAAATTGTCTATCAGCACCACCTCATCGCCACGGTCTATCAACGCCTTCGCGGTCGCTGATCCGATGAATCCGGCGCCGCCTGTTATCAATACTTTCATAGAGTTATTTCAGATTATTGCTTATGCTGGAAATGACCTTGTTACCTTGCTGTGCAGATACTCATAATATTCCTTGTTCTGCGCATTGGCGGTCGTATACTTCTGCATCGCTTTCGCTTTGGCCTTCTCGCCCATCGCGGTGCGCAACGGTGCGTCCTCGATCAAACGACACAGTTTTTCCACCCATTCTTCCGTCGTACTGGCGACAAAACCGTCCACGCCATCCTCGATCGCCTCCTTATACGGCGCCGTGGCCGAAGCGACGGTCGGCACGCCAACGATGCCGGCCTCGAAAAACTTGAGCTCCGATTTGGATTCGCAGAACGGGTTGCCGATTTCGAGCGGCGCAAGGTTGATATCCACCGAAGCGACATTGGCGAAATGCTGCGCCCTCGCTGCATACGGGAACTGCTCTATCCTGTCCGCAAAAACGCTGAGTTTGCTTTCGGTTTCCAATGGTCCCACCAAGAACAATCTAGTCTGCGGATATTTTTCAAGCACTGTCGCCAGCGCATCCGTAATCGTCGCGAAGTCCTTGTTATGGCTCAGGGTACCGCTGAAATAGCCGATCTTGATGGTATTTTTCCGATTGTCATCCCGAGCATAGTCGAGGGATCCCTTTGCTACTGAAGCAGATTCTTCGACAAGCTCAGAATGACACTTGTTTGCAATAACAGCTTCCGCTACCGCCACATCCTCCTGCGTCAATTTATTGGGCACGATAAATACCCGCTTTCCTTTCTCGCGTAATTTCTCCGCCAAAAAAGTCGTGGTCGTGGTGCAGACTTTCACATATGGATCATTCAATATCTCCCCGCCCACGCCGTTCTCATACAATTTCCTTTCCAAATTGTTCATCTTCTGGAAATAGTCCATAAACTTCAGGTACTGCGGATCGAACACCAGATCATCCGTCTCGAAGATGATTTCCTTGTCCTGCGCCTTGATACGTTCCATCAATTTGGCGACACTGGGCGTATAGAGCACGCGATGGAAAATGAAGACAGAGAATTTGTCCGCATAGCTCGGCAAAAACGGATTATCCTGCACCGTGATACCGGTCGTAAGCCCCTGGATTTCCAATTCCTCGGCCACGTGATGCGCGCGATACAGGGCGCTATCCCCCACTCCGCCCGTGATAAATAGCACATCGCCCGAACCCACCCGTCGGAACAATGCGAAAAACGCCTTGGAAACGCGCCGTCCTCCGCGCCACAAACCTTCCCGTTTCAGGGTATGCAAGGCCTTCCCGATTTTTATGAGCAAGAGGTTCATACGGTTTTCAATAATGTTTCCAATTTTTCCGCCGACACATCCCAGCTGAACCTAAACGCGCGCTTTCGGTTCTCCTCGCCGAAGCGCTTGCGTTTCTTGGGGTCATTCACCAGGTTCACGATAGCGTCTGCCAGCCCCGAAGGAGAAAGGTCTTGAGCCATCTCATGCTCGGCGCCCAGGTATTCGCGATTGTTTTTCGTATCGAAGCACGCGACCGGAAGACCGGCACCCATATACTGGAGCGTCTTGCCGCTCGCCTGGCGCACCGACACATCCTTGGGATCCACCCCGATATCGCTCGCATGCAAAAGTTTCGGAAGCTCGAAATACGACAGCGGCGAAATGAAGGTTATGGACGCGGAAAGGTTCTTACCCTCGAAAAAAGGCTGTATCAGATCGAGCGGAAAGCCGGCAATGACGAAATGGACATCGGGATTAGATCGCAGCACCAACGGTATCGACTCAAGAAAATACTGAATGCCTTTGTTGGGAATCAGCGCGCCCGTATAGGTCACGATCACCTTGTTCTCAGGCAAACCAAGTTGTTTTCGTGCTTCCGACTGCGAAGGCAGATGCTGATACCACGAATCATTCACGCCATCCAAAAGCGTTTCCGTCGATTTCCCTTTCCGTATCGCGCTGATTTCCTGCGTGTTCTCCCACGAACTCGTCACGGCCACATCGCCCATATTATCGATGCGCGCCTCGATCCACTGAAATACCCTTTTCAAAAAACCGGCGCCCAGATAATCATGCGAGACCATTTCCTTGGTCAGGCTCCCGTGGAAATCCCCCACCAGCTTGATGCCGCGCCAAAACAGCAGCTTCTGCACGATCCATCCAATGGCCACACCTTCATGCAGATGCGCGTGTATCACATCGGGCCGCTTTGTTCGCGCCAAGAAAAACACCTTCTTTATGAGAAGTAGATCGAGGATGATCTTCTGCCAATCCGGACCAGCCTCGAGTTTCTTATACCAGAACAAAAGCCGCCTGATGCGCCGGACATCGATATTCGTCTCAAGCCTCTTGGGCAAATCAGCCCCGATGTGATACGTGGCCAAAGTGACGCTATGTCCGCGTTTTTCCAAAGCCAAAGCCTCTTCCAGTATGCGGATATGCGTCCCTCGATCAGAGAAAAATGGTGTCGGCGCGATAACGAGAATTTTCATATGGTTTAAGTATAGCGGAAAAGTGAAGCGGCTCAAAATAGCACATTCTTACTTTATCCAACTATTTGGTATAATACGTCTATGAACACACCCGCGCCTTCCATGCAAGAGTATCGCTTTTTCACTGCCATCACTCTCGGCTTCGTTTTTTGGCTTTTCCTTGGCCTTATTCTTGCCCTCAGCCATGCTTTTTTCACGCCACTCCTCTGGATTTCCCTGGCGGCCACGCTCGGTTTGGGCGCCTATATCGTTCATATCAAAAAACTCTGCCGCGATATCTCAAAGGAATTCCTTATCGTTACGGGTATTGCCATCGCTATCGCCGCAAGCATCGCCTTCATCACCGCTCCCACCATTTTCTCCGGGCGCGACCAAGGGTCCTATAGCGCCGCCGCCATCCACCTGGCACAAAACCATCAGCTCGCATTTTCCACTCCCGCGTCGAGCGCCTTCTTCGATGTGTACGGTCCCGGCAAAGCCCTCAATTTCCCCGGCTTCGACTACACCAAGGACGGATTCCTCACCACCCAGTTCCCTCTCGGGTATATCGTCTGGCTCGCCTCCTTCTTCGCGCTTTTCGGACTGGCAGGACTTGGCATCGCCAACGCCGTCACGCTCGCGCTGTTTTTGATCGCCTTCTATCTCCTCATCAGACTCTTCGCCTCCCGTTTCTATGCCATCTGGGGACTGGTCATCGCGGCCACCTCCCTCCCGGTCGTCTGGTTTTCCAAATCGACGCTGAGCGAAAACCTCGCACTCACGCTCTTCGTTTTGCTCGCGCTCAACCTGATCCTCGCCTTCAAGGAAAGATCCACGCTCCACACGGCGCTCTCGCTCGCTCTCGCCTCATTTTTCATCTTCACCCGCATCGAGGGGTTCACCTTTTTCGCTATCACCCTCATCCTTCTTTCCTTTTCCGCCAAAGCTCGCGCGCTTTGGAAATCAAGACCATTCGCCCATGCGATCTTTCCGGCAATCATCCTCTCTATCCTTTTCATCCGCAATTTCTTCGCCGACCTCCCTTTCTACAAGGCTATCGGCAAGGCCGGCCAAAGCAAATGGCATTCCTTTTTCAAGCCCTGCATTGCTGCTGATTGCATCGACGACAAGACCCTTTCCCTCTGGAGCATCTTCTGGCCATACGGATTGATTCCTGTTTTCATTATCGGCACTGTCAGCCTCATCATCCTCGCCAAAAGCCGCAACAAACTTGCGCTCATCCCGCTTATCCTCGCCCTCCCGACCTTTTTCTATGTATTCTCACCAAGCATCTCCATCGATCACCCCTGGATGCTGCGCCGCTTCATCTTCTCGATCTATCCGAGCCTCCTGTTTTCGGCCATCCTCGGCATCGCCACCATCCAAGCCTTCCTCACCAAACGATACGCGAATCACTTCCTTTTCAAGCGGCACTACTATAGCCTCCTTCTGCTTGCCGCCCTTCTCATTTCCCAGCTCCCCTTCGCCCTAAAGTATGCGACCTTTTCCGAGAACAAAAACCTTCTCATACAGACCCAGGAATTCGCCTCCCATTTCTCCGGGGGCGATCTGGTTCTTGCGGACCGACTGGCCACCGGCGATGCCTGGTCCATGCTTCCCGAACCGATGCATTATTTCGGCATACGAAACGCCGCCTATTTCTTCAATCCGGAAGACTTTGCTAGACTGGATACATCCGGTTTCAAGCATGTCTACCTTATCGTCCCGGAGGCCGAAGCCGCCCGCTACACGCAAGCGTCCTCCAAACAGTTCACGCCGATCGCAACCTTCGACTTCGATTCCGAAAGGCTGATACCATCGACCAAAAGCATGCTTCCGCAAAAGATAAGCGAAACAACCACAGCGCTTGTCCTAAAAGTTGAATAACCTCTATGACACACACCCTCTCCATCCCGAAACCCTGGCAGGCGCGCTACAACATCGCCCGCGTTTTGCTCGTACTCGCCTTCACCTTCGCCGCCGCCTACTTCGCCTTCCTCGTCCTTTTCCCTTCACAATCACTCGTCTTCGATTTCAAAAACCCGCAAGCTTCAAAGAACACCTTGCTTGATCCTCGCGGTGCCGATGACTCCATACTTGATAAAGGCAATATCCCCGCGCTCATGCCTCTTCTTGTCGACGCTCCCGTTATGCGAGGAGATTATTCTCTCTTTCACATCAATATACTCACGGACAGTAAGTTTACCAAATCGAAAGCAAATTTCACTTGGCCTACCGGTGAGACGACCCTGCGAAAATCATACCGCGCCTTTTTCTTGCCGATAGGATCACCCATTACCGAAATCAATCCAAACCAAACCGCCATACACAGCGGATCGCTCCTGTCTTTCGCGGATGGCGTCTTTCTCATTGATGGCAATCTCGTAAGACCCATAGGCGATGCGAGCATCTTTGAAAATCTCGGATACGACTGGGATGATGTGATGCCTGCCAGCGAGGAAGACATGGGCGCTTATGAAAAAGGAAAAATCGTCACACTGGGAAACATCCATCCGGATGGAACCGTCTTGCATGAGATCGATACCGATGCGTATTTCCTGATACGAGATGGAGAAAAACACCCATTACTTAATAAATCCATCTCGCAAAGCTACCTTCAGGGTACGCATCCCATCGAAATATCTTCGGCATCAAGCACAGTAATACAAGGCTGCATCCTTACCATTTCGGGATTATTCAGCAAAAACTACGCATGTGAAACGCCGATAGACGCGCTCGCACCGCTTCCGGGAGACACGTTCCAGATAAGCACCCAACTCGATCAGGAGATCGCATTTCAAACTATGGACATCGAATTCACGGACACTGTCAATATCAAAAATATGCGCGTATCATTAAGCACGATCAAACAAAGAATTTTAGCGCATTACGGACAATAGTAATCAACAATTAGCAGCCTGCCCGAATCGCGACGCGAAACGTTGCGGTCGGGTCAACAAATAACAATTAACGGTCAGCGATGAACATTCAACGATTTACAACTATTTTCAAGCAAGATGGTTTCTGGCTGATGCTTCATTTCCTGCTTCGTGACGCGCTCGCGCTTTCCCTCCTCGCCTTCGCGGGATTGATGACCATCGAGGGCCTGATGCCCGGCTTCGTCTCCGGTCACCTCAATCTCGCCAAAGTCCTCTTTGCCATCGCGCTGCTTTTCTTCGCTTTCATCGGCATCGGACAACAACCAGCCTTCGCTAAAGCTACGGCGTGGCAAGGAAAAACTTCAAAATGGCTGATTACAGGGTTGCTTTTTTGGTCTTCTCTTCTGATTCTCAATTCCCTTATCAAATTCCCGCTCTACGCCATCGTCATCACCTTCCTTTTGACAGCCGTCATCGGGAAACTTTTGTACGACGAATTCTTCACGAAATAATATACTCCATCGTCTCTTTCGCGCATTTGTCCCAGGAGAACTTTTTGATATTCTCATACCCTCGGCGTATCATCGCCGCACATAAAGATTCTTCCGTCCAGAGCGATTCGATACGCGACGCGAGCTCCGAGACATTGAGCGCCTCGAAATACAGCGCCGCATCCCCGCCCACTTCCGGCAGGCTGGAATTATTGGAACAGATTACCGGGGTGCCCGCCGCCATCGCCTCAAGCACCGGGATGCCGAACCCCTCGTAAAGTGACGGGAAAACGAACATCTTCGCCTGCGCATAGAGCGCCGCCAAATCCCGGAATGAAACCTTGCCCGTCACGATAATGTCCTCACGAAACGGATGCTTCTCGATCATATCGACCGTCTCTTTCCAAAGCCACGCTTTTTCTCCCGCCAAGACCAGTTTCATATCCGGGTGGCGCTTATGTTCCAATTCGAACGCCTCAAGCAGCACCAAGATATTCTTGCGCGGCTGGATGGCCCCGACATAGAGGAGGTATTTCTTCGTTTCCAAAGAATACTTTTTCAAGATATTGTCCTGAACCTCTCTTTTGTCATCCTGAGCGTAGTCGAGAGATCTACCGGTATTCTGAGAAGATTCTTCGACAAGCTCAGAATGACCACTCAAAGACTGTTGTTGAGTGTTAATTGTTAATTGTTGACCGTTCTCAAATCCATGGTAAATCACGCGAATCTTGGAGGCATCCACATCAGGATACCATTTCAGGATATCTCGTTTGGTGGATTCCGAAACGGCGATCAACTTATCCGCCTTCCTCACCGCGAAGTCCGCGAACATATGCAATCGCCGCTGATCCTTTTTCGGGAAGTGATCCGGAAAGTATTTGAAGGCCAAGTCATGGATGGTCACCGTCGTCTCGATGCCCTTGGGCAAAAAAAACGGCAAAGCCTGCACCGGCATCCAGAGTTTCTCCGGCCGCAACTTCCACATCTCCCACGCGAAGCGAGTCTGCGTCCAATAGAAAGGCACCGTCACGGTGTGGACGGTATAATTCGGAAAAGTCGGAGGCACAAGTTCCGGATTGAAAGCGCTTCGATGATATAAATGCCACTGATTCGATGGATCGATCATGCCGAAACGCTTCAAAAGCTGCGACAAATACACGCGCGTCCCGTCGATGCGATCGGCATCCAGATCTGCCGCCTGTACAGCTATGTTCATACGGCATCATCCTTAATCACAGTACCCTCGAAAGGCTCGCCGTCCAGGTAGGCCTCAAGGTTGGCGATACCCTCACCGTTCAAAATAACCACTTCCATGCCGGCATCCTGAGCCAACTTCGAGGCGATCGGATCGAAAGGCGCGCTCATGCCAGGGGACCACGTATCCCCCACCAAGGCGCGGAATTCCGGCCACGTTATTTTCTCTTTCTTGACGGCATCCGGAAACTTTCGCGGATCCTTATCGTACACGTAATCGATATTGGAAAGGTTGATCACCCGCTTCACATCCAGATACTTGGCAAGCAAAACAGCATCATAGTCCGTCGAGCACCCCGGCCGCCACCCGGCCGCCACGAGTATCCCCTCCTTGAAATCATAGAAATCCTCCAGATTGTGCGGGTTCGTATTGATGCGAGGATGCGCGTAATCGCGGAACACGGTACGTATCAGATGGGCATTGAGCCGTGTCGTGTGGATACCGAGCCAATCCTTGTCCTCATCGGTGATGACCGAAACCGTGTCCGCCGCCTCGATATACCTTCGCGCGGTCTTGCCGCCACCCGTCACCAAGATAAACGAATACCCCTTGCCCAGATACTTCACGATACATTCCTTGAACGCGGCGATAAACCCCGTATCGATGCCGTCGGGTACCAGAAGCGAACCTCCCAAAGAAATCAATATCCGTTTTGAAGTGTTTTCTGGCATATATCATTGTGTATTCGAATTATTTCACTTTTTCCAAAAGGGCCTCGACGGTCATGATGACGCCCGTTTCTTCCGTTCGTCCCTTCACTTCCGCTCCGCCCTGCTCGAGCGACTTCTTGCCCACGACCACTCTGTATGGCATACCCATCAAATCACTGTCGGCAAGCTTGGCGCCCGCACCCATATCCCTGTCGTCAAAAAGCACTTCAACACCGGCCGCCGTCAGCTGCTGATATATTTTTTCTGACTCTTCATCTTTCCCTAATGACAAGAGATGTACTTTAAACGGTGCTACCGCCTCCGGCCAAACAATACCTCCATCATCAGCAAAGCATTCCACAATCACACCCATAAGACGCGTCACTCCGATACCGTACGAGCCAAGGATTACTGGCTGAGAAATTCCATTTTCATCCTTAAAAAACAATCCGAGCTGTTCGCTTTTCGCTCCGCCGAAACTAAATATATTTCCAACCTCTGCCGCCTTAGCCTCTTCAAGCTCCTCTCGTTTCACTCCGAGCAAAACCATGACCTCATCAGTCAACACTTCCTGATTGATGGCAAGCTTCTTCTCTCTGTGTATATAAATAATATCCTCACCCGCATCGGTGATCGTTTGGAATTCATGACTAAACTGAGTAAAAGCTCCGCCGGATGCGAAGGTAAAAAAAGTTCGATCGCCTAAACCGACTTTTTCAAAAACCCTCAGATACGCCGCCGTAGTGTCATCATAAAAAGCCTTGTGATCCTCTTCGGATCGGCAGTAGGAATACATATCTTTCATCACGAACTCGCGACATCGCATGATGCCGCTCTTGGCACGCGTCTCATTTCGCAGTTTACCTTGAAATTGATACACGTATGTCGGCAGATCCCGATAACTGGATATATAATTCGTCATCATTTCCGTTATCTGCTCCTCATGAGACCAACCGAATCCGACTTCCGTCCCATTTTTCAACGCGGACTTGAACCACACATCGACTTTCTCATCATCCCACCTATCGGTCTTTTCCCACAATTCCTTGCGCTGCAGACTGGTCATGATCAGCTCCTGACCACGAATTCCGTTCATTTCCTCGCGGATGATGTTTTTGATATTCTCGATAACCCGGAGCCCCAACGGCAAAAACGCATATACGCCTGCCATTTCCTTATGGATGAATCCGGCGCGGATAAGCAGTTGTGCGTTCTTACTCACCTCGTCTTTCGGCGCTTCTTTGCGGGTTTTGGAAAATAACTGGCTTTGTTTCATAAGGATCGAGAATAAGGAATTAGGCACCGATAATACGCTTCAATCATAGGCAATCCGGCTCGGGATGTCAAAGCTTACCCCTCCCCTTGCGCGATAAATCCGTTCATTTCACGCTCGGAAGCATTATCGACCAGCAAAAATGCTGGGACAAGACCCAAGAAGAGCACACCGGCTGCGACGAAAAAGACGGCTGAGAGGGGGATGAAAAGTAGACTGACGCCAACGACGCTGGCGGCCGAGATATTGGCGACAGGTCTTGCTGTCCTGAAAAACGCGATGATATCCACATCCTGCGAGCTGACCCGCTTATAGAAATAGGAATCCCTGAGTATATCCATACCTGCAGCCCCGACCCTGGTCATAAACAGCGCGAACGACCACATCCACAATCCTCCTGACACGATAAAGGGCAGCCACGCTGTCGACACGATCATGATGACCAAGAAGAATATGAGCATTTCCTTCTCCCCCAATCGCTTGTCCGCCAGAACGCCCAAAGGGTACTGGATGAGCACGAACGGCACCAGCATAGCCGTGAACATGATACCGATATCGTCCCAACCGAAACCGAGCTCGAGCAGATAAAGCGGCGTATAGACGATCATAACCGCATAGAAAAACTCGATCACGAAGGCGATGGAATAGATATGGAGGATATCCTTCTTGCGGCGGATCTTCTTCAGGATCTGGCCCGGCGTGATTTTTTCCTTAAAGCGCTGATTGACGCGGCGAAGACCCAAGAGAGCCACCACCAAGATGCATGAATACATCACCAATCCGGCAAAGAAAAGCCCGGCGTATCCCGACTGAGACAGGATGCGAGTGGAGAGTATCGGTGCCAACAGCCAGCCCGAATTCACGATAGTCAAAAACAATCCGCGGATGCGCCCCGATTTCCCGTCTTCGGAAAACGACTCCAGAATGATATCCAGATTGACCCAAATAAGATTGGACACCACGAGATGGATCATGAGCACGACTATCGTGAACCATGATGGGTCGAACAGAATGAGCGTCGCATTGGTCATGATCGCCACGATAAAAAGCAGGAATAACAGCATGGTCTTACCCACCCTCCGCACCAGATCGTGCAGGTAAAACAGCGCGATCAAGACGATACTGAAAGAAACCAGATAGAAAAAACTCACATTTTCCGTGCCGAAAACTTCTTTGAAATAGGACGAGAGCACATACACCAAAAAGGCGTCCGCGAAACCGAACATAAAAGAAATCAAACTTATCAGCTTGATTTTGGAAGGGTTGGCGCGCTCATTATTGGATGGTTGTTTCATTGCTGTAGTATACCATGATATAGGGGGGAGAAAAAATGTTTCGGATTTCACTTCGCGGCCTGAGCGAGTACGCAACGGCCACTACGCAAAACCCGAAACATTTTTTCTTAAATAGTGCGGGAGGTGGGTTTATTTGAGGCAGCCGGCTACGTAACCTTTGGATTTCGCGTCCTCTTCCGAAACGAAGCATCGCCGATTTTCCGGTTTGATCCTTTTTACGACAGCACAGGTTGAAAGATGGTACTTGTCCGAATTTTTTGAGCCGACGAACGTGCAATTCTGATCAACATTAGTGTTCTGGGTTTGCGTTAATACCTCACCGCTAACCGTCTTTTGAATTTCTTTCTGTTCCGACGAAACACCGGCAACCTGTGCCACCGGCGACGGTTTGGCCGGCACCTCGATCACCAACGGCTTGGACTGCATCGACTGCCCTTCCACCAAACCGATCTCGAAACCGACGATGCCCACCAAAAACACCCCCGCAAAGAGCCCTATCTCGCGCCCATGAGCCTTCCATGTTTCTTTTAGCTTATTTAAAGCATATTTTATATGCTCCGCCATAGCATTGTGCTTATTTGGCCGTTTTGTTTGACAAAAGGCGCATCTCTAGCTATACTGTATCATAAACGGTGTAATCTGATAACTAGTAATCGATATGGCAACCAAAAAAGCCGGTGGCTCCACCAGTAACGGCCGTGATTCCATCTCCAAGCGACTTGGCGTGAAAATCTACGGCAACCAGAAAGTAGCAGCAGGAAACATCATCGTCCGCCAGCGTGGCACCAAATTCCATCCTGGAAAGAACGTGAAACGCACAGGTGATGACACGCTCATGGCTCTTGCGGACGGACTTGTCCAGTTCAAGAAGAAGAAAGCTGTCGACTTCACTGGAAAATTCATCAACCGAACATTCGTGCACGTTGTTGAAGCCGCTACCGAATAAATCTTCCAAAGATTTCTTACAAAAAAACAACCTCGAGCGAGGTTGTTTTTTTGTGTCCGCCTGCCCACTTACTTCACGCAGGCTTTAAGAAATTCCACAAACAAAGGGTGTGGGTGAAGCGGCGAGGACAAAAACTCCGGGTGGAACTGGGAACCCACGAAGAATGGGTGCTCGGAAGCCGGAAGCTCCGCTATTTCCATCAGGCGATGGTCAGGAGACGTCCCTGAGAAAATAAGTCCCGCCTCCTCGACACGGGCGATATATTCTGGATTGACCTCATAGCGATGGCGATGGCGCTCAATGATCTCTTTTTGCTTATACGCCTTACGGGCGATGGTTGCGTTTTTCAAAACCGCCTCATAGGTGCCGAGCCGCATCGTCGCGCCATAATTCTTGTCACGCAGGTTCTTTTTCTGCTCAGGCATGATATCGATCACCGGGTTTTGCGTTTTCGGATTCACTTCCGTCGTATGCGCATCCGCGATACCGCAAGCATTGCGGGCATACTCGATCACCATCAGCTGCATGCCGTAACAGATGCCGAAATATGGGATGCCATTCTCGCGACAGAAGCGTATCGCTTCGATCTTCCCTTCGATACCGCGCGAACCGAATCCGCCCGGAATCAAGACGCCGGCATATTTCTTGAGTTCCCTAAGCGAGCTTGGATTCGTCTCGTATTCCTCACTATCGATCCAGTGCAGCACCGGCTTGCGCTTCAGGGCATAGGCTGCATATTTGAGCGACTCGATAACGCTCAGATAGGCGTCGCTCAAAACATAATCCCCCGTCTTGAAATACTTCCCGACCACGGCGATATCCACGGTTTTTTGCGATTCCTCGACCCGGGAGACGAATCCCTTCCAGTCCTTCAGATCCTTCTGGCGCGGACGGAGATTCATTTTTTTCAGCAAAATGGTGCTCAGATTCTGTTCCTCGAAATTGAGCGGGATATGGTATACGCTATCGACATCCGGAGCGCTGATCACATCCTCTTTGCGGACGCTGCAAAAGAGCGCCAGTTTTTCCTTGCGTTTCTCATCCAAGTCCCGATCCGCCCGCGCCACGATGATATCCGGCTGTATACCGGCGCCATTGAGCGTCCGTGTCGCATACTGCGTCGGCTTGGTCTTCATCTCGCCGATCTTGCTCGGTGTCGGCAGATAGCTCACCAGCACGAAAAAGACGTCTTCCGGGTGCATATTCTTCAGCATGCGCGCCGCTTCCAAGAAAAGAATGTTCTGATACTCGCCGATCGTTCCGCCGATCTCGATCATCGCGATATCGGCTTCCGCCTGTTTGGCAGCCCGCTTGATGCGATCGATCACCTCCATCGGGATATGCGGCACCACCTCGACGCACTTGCCCTTGTATTCCAGATTGCGTTCGCGATTGATGACGGATTGGTATACGCGGCCGGTCGTCATATAGTTATCCCGGGAAAGCGTCACGCCCAAGAAGCGCTCATAATTCCCCATATCCTGATCGCATTCATCGCCATCGCTGAGCACGAAAACCTCGCCATGCTCCGTCGGATTCATCGTCCCGGCATCGACGTTGATATACGGATCTATCTTGAGCGCCGTCACAGAAAAGCCTCGTGACTGCAGTATCTTCCCGATCGAGGAAGTGGTGATGCCCTTCCCCACTCCGCTCATCACGCCGCCGACCACGAAGATATACTTCGTCTTCTTTACTGCCCCCTTCCTTGGTGTTGTCTTTTTTGCCATACAAATAGTCTTAAAATCTGTTAGACTTTCCAAAACTTTCCCATTCGATACAATCTTATACGCCGCATCCCAGGGATCCGGACAATACGAAAATGTACCCCATGGGCACATCTATGTTACTCCCCCTGAATAATAACCGCTATGGAGCACGTCATGCCGGCCCCGAAATCGAGCGCGACATCATGGCATCCTGCCGTCTTGAGATGTTTCTTCAAAACGATCGCCTTTTCGGAAACATCAAACCCTTCTTTCTTCAGCGCCTCGGCGATATCCCTGCCCGTAATGGATCCGAAAAGCTTGCCGTCCTTTGACTTCATCGTGAGCACGACAGATTTTCCCTTCAGCGCCAACATATGCTTCCGAGCCGCCTCGATCGCCTCTTTCTTAAACTGTTCTTTCTTGGCAGTCTCCAATTGGGCTTGCCTGATAGCATCGGGCGTCGCCACCTTGGCGAGCTTTTTGGGGAGCAGAAAGTTCTGAGCATATCCTTCGGACACCTCCTTGATATCGCCCTTGCGGGCCACGCCCTTCACGTCTTGTAGAAAAATGGCTTTCATAGTGGGTGTATCCTGACTCGAACAGGAGACCTCGCCGATGTGAACGGCGCGCTCTAACCAACTGAGCTATACACCCATACTCTATTCCCTATCTACAATAGCAGTTTTTACCAAAAAATCAAATGGACGCCCTGCTTTTGTGCGTTTATATACGAAAAATGAGGCTCCTTCCCCAGAGCCAGACTCGCACGAAGCCCCTGAAAAATCAAAAAGCGCTACGCAATTCCTTTGCATAACGCCCTATCGCCTTGCGACGTGCCTGAAACCCTATAGGGTCAAGACCACGAAATAAAGAAGGCCTACTATATCCGAACGCACTCCCTGAGCGCTGATTGTAAGGTTCTTCTCACGAAGATAGCTTCGCAGCGTATCTTTATGCTCCGGCGGTACGTCGATCAGCACATTGCCATCCGACGCGTACCGAGCATAGGATGCCATACTGAACGACAATCTGCCAAGGTCAAGTACCATCCCGCGATTATTGGTCAAAAGACCTAACTTTTGTCTCAGTACCGCAAGTTCCCGTTCTTTTTGCGGACTTCCTTCGATTTTCATTTGCTTCACCATTCTATGACGAGGAATTTTCCTCGCCTCAAGAGTAGCATACTTTACCGAAAAAGTCAATGATTTTTCGGCTTCTAATCCACTCGGATAATCCCCACAGGGCAGGCTGCGGCCGCTTTTTTGTTATTGTCAAGATCGCTCTCATCTATCTTGGAAACCTTGAACTGATCCCCTTTCCACTCCGCGCCCAGAAGATCGGATTTGCCATCTTCTTGGTTCATGAACCACTGTTTCGGCGCATACAAAACACACGACCCGCAGCCGATGCAGTCATTGCGTTTGTGACAGACTGTGATTTTTCGTACTCCCATGGAGGTGGTTAGAGATTGTATACTTATTTTCAAACCCGCCAGACCGGCGCTATCATTTATAATCCTTCTCGAGATAGAGAAAAAATAACATCCACGCAAGTCTTGCTTTCGTATATCTATCATCTCACCGCGCCTCCAAATGGCGGGATTCGAAAATAAGTATGCAATCTCTTGCTGTAACGTAAACGAAAAAATTGATATTATCCTTGAAGCGATTCGCGATCCTTGAAGAGGAAGACGTTGTCGTTGTCGCGGACCTTGCCGGTGACGGCGAAAGTAACGACATCGCCTTTCTTTCCGGTAGTGATAGAAGTCTTGTCATCCGCGCGCAGGCCGATGACCTTGCCTTCATAGACGCCGGTCGTGGTCCCGATGATGAGGATATCATCCCCTTCGGAAAGATCGCCCGCACTCATTTCCACTTCCACCACGCCGATCTTTCCGAAGTAGTGTTTCACCTTTCCGACGCATTCCTTTTCCTTGGTCGCCTTCGAGCCATAGGCATCCGAATACTCGCCCAATTCTTTGCCAAGGTAGTAGTTACCCTTCGACAGGCCGCGATTATACACCGTTTCCAATCGCTTGTAGTAGCCCTCGATCTTTTCCTTGGTATATTCCCCGTTCTGGATATCCAAAAGCGCGCTCTTATACGCCCGCACCACCGTGCTCACATATTCCGCCGAGCGGCCGCGCCCCTCGATCTTCATCACCTGCACGCCCGACTCGAGCAATTTGTCCAGGAAATCTATCGTGCAGATATCCGCCGCGCTCATGACATACTGATTATCGATAATCAATTCCTTCCCGGTGTCCACGTCCGTCACCTTGTATTTCGCGCGACAGTTCTGATTGCAGGCGCCGCGATTGGCCGAAGCATTGTGCGTGTGCAGGCTCATGAAGCAGCGCCCCGACTGCGCCACACACAGCGCACCGTGTATAAAAGCTTCGATTTCCATCAGACGGCCCTCATTGCCCATCAACTGCTCTTCCAAAATTTTCTCGTGGATATCCTTGATCTGATCGAGCGTCAACTCGCGAGCCAACACCACGCGGTTAGTCAGGCCGGTAAAGAATTTCAAGGACTCATAGTTGGAAACGGAAAACTGCACCGAAACATGGGCCGGCACGCCGATTTCATTGCAATATTGAATCGTTGCGAAATCGAAAGCGATCACCGCGTCCACGCCGTTTTCTTTGGCGGCATCCACTATCTTGCGCATGATCATCACGTCATGATCATACAAGAGCGTATTGACCGCCAAGTAGGCCTTCACGTTATTTTTGTGACAGACGTTCATGATTTCCGCCAAATCGGCCAAGGTCAGATTGGCCGCCGCACGAGCGCGCATATTGAGCTGTGTCACCCCGAAATAGATCGAGTCGCACCCGGCCTGTATGGCCGCCACCAAGCTCTCAAAACTCCCCACCGGCGCCATTATTTCCGCGTCTTTTGCCTGAATCATAGTATGAGATATTAACATTAAGCCTGCCCGCTTTGACCGCCATATCGCCGCAGGATAGAAATATCAGTGTACCAAAAAATCACTCTGAAAGCAAATTCGGAACGATAACAAGACTTACCATTCCATTATCTGTGGACCTGGGGAGAATCGAACTCCCGACTCAGCAATGCGAATGCTGCGTAATACCACTTTACTACAGGCCCATACTCTTCCATACATTAGGATTCTCACTCTGGTTGGTTGCTCTTTGTACCACTTTACTACAGGCCCTTCCGCGCCCTGTCTAAAACAATGGTAGTATAGCCGCTTTTCAAAAGAAAATCAATACCCTCGTTTATTGTCATGACCGAAAAGAGTGGTATAATGCAAGTATAAAAACCTTCTACTCCCAAGTTAATACAAGCGCCCTATGCTCAAATACGAACGACCGCTATCAAAAGACCTGTCAAAAAAGAATGAAAAAAAAGAATCCCGCGAAGAGCTGCACTGGGAACACGGTTCGGCCATAGAATGCGGAGCGTATCATCAAGAGCGGGGCAAGGAAAACGAGGATGCGCTCGCCATGATCGGCAACAATATCCGTGTCTGCGGCGATGGCGTCGGCGGGCATGAAAACGGAAAGCTCGCTGTCGAAACGACTCTCCGCGCCTTGAAAGAAATTCTGGAGCCCTTCGGATCGAGAGACGATATCCCATCCGAAGAGGCGGAGATACATGCTGCACGAGCGCTGCATCATGCGAACGAAGAGGTCAAAAAACTTCCTGCGGAAACAAAGGATAATCCTCAAGCATCGGTATCCATCATCTGGAAGACAAAGCAGGGAAGAGAAATGGTCATCGGATCGGTCGGGAATTGCCAGGTATTCCTTAATCGGGATGGCAAGGTTGAGCCTCAATTCATCGAGGATAAGCGCGGCTTGCACATCGACAACCGCTTCAATGAACGCAGCGATATCCGAAAGATCCAGCAGGGTATTTTCTCAGCCCGCTCCTATGAAGAATTGGAAGCGTTTCTCGGAAAGGATGACGCCCGCTTCATCGACAAATCACCGGAAGCATCCTATATGACGCAACTCGTCGGGAACAAGCATCGCGATTTCTCCCCCAATATCCGAACGGTATCCGCCCAGGAGGGCGACCGCATCATCATGTGTTCGGATGGGGTCTCATCCGTCACGAGCGGACTGAATGAACAGGAGTGGCTAGAAATCCTTAAGCATAATCCGGATGCGCAGTCCGCCGCTCGCGTTGCCATACGCGCCGTGGATAATGTGAAGGGTTGGCGCGATCCCGAAGGCGACGATCGGAGCCTTTTCATCATCGATGTGAAGGCGGCATCCGCAAGAGAACAGGCTCCGACGTATCAGCAATCCCGAAGCGGAGGGGTTCGATCGAAGAGTCCGGATGAGCAAGCGCATTGGAATGAAATCATTCCGGCTTCTTTCGCGGATCTGGACGAGACTATCGCACGCCAACTCTGGGCCACGGAAGAAGGAAAACTCATCGACAAACAAACGCTGCGAGAAAATATGGACATCATCCGGCGATGTTCATCGGCCGAGCTGGATGCATTCTTAAAAAATGTTCCTGAAATCATCAGAAGCGACAAAAGGCAGTCCATCCATCTCAGACGAGCGCTGACTCAGATGAAACTCGGCGAACATTTCAACCGCTCCGATAGGCAATCGTCTAAAAAAGAGGGCTCGGAAAAACGCCCGACGCAAGCGCCTCCTCAAGAATCTTCCGGATTGCTCAAAAAAGCTTGGGGTTGGCTGAAAGAATTCGGGAATCCGCAAGCGACGAAGGCGAATATATTCGAGGCCAAGGCGAAAGAATTGAAATCCATCACCACGTTCGATGAACTCATCCAGGCTCTTGATCTCTCGAACGGTTTATACGGAAAGTGGATCTCAGAGAGCGACAAAACGGCCTATGACGTACAAAAATTGAGAGAGGCCGTCATGCGTTACCAAAACCATCCCGATGAGATTGTTCTCCCGAGAAGCATCTTCGCGTTCGTAGAGGAGAAAAAAGTCTCCCTAAACCTTCGCGAACTTGCCGCAAAACTTCTCACGAGTCAATATAAGTAATCGGGATACGCCCTATTCTTTAGCAGCGAACAATCGCTCTTCATTCTCACGAAGCAACTGGATAAACTCATCGAAATACCGCTTTACTTCCGGCGATATCTTGACCTTGTCTTCCTTATTCTCGAAAAGCATTTCCAGAGTCACTTCCTTCTCTTTCCAGGTATCGCCATTATCCAGATAGATATTGAGCATGGGCTGTATCTTATCCAAAGCATAGACGAAACGGCTCTCAGCATCTTCCCTGCTTTCGTATCGCACGATCAATCGGTGCAACTCCTCAAACTCCGCGATTTCCGATCGCAATCGTTTCCGCGCCTCTTCTTCACGGTCATGTTTGCCCTCAAGGTGTTTCTTATCCGCGGAATAGATATAGGTATCCCCGGCATACACTTCCACCAGATCATGAATCAGGGCATACTTCACAACCAGTCCGACATCCAGAGGAAGTTTTCTCGCGTCCGCGATATACCAAGCGAGCATCGCCAACTGATAGCTATGCTCCACATCGTTTTCCCAACGGTCTTCCCCGTTCACTCGGACAACGCGAATCACTCGTCTGAACTGGTTGAGCAGTTCCGAAAACTTCAATGCCTGCTGCAGAGCCTCCCTCATCGTTTCCATAATTTCATTATTACAATATCAGCATACTGTCACCGAACGAATAGAAGGCATAGTTTTCTTCAATCGCGATAGCATACAGGTCCATGATGTTGCGCTTCGCCTGTTTGTCCGCAAGAAACGCATCCACCAACAGCATGAGCGAGCTTTTCGGGACATGGAAATTGGTCAGCAAGATGTCCGCTATCTGGAAATGATAAGGCGGGTAGATGAAGATGTCCGTATTTTTTATAAGCGGTTGCACGCGCTCATCTTTGGCGCATGATTCCAGCGTCCGCATCGCCGTCGTTCCGACCGCGATCACCTGCCTGTGCTCATTTTTCGCCCGATTGACAATCTCGGCCGCCTCTTCCGAAACGGCTATTTTCTCGGAATGCAGTTTTCCCGAGAGGAAGTGCTCGTCCTTAAGCGGAGCGAAGGTTCCCATGCCAACGTCGAGCGTCACCTCCGAAAACTCGACACCCTTGGCGTTAAGATCAAGAAAAACCTGTTCCGTGAAATGAAGCGAGGCGGTCGGAGCAGCTACTGATGCGCCGCCCTCCGCGAAAATGGTCTGGTAGCGCTTGCGCAAGATCACCTCATTCTCATTCCCATACAAGGTCGCCTGAAGCCCGACACGCGGCTGCGCCTTGGTATCTTCCAGGTAATGTGGGATCGGGGTCTCGCCATATTGTTTCAGCAGCTCCTCAAGATTCTTCTCGCTATGCAGTTTCACGAAAAATTTATTCTCCTCCTGACGGGCCACCTCGAAATAGTCCTTATTCGGGAAATAGATCTTCCAGCCCACCATGCACTTACGATCCACCAGCACCGGAATCTCCGTCTCGGCATCGCAGGCATGCAGGTCTATCTCATTGGCCAAGACGAAGACCTCGATTTTCCCACCGGTCTCTTTTTTGAGGAACAATCGAGCGGGCACCACCTTGGTATTGTTGAGCACCATCACGGAATCGGTCGGCAAAAACTTCGGCAACTCAGAAAATACCGCATGGGTCACGGTATCGGTTTTAGTATCATACACGAACAATCTCGCGCTGTCGCGAGGCTCGATTCCCTGCTTCCGGATCAATCCTTCCGGCAAATCATAATTATATTTCTCAAGGTCTATCATACTGTTTTATTCCGCATATTCATATGAAAGCGCATTATACTCCTGCGTGCCATAGATGACAATACCCTCCTGATGCCATAGCACGAATTCCTTGATTCCGGCATCCAAAGCCATTTTGCTGCAAAGAGTACAATACGGCTTCCCTGCTTTGCTTGCATTCCCATCTTCGCTAAGACGGATGAAGTATAATCTTGAACCCACAAGTTTTGCAGGATTTCTCCGAAGGGCATCCATAATCGCCCGCTGTTCCGCGTGCACGCAACACGTCTTATCCGTCACTTTCTTGTGATAGCCTTCTTTCGGCACGGTGCATCTCCGCTGATTCTCATCTTCTCCTGCAGGCGAATTGAATCCTTCCCCGATACTCTCCTCATCTTTCACGATTACTGAACCGCATTTCGAACGAAGACAGGTGGCATCATGAGCGATCACTACCGCGTGATCAATCCACTTCATCACATCTCGTTTCTCATGTTCATCAGCAGTATACCTCATAAGCGTTTATGCTTCTTCCAAAATAATCCTCTTTTCGAAACCTCCCCGCTCCTCGCGCTTTCTCTTTTGAACTTCGATAATCTCCTCGATCGTCCACTGCTTCTCTTTCAGGATGGCAGTGATAACCTCGAAGACATCCGCCATCTCCTCCTTGTTCTCTGCTTCCGAAAATTCCGCCATCTCCTCCTGCAGTTTCTCCTTCAACTTCTTCGCGTATTCGCCGTCCGTCGCGATATGATACGAGGCCCGCTCACCCTTCGCCTCGATGATATCGACTATCTTGTCGCGCACCAATTTATCGTATCGCATAAGCATTATTTATTTTTTGATTCATACTCGGCTTTCAAACGCGCCTCCTCCATCACTATCCTCTTTTTCATATTCTTAACGACACCATGCAGGAATAGTGTGATGCGTAAGCGAGCAATATACGTGAAAGCAATCGTCAATGTAGCGATAAAAACCGTCGCTGCCACACCTCCCCAAAACTGCGGCCAAAATTGGCCCCAAAATTCCTCGGTCATAGCATTATGCGCTTATATGGTTATCTTCCACATATTTTCTCGCAACGTCGGCATTCTCGATCGAAAGGATGGTGTGGTGATAGCTGAAAAACGCTTCGATCAGCTGCCGCATATCTTCCGCTATATCCGACCAGTCCTGAATCGCCTCTTGGGTCTCGTCGGCCGCCACGATCTTATCGTCCCCATCCGATCGCCGGATAAGAGCGATGGGCCTCGCCTCGATTTCCTGCCCTATACCGAATTCCTTGCTCGAAAGCACCAAAGCATCGACTTCGTCATCATCTTTCCAATTGAGCGTACCGGGAATATATCCGTAATGGACGGGCATCACGCCATCATTCACCGGAATCGCGTCACGGATGGGACCAAGGTCTATGAAACCGGTCTTGTTATACTTGAGGTGACGCCTCCTCGTATCGCCTTTCGGCATTTCGATGACTATTTTCATGCTATTTCGTATCAATTAATTTAAAATCGATATTACGCTATTGATTCCTCCTCTTTCAAGGCACATTCCAAAACGCTGTCCCCTTTGCCGAACAGGATTTTTCCAGTAAATTTCTTCCCTTCCAAAAACATCGGTATCCAATACTCGTCATCCGGCCACATATCCTTAAGCGGTATTTCATTCACCGAAAACCATTGCGGTTGCATCTCCTCGCCTTCGGCTGGCTCGCCCACGAACTGCGTTGCCCGGAAAATATGGACTTCCAAAATTTCCGGGTTGCCTTGCCATTCGAATTCAATGATGCCGACTTTTTGAAGGTCGGTCACATCGATACATGCCTCTTCAAATACTTCGCGTCTCGCTGCCTCCTCGATAGTCTCGCCCTTTTCCACTTTTCCCCCGAATCCGTTCCAGCGTCCCATACCGAAACCGCGCTTCTTCATACCCAAAAGCACCCGATCGCCCTGATGAATGATGCACAGTGTGAGGATTTTATTCATACCGTTCTTCTTAATGGTATCATTGGTGGAAAAGCTGTTCACTCGACATATCATGCACCAAATCCCTTTGCAAGGCCGACATATACCGATAATTCTTTTTCTGGAACGACGGGTCCTTCCAGTCATTTCCGGTAATCACCTTACGGCAATGCCTATCGCCGCATTTGCATTTCAGGACATAGTCGGGATTGGACATGACCAAGGCATAATCGAAGCAGAGTTCCTGGCCCTTCCGGATATTCTTGATCGCGACAAAATCGCTTTCCTCATCGCAGCCGACATTCCCATTGCAGCAATGATTCATATGCATGGGAATCGAAAGGTAATTCAGATCCAACGGGCAATAATATCCATCCTTATCCTGGGCGCAGAAATCATGCATGACGCCCTGCGTGATCGGATCGATCTTTTCACAGTCTTTCCACGGGATAAAGAACTCTTCCGTAATTTTCTCGACATCGCAGATAATCGTGCCTTTCGGTATATCCCGCAACGCGAAAACGCCGATGCCCTTGTACTTCGGCGATGGCTTTATCTTGAACAAAGCTTCCGCCATCATCTTCTTATTCGATTGAATTCCTTTATTTTCCATGGCACTTCTT
>JAQTRS010000017.1 GCA_028711705.1 Candidatus Moraniibacteriota bacterium
TCCACGGCTACCGCCAAGAGAGAGTCAACAAAAGCAAAACCGAAACGATTGATATCGCCAAAGCACTCACTATCGGTGCTGGGTATCAAGTATCTGTAGGTGCCAGTAAGAATGAGACGGTGGGGATTAGCAGTACGGAGCAAGTCGGAGTGATGAAATATACGATAGTCGGAAAGCGCTATGAGGTGCAAGTAGGGGCAAGCAGCATGATTATGAATGATGACGGTACCATTATGATACAGGGTAATAAGATATCGATAGTGGGGAGTGAACATGTCGATATGAAAAGTAAATTAGTGGATATCAACTAATATGAGTTTGAAAAATCATACCCCTTTTCCTGCACTGGCATGGGAGACACTGGATCAGTATAACACCCGATACATGAGTGTCATGTGTCGTGTTAAGTTTAAAATCATTATAGATCATTCAGGTGCCCATTTACGTATCGATCCGGAACAGGGCGAGCTGTTTGGCAGTGATATCTATTATGAGGATGATGATCGAGAATTACGTTATCCATCTGATTATGTAGCGTACAAAAAGAATACCGATATTATCGTCAATGCCCATAGCTTTTCACCCGATAATCAGCCAAGTCAACGATGGCAATGTTCGGTGGAAATAGCGGATTCAGAAGATAGAGCGATCGTTCAAAAAACATTACAGGTCTGCGGTGAACGTTTTTGGCGACGTGGATTTATCGGTTGGAGACTTGATGAACCCAGTGAATGTTTACAGGTACCGATTCGATATTCATATGCATACGGAGGTGAAATCATCGATGAAGAGGGGACGCGTGTACTCTCATATGATGATAACCTAGCCGGAAGAGGATTGTTGGATAAAAAACATTCTCTAAAAATACAGATGGCTCCACAAATAGAGGCTGCTGATGATCCGATAGATGAGGGTAAACCGTATCAACGCTACGCACCACAAGGATTTGGTGCAATCGATCGCGTGACGAACATACGACTCGCCCATGCGGGTCGATACGATGAGGAATGGTTAAAGGAACATCATCCCCGTTTGCCGCAAGATTATAACGAGGCATTTAACCAAGCAGCCCATCCTGATCTTATTTACCAAGGGTATCTTCCATCAACGGCGAAATTTAGACTGATCAATCTTACACGAGAGCATGCAAATATTACCTTTAACCTGCCCGAATACACTTTGATAGCACGTTTTTTAATGAATACTGGATCGGTAGAAGAATTTATGAATATCGACACGGTAATTATCGATATAGAGGACGAAGATCCTGAGAAACGCTCAGTGTATGTGACATGGCGGAATCGTTACCCGATCGAAGAAGAGATCCAAAAAGTAGAAATATTACTAAATCAAGAGGAACATCATGGCTAAAAATTTCGGTGCACGAAAAAACAGCAAATACAAGGTTGTCAGTTCCTCACCAAGCGTCAATAAAACCCCTCGAGGTGATTCAACGCCGGATGTCCCCTATGACGTGCAGCAGGATTTGAGTGTTGCAGACGCCGTATCTCCGAATGTCTTTTTTAACGGTGATCCCGTCTATGTAAAAACGTCCCACAGTACCAAAGTTACCGGAGATGAAAAAGGTAGCAAAGGGGGAGTCAAATCCGGAACCGTCAGTGCGCAATCCGACCCGATCGAAGCGAGCCCAAGTGTATTCGTCAACGGAAAAGCGGTAGTACGTGTCGGAGACGTGCAGTATATGCAAAACAAAAATACCGTTGGTAAGGTGACCACTTCCGAGAGCGCAAGTGCGGCACATATCACCGATGAGGGAAAAATCGAGGGGAATACGCAACCAGAACCGATTGCGATGCCCTATGCCAAAAATAAACCTACTAATAATTCCGGAACCGGAACGTTAGGTTCCCGCACCGGCTCACCCGTCCTTCTCAAAAGCGGGAAACTGCTTTACCGTGTCAGCGATGCAGCCTTTATCGCACCGATCCGATTTGATCTGCAACGTGTTTATGTCGGTGATGCCCGCAATGGGATGTTCGGTAACGGATGGCAGTGTGCCTATGAAACGAGACTGATACGGAGCGATCCGCATACTCTCAGCCTCACGTTCAGCGATGATCAGGTATTTCGATTTTCTTACAGTGACAAAGGATTTATCGATACCGACGGCTTGGGTGCTAAACTCACTTTATTAAGTGCTCAAACCTTTTTACTCGAGTATTATAATGAGCCGCGGAGTGAACTCTATGCCAACGGTCATCTCTTAGAGATTAAAGACCTAAACGGTAACAGCCTCAACTTCGTCCGAGAAGCGAACGGAAAGCTGGTTCGGATTACCTCTGCCTCCGCATCATTGATATTTGAGTATGACCGCAACGGTCACGTTTCACGTATCGTTGACCATGTCAATCGTACATGGACCTATACGTACGATAAACACCATAATCTCATAGAGGTCATCGATCCTTTGGCCGGTGTAACCTATTATCGTTATGATGTTCAAAAACCTCACTTGCTCGAACGTATCATCGATCCGAGTGATGTTACGATCCTAGAAGTGAACTACGATGCTACAGGACGTGTATTGCGTTACCGTGAGGGAGGAATGAGCTACACATACCGCTATGAGACCAATCGGGTTGTAAAAACTGATGAGATGGGATATCAAACGTTTTTCGGTTTGGATGATTGGGGTGTTATTCGGGCTATTACGTATCCTGACGGCTCTACGACACGTGAAGAGTATAACGACGGGACCTCAGTAACTGTCGATCAGGGTGGAAACAGCTATAGCAAGGTATTTGACGAGCGACATCGTTTGATCCGTGAAGTCGGCGCGGATAAGCGAGAGACACTCTATATCTATGATCGAAACAACCCGAATTACACGTCGATGACACGGGATGATAAAATCACCGCGCGAACGTTCGATGAGCGTTACAACCTCCTTAGTGTCACGTATCATGACAAATCAAAAGAGTTGTATACCTACGATGATCGAGGCAACATGATTTCCGAAACCGATCGTTCCGGACTCTCATATTCGTACGCTTATAACGATTTGGGACAGCGTATCCGTGTTAGTGACAGTCTAGGCGGGATCACCCAATACGTCTATGATGCATTGGGCAACATGACCACCGTCATCGATCCGATGGAGCGTATCACGAGATTCGAGTACGATAAACTCTCCCGACTCACCGCAATCTCGGACAATGCCGACAACACGATACGCATCTATTACGACAAAGCAGGACGCACCAGTGCACTCACCGACGCACTCGGAAACACGACTCGCTACGCCCATGACGAGAACGGATTTTTGGCACGCGAGATTCTCCCAAACGGCACGGCACGTACCTTTACCTACGAGAGAGGGCTGTTAACCTCGATGACCCGTGAAGACGGTCAAAACATCCGAATGGATTACGATAAAATGAGACGCCAAATCTCACAAAGTATCGGTGATAAAACCACCCGCACCACCTACGACACCCTAGGAAACATCCTAAGTGTAGACGACGGCACGACAGTAATAGAATACGTCTATGACGTCAATGCCAATATCGTACTGGAGCGTTTAGGAGACGACAGTGTCTCGTATGCTTATAACGCCGATGGCACCCGACGCTTTATCGGATACGCAAACGCCCACTACCTGCTCAAACGTGATGAGAGCGGAAACCTCAGTGAAATACGAAAAGCACTGGAGTCTTATAAACTCAGCTACATCATGGGAAGCCGTCTGGGATCGATCACCTACCCGAACCAAACCACTGAGAAAAGCACCTTTGATCCACTGGGCAGACTGATCGAGAAAAAACTCCCTGATACTGAGCTAACCTACACCTACGATAAAAGCTCGATGATCACTGTCCGCAATAATACCGCTTACGTCTATGATGAACTGTGCCGACTGATCAGAGCAGGGGATAACACCTATCTCTACGATGTAAACGGAAACCGTATCGATGATGAGCAGAGCGTTATAGACCCGATCACTAACCGACTGATGCAGCGAGGGGATGAAACCTACCAATACGATACCCTCGGACGACTGATAGAGAAAAAAACACCGAGCTCACTCACCGAATACACCTACAACATCGAAGGATACCTCGGAGCCTATATCCGATACGACGTATCCAATAAAGAGAAAGAGGTTCTCGTCTCTATATTCTTTATCTACGATCCCTTAGGACGAAGAATCAGCAAACACTACAAAAGTACCAAAGAGACCTACCACCACCGTTATCTCTACGCAGGAGATAACATCGTAGCGATCTACGATAACGATACCGACGAACTGCTAGCGACACTCCTACACGAAGAGGGGATAGACACACCGCTCTCCATCAGCCGCTACGATAAACCTACCCTCAGTACCTGGGAACAAGAAAAACTCGATCCGGATGAACGCCACCAATACGAGCAATCGCTAATCCATACCTGCTACTACCACAGAGACCACCAAAACTCTATCCTCTCCCTCACCGACAAAG
>JAQTRS010000004.1 GCA_028711705.1 Candidatus Moraniibacteriota bacterium
AGAGGACCGGAAAGAACAAACCTCTGGTGTATCGGCTGTTCCGCCAGGAGCATTGTCGAGTAGCTATGTTTGGAACGGATAACCGCTGAAAGCATCTAAGCGGGAAGCCAACTTCAAGATAAGGTAATAGTTTTGGATTTATTCAAGACAAACTTCCTGGAAGATGACCAGGTCGATAGGTTTCAGGTGGAAGCTCTGAGAGGAGTTGAGCCAAGAAATACTAATAAGTTTATGAAGACTTTTTTCTCCTTTTATCGGTTAGCAGTTTAGAATAACTGTAAAATAGCGCGGGTGTTAGATTCTCTTTGAGAAACATACTTTATAAGAAAAACAAACGATAAAGCATATCGTCTTGGTGGCTTTTGCGTGGGAGGTACACCTTTTCCCATTCCGAACAGAGCCGTTAAGCCCCACAGCGCCGATGGTACCCGCAAGGGGAGAGTAGGTCGCCGCCAAGACAATGTGCTGTATCTTCCGAGAACACCCTTAATGGGGGGTGTTTTTTTTGTGATTGTACGGTATACTGAAGAGTGTAAATGACTTATCTTTTTTATGGCATCAAGAAATATAAAGCGGACCTTTATCGCGCTCGTCTATGTCATTATCCTGAGTTTGCTGATGTATTGGGTATACGCAGCCTTCCTTAAGGCTCCGGAAACCTGCTCGGATGGTATCAAGAACCAAAATGAAGCGGCTATCGACTGCGGCGGGGTATGCGGCGCCTGCGAGGAGAAATTGCCGGCTGTCGCCATGCAGGTCAAGGAGACTTCCTTGGTCTACGGCGGTCCGGGAAGCAGCGACGTCTTGGTAAAAGTATACAATCCCAATGATCGCTATGGAGCGCTGCGCTTTGCGTATACGGTATCCTTGAAGGATTCCGGCGGCGCTGTTTTGGCCACGAAAACGGATACGAGCTTCATGCTCCCGAAAGAAACGAAATACCTGATGCAGGTAGGCATGGCGACCACCTCTCCTGCGGCGAGCGCCGATGTGACGATAGATAGCGTCGAGTGGCAATCATTCGCCGGCTATCAGGAGAGCCCGGTGCTCAATGTCTTGCACAAGCGCTACGGCCCGGTCACATCCGGCGTGGGCTTCGGGCAAGTCGATGGCACGCTGTCCAACGAGAGCGGCTTCGATTTCCAGTCGCTGATGGTCAAAATAATCCTACGAGACGCGAGCGGAAAGGCTCTTGCTGTCAATCAGACGGAAATGCGTACGGTTATCAATGCCGAGCAGCGCGATTTCCGCCTCATCTGGCCGACCTATTTCGCCGGAGACGTGACCGCGGTAGAGACGGAAGTGGAAGCCGATGTCTATCATTCGGATAACTTCATACGTCAGTACTTGCCGGGAGGGGCGTTTCAGAGGTTCTAAAGGAAGGAAGGGGGTCTATTATGAACAAAATTTTACAATTCGATTGGATCTTATTGGCGGCCATAGTGTTTTTGGGAGGCATCGGTATACTGGCTTTGTATAGTATTTCGCCGGACGCGGCGAGCGGAGGCTACGCCTTTCGGCAGCTGATTTTTTTCGGATGCGGCATGCTCGGGCTTGTTGTTTTCGCTTCTTTCGATTATAGTCATGTCCAAAAATACAGCACCCCGCTGTATTTTTGGATGGTGGCGGTTTTGATTGGCGTGCTTTTGTGGGGAAAGACGGTCAACGGGACGGAAGGGTGGATCAATCTCGGTATTGCAAGGTTTCAGCCGGTGGAGGCGGCCAAGCCCATCCTCATACTCTTTCTGGCGAGCTTTATTTCGAAAAAGAAGACGGAGCTCGGCGAGCTGGTGCGATTGGTAGTCTCCCTTGTTTTGGCCTCTTTACTGATCATGCTCGTGCTCAAGCAGCCCGACCTTGGGAGCGCCCTCGTCCTTACCGGGATTTGGGCGGGCATGATCTTCATTTCTGGCATGCGCTTCAAGCATTTCGCCGTGATGCTTATGATAGGCGTATGTGCCATCGGTATCGGCTGGTCCTTTCTGGCGCCTTATCAGAAAGATCGCATCATGACGGTGATCGAACCGCAAATCGACCCGAAGGGAAGCGGATACAATGTGATCCAGGCGACGGTCGCCGTGGGTTCGGGCGGTATCATCGGCAAGGGTATCGGGCACGGCTCGCAATCGCAGCTCAACTTTTTGCCGGAGAAGCATACCGACTTCATCTTTTCGGTCATCTCCGAAGAGCTCGGCCTTATCGGATCATTCTTGGTGATATTCCTCTATGGCGTGATACTCTATCGTTTGAGTCGCATCGCTTCTTTGGCCCGAGACAACTTCGGCTTTTTGGTGACCACCGGCGTCATGCTGATGATTTTCATCCAGGTGGTGGTCAATATCGGTATGAATATCGGATTGCTTCCGGTGACGGGCATACCGCTGCCATTCCTCAGTTATGGCGGCAGCTCGCTTCTGAGCATGCTGCTCTCATTCGGTCTTATCATGAGCATTTTCCTCAAGAAAAAGAGCAATGCCGGACTTCAGGTATCGCTGGATCGATCCTTATTGTAATGCACATCTATGATCGGAATTTTTGACTCAGGATTCGGAGGGCTGACCATTTTGAAGGCGGTGGAGAAAGCTCTTCCTCAGTATTCCTATCTGTATCTTGGTGACAATAAACGCGCGCCGTACGGCTGCCGCAGCGATGCGGAAATCTATCGGTATACGCTCGAAGGTGTGGAAGCCCTGTTTGCGCGTGGCGCCCGATTGGTTATTTTGGCCTGCAATACCTCATCCGCCGTCGCGCTACGCAAGATACAGCAGGAAGTGTTGCCGTTCAGATATCCGCACAAAAGGGTGTTGGGGATTATCATTCCCACCGCGGAGGAGAGCGACACCTTCAGCCAGACCAAGCATATCGGCGTATGGGCGACAGAGGCGACGGTACAATCGGGCGTGTATGAAAGGGAGATGCTCAAGATCGACCCAAAGCTTCGCATCACCACGCTCCCATGCCCCTTGCTCGTGCCGCTCATAGAGGCCGGCAGCAAGTCATCCGATGCGATTAAGGAGGCTATAAATGTCTATATTGAAGCATTGTTCGAACGCGATACCGCCATCGACACCCTGATTTTGGGGTGCACGCATTACCCGATCATAGAGGATGAAATCAAAAGCCTGCTCCCGACGCATGTCCGTGTTATCGCTCAAGGCGATATCATTGCCAAAAAATTGGCAGCGTATCTGGAGAGGCATGCGGACATGGAAACGGCGTTAAGCATCCAGATGGACAGGGTTTTTTTGACCACCAGCGCAGACGAAGAAGTGAAGCGCATCGCCGACTCTTTCTACGGGGAGCGGGTCGGCTTGGAAATGGTAGTGCTGTAGTATTTTTGGAAAATGAAACACCCTCGTATCGATATTCAGATACTGAGGGTGTTTGGTGAGTGGGATTCCACTCGGGCAGAGGGTATAGCCAATGCTTTGGCTACTGGCACGATGATATATTCACAGCGCTCGATGTCGACTATACCAGGTTAAAAGGAGAATTCGTCTCCGTGTCGGTCGCAGCTATGGGTTTTTCCCGCCACGACAATACTATCACATTAACAAGATACGATTTTGCATAAGGTATCCCCATCAAACTTGATACTAATAGCCTTTTTGTAGTCCTAGATCTTCTTGTGGCTACAATCTCGCTATCTCTTACAAGGCTACTCAACAAGCAGCTATCAAGAGCATGTTCCACTGATTTTGCACTATGACAGGGAAAAGAGATCTCAATGCGTCATTCAAAGCTGTTTTCCCGGTCATAGGCGATATGCTATTGGTAAAGGGCTCATTTTGGTGTCCTTGGCTGGAATCGAACCAGCGACCTCCCGGACCGCAACCGGACGCTCTATCCACTGAGCTACAAGGACATACAAGAGGCTCCTGGGAGGCTCTTATCTAATATGAAGCAATTTTCCGATTGTGTCAATGAGTGTCGGCTCATGCTTCTCTTCCGGCACGTATTTGAGAAGGATGGTTCTCGCTTCATTCGGGTTTTCATTGCCCAGCGGGACATGGACGAAGGCGGTGAGTTTCCCGGTGGTCTGAAGGCTGATATACTTCTCATGCCCTTCATACACGATCCAGAATGACTGGATATTCTCGAAAACATAGAGTTCTTTGTCTAAGATCACGCCTTCCGTGGTGATGGCGCACCGGATCATCTTCGGGTCTTGCTCGAGGGTAACGAAGCCCATGATGCCGATGAGGATGAAGGTGATGGCCATGATGGGGCTATTGGTGGCCAGGGCATAGAGGATGGTGAGAAGAAGAAAGATGCCGATCCACATGTAAAAAGAGCGGCTGATATCTTGGGGTTCGAACTCAAGGGTTTCCCATTGCAAAAGTTTGGGCGTTTGTGTCATAATAATTCTTTTTCTCCAGTATATCATATTTACAAAAGTATTTCCATTTGTTATGATTAGCGCAGTCATGGCGCGTATATGCGGGACACAAGCAATAGAATATTACGGAAGCGTGGCCGAGTGGGTCGTATGCGAGCAAGCGCAGCATCGACGGGTTGTTGGAAACAACCCAGGAAGCACGAGGACACAAGCAATAGAATATTACGGAAGCGTGGCCGAGTGGTTGAAGGCAACAGTCTTGAAAACTGTCGTACCTGAAAGGGTATCGTGAGTTCGAATCTCACCGCTTCCGCCTTCGCTACGCTGAAGCGTAGCTACGGCGTGACGCAGTCCGCCAGTAGCTTCGCGAAAGCGATACGTATCCTTTATCAAACAAATACCAACAGCTATGAACTATCTTGTCTTCATCCCTACTGTGAGCTTGGTGTTGATGGCTTTTTTCGGTGCGCACTATGGGATATATGCGTTCGTTTCCCATTTTTTCAACCCCTCCGCGCCGCAAAAGACACTCTTGATCATAGTCATTGCATGTCTGTCGGTAAGTTTTTTCGTATCTTCCGTAGCGGCGCACTATGTAGACAATATTTTCTCGAGGGCGTTCTACTTCGTTTCCGGCATATGGATGGGGACGATGCTCAATATTCTTCTGGCGATGCTTTCTGCGGGAATCATCCTGCAGGTATTGCGATGGTTATCGATACCGGTATCGGGAACGCTTGTGGCCGGAATATGTTTGGGCGGAGCCCTGTTTGTCTCCGTGTATGGCGTCTGGAATGCCATGCATCCCCGCATTCAGAATATATCCGTCACCATCCCGAACCTTCCGGAAGGCTGGAAAGGGAAGAAAATGGTACAGATTTCCGATGTTCACTTGGGGCATATTTATAGGGCGCCGTTTTTGCAAAAAGTAGTTGACGCTATCAATAAGGAGAATCCGAAACTCGTTGTCGTTACGGGCGATCTGTTCGATGGTATGGATGGCAGTTTGATACATCTCGTCAATCCGTTGGACAATTTGACCGCGCCTGAGGGAGTATTGTATGTGGATGGCAATCATGAGACCTATCTGGGTGTGCAGAAAACATTCGATATCCTACAGCAAACCAAGGTGCATATGTTGCACGATGAAGTGACAGATATCGATGGACTCGCTTTCATGGGAATTATGTATCCGGAGCGCGGTGAACAGAAAAGCATTGTCGATACGATACGAACGTTGCAGCCGAAAATAGAAGGCAAACCGAGCGTATTATTGTACCATGCGCCGGCCATGATCGAAGAAGTGGCCAAGACGGGTATCAATCTCCAGCTCTCGGGGCACACCCATCGCGGGCAGCAATTCCCGTTCCAGTTCGTGACCCATCTCGTGCACAAAGGGTATGATTACGGTCTATATGCGATAGGGGAGTACAGTCTCTATACAAGCAGCGGTTTGGGCACCTGGGGGCCGGCGATGCGTGTTGGCACCCAGTCGGAAATAGTGGTGATCACTTTGCAGTAAGAATAAGTACCTATCTTTTCATATCGCTATGCCAAATGCCTTATCGATACAGCAGGTGAGCAAGACCTATGCGAGCGGAGCGCATGCTTTGGAATCGGTCGATTTGAATGTGGAAAGCGGAGATTTTTTCGGATTGCTCGGACCCAACGGGGCGGGAAAATCCACGCTTATCAATATCGTTTCCGGTTTGGTCACCAAAACCGGCGGTAAGGTCGGTGTTTTCGAGTATGATTTCGACAAGCAGGTCGAAAAAGCGAAGGCCTGTTTGGGCGTGGTGCCGCAGGAATTCAATTTCAATATTTTCGAAACGGTGGAAAACATTGTCGTCAATCAGGCGGGCTATTATGGTGTTTCGCGCGCGGATGCGAAGCGATCGACCCAATCGCTCCTGAAGCAGTTGGATTTGTGGGACAAGCGGGACCAGCCGTCCCGAACGCTGTCCGGCGGCATGAAACGAAGGCTCATGATCGCACGCGCCCTCGTGCATCATCCGAAGCTGTTGATCCTGGACGAGCCGACGGCCGGGGTGGATGTGGAGCTTCGCCGCAGCATGTGGGACTTTTTGCGCAAACTCAATGAGGAAGGTATGACCATCATCCTGACCACGCACTATCTTGAAGAAGCGGAGCAACTCTGTCGGCATCTTTCCATCATCAATCAGGGGAATATCGTGGAGCAGGGATCCGTGAAGGATTTGCTCAGCAAGCTTCATCAGGAGACGTTTACGGTGGATGCGTTTACGGATGTCGGCCCAGACGTATTGCAAAAATTGCAGGCATTCAAAGCGCGCTCGGTGGATGCTAACACCTTCGAGCTGAATACGTCGGATGAGCAGTCTCTCAACGATGTGATGCGGATTTTGGATGTCGCCGGTATCAGGGTGCGCAGCATGCGCGGTAAAACCAATCGTTTGGAAGAGCTTTTCGTCAACCTAACGCATACGAAACACGTATGAACAATCATCAGATTTTTATCGCGTACTGGACCATCGCGCGCAAAGAGAGCGGCCGCTTTTTGCGTATCTGGAAACAGACGCTCCTGCCATCCGTCGTCACGACCGGCCTGTACTATGTCATCTTCGGAACCTTCATCGGTTCGCAGATCGCCGCTATCGGCGGATATTCGTATATGCAGTTCATCGTTCCCGGATTGGTCATGATGGCCGTGATCACCAATGCGTTCTCCAATGTGGTGAGTTCGTTTTTCGGGTCGAAATTCCAGCGCGATATCGATGAGCTCCTGGTATCGCCGACACCGAATTGGGTGATCATCGCAGGCTATGTGACTGGCGGCGTATTGCGGGGCATCGTGGTGGGCGCCTTGGTTTTGGGGGTGGCGCTTTTCTTCACGAAGCTCACGGTCCATAGCTGGGCGATCGTCATCGGTTTTCTCCTTCTGACCGCCATCGTCTTTTCCTTGGCGGGACTCTTCAATGCCGCCTTTGCCAAGAAATTCGATGACACGATGATCGTCCCGACCTTCGTCTTGACCCCGCTGACGTATCTGGGCGGCGTGTTCTATTCTATCCATGCGCTGCCGCCCTTTTGGCAGACGGTTTCGCAGGCCAACCCTATCCTCTATATGGTGAGCGGTTTCCGTTACGGCTTTCTGGGGCTTTCGGATGTGAGTGTGTGGGCGAGCTTTTCTCTTTTGGCGGCGCTTTGCATCATCCTCCTTTTCGCCAATATCTTCATCTTTACGAAGGGGTACGGTTTGAAAAATTAGTCGATGGAGCGTGGATGAAGGATGGGGTGCGATCTATTTTTCAGACCTCCGTGAGTACACCACGGTCTGAAAAATAGATCGCACCCCATCCTTTCCTTGTCTTGACAAAATCCACAAAAAGCGTAGACTAGAGCTTCAGTTCTTTGAAAGAATCTTCGTATGCGGTTTGACTGAGCGCAGGGCTTCCAATGGCATCTGATTGGCGGTCGCGCGCTAGGCCAAGCTTAGCATGAAACGTCTCTCTTACCCGGGGAGACACTCTGATATATAGACCCACAAGGGGGATAGTATGAAAAAAATTGTACGGAAGATTTTCGATTGGATGGTTGGGTACCTGGTGGTGTTCGAGTATGCATCCGCTATCGATGATGATATCTCGATTGGGGAAGGTGCACGCAGGCTGCGCTTTCTAGGGATGTCGCAAGATCACATAGCCGTCGCCTGCAGGGATTTTTACGGTCAACAAAAGGCGAGTACGTATTTGCCTCCTGACCTTATGGATTTGGCACGTCAATACATCGGTCAAGATAGCATCGCTATCGATAGCCAGGACACCTTCTCATACACTTGTTCCGAAGTGATCGAGACGACAGATGACCAGGCGGTCTATGACAATCTTCTCACGGGCTACGAGATGTTCGATACCGAGGAAGCCCTCGTATTGATCGCTCAGATTATCACGCTGTGGGTGAGAAAAACGGCGTCATTTCAGTTGGCATCCGTTGTGGAATGCGGATTCTTCATGACGGATGATGATGAGGTTCCCTGGACGATCCGTATGCTCAATAACAGCAATCAGCTGATCGTATCGATGGATATGTTCAATGAAACAGATATGCTATGGCCAAAGCACGCAGTCGTGCTCAGTCCGTTGTCGGTTTCAGATGAGAATTATCTCCATAGCCTAGAATCATAGGCATATCTCGAAATACTGAAGGAAAACAGGCGCTCGCCGAATGGAGGAGCGCTTTTCTTTTTGCCTTTTTTCCTGAAGTGGTATACTGTAGATGACTATTTTGGCTATAAATCGGAAACGTATCACAACAAGCTTATGAAACGAACGGAATATGCCGCGCAGGATTTTGCATGGACACAGTGGACGGGCGAGGAGATTGGGCAGGCGGCGCAAGAGATGTTGAAAAGCAAGTGGGAGACCTACGCGGCTATCAAGGCTATCCAAGCAGGGGAGCGGACATTCGAGAATACCGTCTATGCACTGGAAGCCTCCAATCATATCCTCTGGAAATTGCACGCCATCAACCTTCTGATGAATGTCAGTCCGTCTCAGGACATCCGCGATACGGCGCAGCGGTGGGTGGATCAGGTGGAGAAGGAGCTGGTGGATATCGAGTATGACGAGGATATGTACCAAGCTGTCAAGGAATACGAGGCCAAAAAGGAAGCACTCGACGGTCCGAGCGAAAAATTGTTTTCGGATATGCTCCGGGAGTACCGCCGCATGGGATTCAAATTGCCGAAAGAGAAACGCGAGGAGCTCAAAAAAAATCTCAAACGTATCAATGAGCTCTCAAGCGAATTCAGCAAGAATATCAACGAGCATCACGACGCCATTATCGTGACGCGCGCGGAGCTTGATGGTCTTTCTGACGGGTATATCGCCAGTCTCAAGCAAGATGGCGATAACTATCTGGTGAGCCTGGACTATCCGGAGCTCAACCCGTTCATGGAAAATGCGACCAATGCCGCCAAGAGGAAGGAACTGATGGAGAAGGCTCTGCATAAGGGCGGATCGCGCAATATGGAAATCCTGAAAGAAGTGGTGCGGATGCGGGATGAGAACGCGAGAATTTTGGGGTATGAACACCATGCGGATTTCAGGCTCGAGGTCAAGATGGCCAAGGATGCCAAGACCGTTTTCGGCTTCATGTCCGAATTGATGGGGAAGATGCGGGGCGGACTTGAAAAAGAAATGAATGAGCTCAAAGCGCTCAAGCATCGGATAGCGCCGGACGAAGGGGAGGAGGTGCGATTCTACGACATCGCTTTTTTGTCCAGCGAACTCAAGAAAGAGCGTCTCAATATCGATACGCAGAAGGTGGCGGAGTATTTCCCCTTGCAGAAAGTCCTGCAAGGCATGCTTGAAGTCTATGCGCATCTTTTGTCGGTAAAATTCGAAGAGGTTGCCGGGTATCCGGTTTGGCATGAGGATGTGAAGGTGTATGCGGTGCGCGAACTTTCGGGGGATATCATCGCCTATTTTTTCCTCGACCTTTACCCTCGCGAAGGGAAGTATGGTCATGCCGCCGTATTCGAAGTTATCACGGGATATCGGAAGGGATTTTCAGGTGATGAGTACACGGTGCCGGTGGCCTCCATGCTGGCGAATTTTCCGAAGCCGAGCGCGCAGCACCCGTCGCTCATGACGCACTATGAGGCAGTGGTATTGTTTCATGAATTCGGGCATGTGATGCATGAGACGCTCACAAAGGCGAGGTATCGGTCGCAGGCCGGATTCAATGTGGCTTGGGATTTCGCGGAGGCTCCATCGCAGATGCTGGAAAACTGGATGTGGGATAAGGAAGTGCTCGCCAAGATTTCTGGCCACTATAAGACAGGAGAGAAGTTGCCTGAGGCGATGCTTGAAAGCTTGGCAGCGGCTAAGACGTTCATGGTGGCGTATTCGACGATGCGTCAAATGGTAATGGCTTCGTTTGATATGGAACTTCACACGCGAGGCATTGAGGGCGAGCTCAATGAAGAATATGCGCAGATGGTGGCGCAGACGATGGGCATACTTCTTCCGCAAGAGCAGATATTTCTCGCCGGGTGGGGACACTTGATGGGGTATGATGCCGGATATTATGGCTATATGTGGTCGCTTGTGTATGCAGCGGATATGTTTACGCGTTTTGAAAAAGAAGGTGTGCTGAATGCCAAGACGGGAATGGAGTATAGAAAGTGGATTTTGGAAAAAGGATCGAGTCAGGATGAAATGAGTTTGGTGGAAGGATTTCTGGGACGCACGGCGAGTAACGACGCCTTTCTTCGAAGTAAGGGATTGTGATCCTTTTTTGCTTGATTGAAAAAAATGGTGTACAATACATAGCGTTGAGATATACTTACAATAGTAGCTTATATAAGCTATAAAATAGTGTATAATTCTTATTTTGTCAGTATACATTGACAAAATACAAAGAAGACATTACAATAGTAAGCGTCGGGTTAAAAATTCGACCTCTTTAACAACAACAAGAAGTGAGGGAAAGATGATAAACAAGAAGGTAGTTTTAAAAGATGCTTGGGTGTGTCTTATGCAAGTAGCACTTCCAAATGTTGAGGGGAATGTTCCCGAAACAGAATTTGTCTCAGTTAAAGGTTTTGAATCTTTTGAATCGGTAGCGAACTTTGTTGATCACACAGTAGCTCCGCTAATGAAGATAAGTTACTCGGAAGACCAGCATATACCAAGTGTCCTACTGAACGCTTATGCGGTCAGCGAATCAATACTTTTTTCTTTGGCAAAGTATTTCAGTACGGATATCGAAAGTATCCGTATGATGGAGTGAAAAATTTCCGCCAAAAGCGGAGAACGGAAACGGTATAAACAGTATTCGTTTCTTATAAAGGATTAGCACATAATGCCAATCCTTTTTTAATTTCCCCGAACTTATTCTTGAAACAGGTTTTTTCCGGTCATCGCGTTAGGCTGTGCAATGCGCATTAAATGGAGCATGGTCGGCGTGACATCGGCGAGCGATCCATTGGCAAGTATTCCTGGGGCTGTGACGATGGCAGGGACGACATTGGAAGTGTGCGCGGTGTGAGTTTCTTGCGTCTCTTGATCGATATTCAGTTCCGCGTTACCGTGATCGGCAGTAATAAAAGCAACGCCATCTTTAGCAAGAGTTGCTTCAATGACGCGTTTGAGTTGCGTGTCAATTTCTTCAATGGCTATGATAAGTGCTTCACGATTTCCAGTATGTCCGACCATATCGGCGTTGGCAAAGTTGATAAAAATAAAGTCGGTTCCTTTTTCAATGCATTCAAGCACTTTGTCGGCGATTTCTTTGGCGCGCATTTTTGGTGCCTGATCATGCGTTTGAATATCCTTGCGACTTTCAATGAGAATGTGCTCTTCGTTTCGATGTGGAAGTTCTTGACCGCCATTGAGGAAATAGGTGGCATGAGCATATTTTTCCGTCTCAGCGACATGGGCCTGCGAGAGTCCGGCAGCGGAAACTTCCTGGGCGAGGGTGGTGGTGATGACGCTCGGCGGGAAGGCCACGAGGCTCGGGATATTCTTGTCGTATTCGGTGAGCGTGACGAAGCAGAGGTTCTTATCATCCGCGTGGGCGACGATCTTGCTTGAAATCATGCGCGCCCGATCGGAACGGAAATTGAAAAAGAAGATGCCATCATTGTCATTGATAGTGGAACTATTGCCCTCTTCATCAAGGAAGACGACAGGTTCGATATGCTCATCGACAAAGCCTTGTGCATAGAGCGCTTCGATGACTTCCGATGGCTTGCGGGTTTTATGCGCATTCACGCTCTCACCCTGGAAGATGGCCTTCTCGACCTTTTCGAGGCGGTCCCAGTTATTGTCGCGGTCCATGGCATAGAAACGGCCGGCGGCAGTAGCGATGAAACCGATGCCGAGGTTGTCGATCACATCCTCTAGTTCCCGCAAGAAACCGGCTGCGCTGCGCGGACTGACATCTCGTCCGTCGGTGAAGGCATGGATGGCTATCTTTTTGATGCCGGCTTCTTTGGCGGCTTCCAAGAAGGCATATAGGTGCTGACTGTGACTGTGGACGCCGCCGGGAGAGAGGAGCCCTTTGATATGGAGGACGGAGTCATATTTTTTGACATGGTCGAACAGTGTGACGAAGGCCGGATTGGTAGCGAATTCGTTGTTGCGGATGGATTTGGCGATGCGTACCAGGTCGGTGTCGATGATTTTTCCGGCGCCGATAGTCATGTGGCCGACTTCGCTATTGCCCATCTGTCCTTCGGGCAGCCCGACGCTTTCCGAGCTGGCATCCAAAAAAGCATGCGGATAGGTTTTCAGAAGGTGGTCGAAGAACGGTGTCTTGGCCTGTGCGATAGCATTATCTTTGACGTCTTCGCGATGCCCCCAGCCGTCGAGGATGATAAGGATGGCGGGCGTATGGTCTTTATGTGTCATAGGGGTACGGATATACGGGTATTTATGAGGAAATAACACCTTCAGTGTAGTCCTTTTACGCGTTTTTGGCAATAAAAAGCGCTGTCATGCCATATTGACAGTATGTATAAGAAATGCTATAATGGAACTTCCTAATAAATTGGTTATTGGGAATTACCGAGGATACTGATGTGAAAAATAGTTATTTAAAAATATGCATGATAGTAGTCGCTTTTTTGCTGATGACCGGTTGTGCAACGAATAGATCGGATGAATACGTACCTGCCCAATATCCTCAACAAGGATCGAATCAAAAAGGTTTCGCATCCGCGATACCGCCCTTAGGCTATGTTATGCGGAGAACGGAAACGGAGGGGCTGCAGATAGTATTGTTTGTCGCTCCGGAAGTGACCGCTTCGGTCGGTGTGGAAATGTATCAGACACTGAAACAACGTGGCTGGTCACAGATAACGACCGCCGACGCATCCGATAGGACAGCAGTGGATGTCGTGTGCCGAGTGGGCGCCGATGAGCGTCATGTGGCCGTTGAGTGCCGGACGGTCAGCCTTCGCGAAAAGACGCCGCTTACCGATGGTTTTACCGATGTCGATCAGACAGTAATCCGTGAGCAGGGGGCGGAACGGGTGAGGAATATGGTTGCCGATCTTGTGGAGGTGAAATACGTCGAGGTGATAAACATCGGCGTAGAGTATTTGTCTAAAAATGGGAAGTAGTTTCTAGGATATGAAGAAAAGGGTGTTCAAAGCAATGCCCTTTTTGTTTTGGCAATAAAAAGCGCTTGACAATATGGCTCTATGGTGCTATACTGGGCCTTCCTGATGAATTGGTTATTGGGAATGACGAAACCTTTGGGGGAGTGTATGAAAAAAAGTTTTTTAAAAATAGGGATAATCGTGCTTGCATTTTTTACGTTGGTGGGCTGTGCTGAATCCAACGTAAAGAAAGGGATCGATATTCGGGTCTCTGAGCAGTCTTTCGAACAAGACATCGTCCCTAAAAAAACAGTGCTCACGATGACGGTGAGCGAGACAGTATTCGGTCTCGTAATCTCTCCGGAAACAGTCGCACTCATCGGGAACGACGCTTTGGCCGCTTTTGCAAAAAACGGCTGGAGAGAAGTAACAGACGATGATGGCGATGTGCTGGTGGATATCACGTGCTATCTTGATTCCAAAGATAATACGGTCGCTGCACAATGCGAAACGGATGTGGATGTCAGATTCGATGGACATAACACTGTTCCGGTGTTGGCGTATGATAGCATGTCTGCCGCATCGCTTGGTTCACGTAAGTTCAGTGAGGCGATCGTAGGTCTTGTGATGGATCAGGCAGCAGCTGTCATACAGACGGCTGATGAAATAATAAAAGACTCTATGGAACAGAAGAAGGAAAAGAAGTAATATACCGAAAGGGTGCGCAATGCGACACCCTTTCTTGATTTTTTGGTCAAAATGGCGTAGGGTAGAAGGAGTCTTACTAGGCTTCTTTTTGTTATATATGGCCCAAAAATACTGCATCAAAACTTTCGGTTGCGCGCAGAATGTGGCGGATTCCGAGCGGATCGCGTCGTTTTATGAGTCGCGCGGCTATGAGGAAACCAAGGACGATACGCAGGCGGATACCATCGTCATCAATACCTGCGTGATCCGCGGGCGGGCCGAGGAGAAGGTGTATGGCATGGTGCGTAATCTTCAGCCGTTGCGTGAGAAAAATCCCGACCTTTCCATCGTCATCACGGGGTGTCTGATCGGTGCGGCCTCGCGCGAGCCTTCAGGCAAGATGATGAAGGCACTCCGCAAGCGCGTGCCGCATGCGCAGCTTCTGCCGCTCGACGAAGTGGGTTTCGAATACGCCCCCAAGCGGACGCAGGGGAAGGCCGCCTTTATCCCGATTTCCAATGGGTGCAATAATTTCTGCGCCTACTGTATCGTGCCGTTTTCCCGGGGCAAGGAACGTTCCCGAACATTCGATGAGATCGCGGGGGAGGTTTTCGAGGCGGTCGAATCCGGCTGCGAGGAAATCGTGCTCTTGGGCCAGAACGTGAATTCGTATGGGGCGGATTTTCTGCAGGAGAAAATCAAAGAAGGTGATGCTTACACATTGCCCAATGGGGAAAACGTGAAACCGGTGATGGTCAAGCATCTGAACCGCCATCGCATCCCGACTCTTTTCCCGCAGCTTCTGGAATATGTTGCGACCGTTCCCGGTGTGAAAAAAGTAACCTTCCTTTCTTCGAATCCGTGGGACTTTTCGGACGAGCTGATCGCGGTGATGGCGCGTCAAAAGAATATCGATCGCCGATTGCACCTGCCGGTGCAGGCGGGGAGCGATGCGGTGCTTAAGGCGATGAACCGCTGGTATACGCGCGATGAATATGTGGCGCTTGTCGATCGTATCCGCAAAGCCATTCCGGAAATCGAAATCACCACCGATATCATCGTCGGTTTCCCGGGAGAGACGGATGAGCAATTCGAGGATACGATGGATCTGGCCCGCAAAGTTGGGTTCGCGCAGGCGTATATCGCGTGGTATTCACCGCGTCCGGGAACATCCGCCGCGACCAAGATGCAAGATGACGTGCCTTTTTTGGAAAAGAAACGGCGTTTCAAACAGATCGATGATGTGGTGTGCGGAAGGCTTCCGTAATAAGGGAGGTAGTAGGTGAGGTGTATGTATTTTTGAGTCTGACAAGAGCGGCGCTTTCATTGAGAATCCTTTTCGAGATAGAGGGAAGATAACATCTATGCAGGTTTCGCTTTTACATACCTATCATTCCATCGCGCCTAGATGTCAGACTCAAAAATACATACACCTCACCTATTACCTCTAATAACAAGAGCGTTTCTAGCAGAGTATAACACATAACACATAAAAATATGTCACAACAGACAACGCTCATCTCCTGGAACGTCAATGGTATCCGCGCGGCGGAGCGCAAGGGGTTTTTGGATTGGTTGGATCAGGGAAAATATACTATCGTCGGGCTTCAGGAAACGAAGATATCTCATCCTGATCAGCTTTCGCATGAGCTCAAGAATCCGGATGGGTATGAATCTTTTTTTCACTGTGCGACAGAGAAGAAGGGGTATAGCGGGGTGGTCGCCTATACGCAGCGTACGCCGCTTGCGGTCAAAACGACATTTCCCGGCGCGGTCCTTTCCGGTGAGGGGCGCGTGATAGAGCTGGAGTTTCCGGAGTTCACGTTTCTCACTATCTATTATCCCAATGGGGGGTCGGGCAAGGTGCGTTTGGCGTATAAGTTGGAATTCTATAAAGAATTTTTGGAATATGTGAAGGGTTTGGTGGCGCAAGGGAAGAAGGTTATTTTTTGCGGGGATGTGAACACAGCACACAAAGAAATCGATTTGGCCCGTCCGAAGGAGAACGAGAATGCTTCCGGATTCATGCCGATCGAGCGCGAGTGGTTGGATACGTTCGAGGCGGCAGGATTCGTGGATACATTCCGTATGTTTCATCCGGACTTGGCAGACCAGTACACATGGTGGGATATGAAGACGCGGGCGCGCGATCGCAACATCGGTTGGCGCATCGACTATTTCTATGTGAGCGAGAATATGCGCGATGCTGTGAAAGATGCCTTTATCCTTCCGGATGTCATGGGTTCGGACCACTGTCCGGTGGGCGTGACGCTGGATATATAGGCAGCCTCGTTTTTGGCAAAATGAAAACGCGCTTGATCTTATGATAAAGAATAAGCGCGTTTTTTATGGCAATGTTGTCCGACTTGTTTTATCCGGCAAGATATTTTTCGGATATGAGTAATCCGATCACATTGTGCCCGCGATTCCGCAGGCAGGCTTTGTAGGCGTTTTTGAATACGGAATCACCCTCGAAGGCTCCTTTGGCACCTCCTCCAAATCCGCCAGCCGCCGCACCGACCGCCGCACCTGTTCCAGGGTTTCCGAGGAAGGCTCCGGCTATCGCGCCGCCGGCTGCACCGATGAGCGCACCGCTTCCGGCTTGTAGGGCGGTTTCGGTGCCAGTGCTGCCTGCTTGACTTGCAAGCTGTCGGCACTCTGCCATATCCTGCCCAAGCCGGTAGGCATGGGGATCATTGTAGGAATCGACGGTCGGTCGCCACCCTCCCACCTGAGCGCAGCCGGAAATCAATACAGCAGCGATCGAAAGGATAAAGAGGTTGCGTTTTTTAAAAGTACTATTTTTCATGGGGTATCCCCTTTGCGTGGTGTGTTTTAAAATGGTTTATGTCTCTCGGATGCGCCGCAGCGCGGCAGAGGACTTGGCACTATAGCATATATACCATAGATATGTCAATACCGGGGCATTGCGCCTCTGGACAAGTGTGCGATTATCTGGTATGCTGGCTTTTTGGCATGGTTCTTTGACAATTAGGTTGGCGACGGAAAAGCCTATGCTTTTGAAAAGCGCAGGCGCGGTGAAAATCCTTCATAATGCTTGCGCTTTTCAAAATTTGAAAGCCATATAACTATCGCCACCACAATCAAGAGGAAAAAATCATGGAGACCATCCAATCAAATCAACCGATTCAACCGATCAAACCAACTACGATCCTAGATCTTCCGATACAGCCGATCGAAGGATCATACAATAAAGGAGTCGTTTGCAGCGACGGGGTCTGGATCGAGACTGAAGGTATGCATCAGCGCTTTTTCGGGCCGTATCCCACACCTGAGGAGGCGAACCGAAAAAATATCAGCATAGACGATGGCATCGCGGCAAGAAAAGGATACTACATTATCTTGCCGGTAGGCACGAAAGCGGAGACCATCTGCAAGTGCATGGGGGAATTCGAGCCGTGTTATTTTTATCTGAAAAAAGATATCACGCAAGCCGATGTCGCGGATCAATCGAGATTTTCGCATGGAGGAACGCATGAAAAACGCCATGTAGTAAAAGTAGCGAATAAGAAGAACAGTCTTATCGTCGGGTACTGCTGCAAATCGGCCTGCCATATATCCTTGGACAATCAATATGTCCAATATGTGGATACGCTGAATGACAGATGGTCGTTCGAGTACACCTCTGTGCTTCTCAACAAGTCTTTATAGCATAAGGACAACCTACACGCGGAGGTTTCGAAGGAATACACTGTATTTCGGAGAAACCCCCGTTTTTTTATACCTCTTGTATCCTGTGCTATACTCTGAGAACCAAGTATCGCTCAGTTTACGCATATGCACACAATGCAACCATTGGCGGATCGGATGCGCCCCAGGAACCTGGAGGCTTTTTTGGGGCAGCGGGAACTGATCGGGGAAGGGACATTCCTGAGGCACGCTATCGCGCACGATAGCGTGCCGTCCTTGATTTTGTGGGGGACACCGGGATCCGGCAAGACGACGCTCGCGCATATCATCGCCGCCGAAACCAAGTCGCATTTCATAGCGCTGCCGGCGGTCGGAAGCGGGGTGAAGGAATTGCGGAAAGTCATCGAGCAGGCCAGAGGCAGCAAGGCGCTCGGAGAAAAAACAATCCTCTTTATCGACGAGATCCATCGCTGGAACAAATCACAGCAAGACGCCCTGCTCCCGCATGTCGAGTCGGGACTGGTGACACTCATCGGCGCCACGACCGAGAACCCGAGCTTCGAGGTCAACGCCGCTTTGCTTTCACGCGCCCGCGTCTTTATCCTGCAGGCCCTGTCCGAGGACGACGTGGTGGCGATATTGAAAAACGCCCTGAAGGATAAGGAATACGGATTGGGAAAACAATCCGTCACGGCCGATGATGATGCTCTTTTATTGATCGCGCGTTTCGCGAATGGTGATGGACGGACGGCGCTCAATACCCTGGAAGCGTGCGTGACGCATAACCCTCTTGTGACACTGGAAACGGTCAAGCTTATCCTGCAGAAACCGCACCTTCTGTACGACAAGGACGGCGAGCAGCATTACAATATTATTTCCGCTCTGCACAAATCGATGCGCGGAGGTGATGCGGACGCGGCGCTGTATTGGCTGGGGCGTATGCTTGAGGCAGGTGAGGACCCGCTGTATATCGCGAGGCGATTGGTGCGATTTGCTTCGGAGGATATCGGGGTGGCCAATTCGTTCGCGTTGCCACAGGCAGTGGCGGTCTATCAGGCGTGCCATATGATCGGGATGCCGGAGTGTAGCGTCAATCTCGCGCAAGCGGTCGTGTATTTGGCGAAGTCTAAAAAAAGCAATGCTCTGTATGTCGCCTACCAGGCAGTGCAGCAAGATATCCGCGACCTTCCCAATGAACCCGTGCCGATACATCTGCGCAATGCCCCGACCAAACTGATGAAGGATATCGGCTATGGCAAGGGATACAAGTATACCCCGGATTATAAGGACGAGACAGATGCCAAGCAGGACTATCTCCCGGAGCGCTTGCAAGGGAAGCGGTACATCAAGTTCGATGGTGAGAAATGAGCTTTTTGACCTAACTTGAGGGAATGTCTATAAAGGTACAATGTACATATACTTTATAGGCACCCCCCGTTTTTTATACCTATTTCTACCCTCAGATTGAAATATTTTTCCTTTAGATATGCTATACTGAGGTATAAGTTGTAAATCCAAGCCTATGTTGCCAAAAGTCGGACGAAAGGCGCCGCCATTTGCGCTGCCGGACCAGAATGGAACCGAGCACACGCTTTCGCAGTATCTGGGGAAGTGGGTGGTGTTGTATTTTTACCCCAAGGATGACACGCCGGGCTGCACCAAGGAGGCCTGCAGTTTCCGGGATAATTTTTCCGTGTTTAAGAAAGCGGGCATCACGGTTTTGGGCGTGAGTGTCGACCCGGTGAAAAAGCATGCCAAGTTTGCGGAGAAATACACTTTGCCGTTCACCCTGCTCTCGGATGAGCAGAAACAGGTGGTGGAGCAATACGGTGTTTGGGGTAAGAAGAAATTCATGGGGCGCGAGTATATGGGAACCTACCGCACCACCTTCCTTATCGACCCGAAAGGCACCGTTGCCAAGGTGTATGAAAACGTGAAACCGGACAATCATGCCGAAGAGATTATCGCGGATGCAAAGACGCTCGCTTGATAAGAGTCATCTTTTGTGGTACAGTAAAAAATGCTCAAGTTAGGGCATTTTTACTTTTATAATCGCGTTTACTCATGGATAAGCAGCAAAAACCGGAAACGAAGCAATTCGACTCGAGCCTCTTTTGGGGGCGGCTGTGGCAGCTTGTCGCGCCGTCGCACAAGCAGATCAGGCAATTGGTCGTTTTGATCGTGGTCGTTGAAGTGACGCGTATGGCCGGGCCATATCTTCTGAAGCTGGTTATCGATACGATCACGCACTTGCAGGCCGACTCTTTCGGATGGCTCTTTCTGCTTTTGATGGCCATGTTTGCCTCGAACCAGGCGGTGGCGTTGCTTAATTTTTTCGCGGATAAAAAGATCTTCGCAATCCTTGGGGATGTTTTGGTCTATCTTTCGCAGAACGCTCACCGGAACATGGTGTTTTTGGATCTAAGCTATCACGAGAAAGAGGATACCGGCAATAAGATCACCAAGATCCAGCGCGGGGTGGACAAAATCGAGGGACTTATCGGAAGCCTGTTTTGGGAAGTGGTGCCAACACTCTTTCAGGCGGTATTTTCGACCATCGTGCTCTTCGCTATCGATTGGCGATTCGGGGTCTTGTTTCTGATTTTCGTCCCCCTGTTCGTGATCATGACCTTCAAGCTCAACAAGAATGTCTTCGAGCCGAGGAAAAAACGCTATACGCTCGAGGAAGAAGCCTCGGGACTGATGACGCAGTCGATCATCAATATCAACACCGTGAAATCGTTCGTGCAGGAAAAGCCGGAGAACAGCCGGTTCAGAAAGAAGGTCAATACGGCTCGCGAGATGCTCTTGCTCGAGTTTAGCAAGGTGCGCCGGTATAATCTGGGGCGCTTCTTCATCATCGATTCCGGGAGAATCACGCTCCTGATGACAGGCGTGTACCTGGTGTGGCACGGCAGCATCACGGTCGGAAGCTTAGTGTTCGTCTATACCATTTCAGAAAAGGCATTGCTTTCTTTGTTCCGTATTTCCCGATTGTATGACCAGATCATGCAGAGCAGCGAGGCAGTCAATCGTTTGCATGAGCTCTCTTCTGTCAAGTCGGAAATCATCAACCCGAAGGCCGGTGTGAATCCGAAGTCCTTGGAAGGATTGATCGAATTTCGCGATATGAGCTTCCAGTACAGCGGAAGCAAGCGCATGGCGCTTAAGGCTGTGAGTGTCAAGATTCCGGCAGGGAGCATGACGGCGCTTGTGGGCCCCTCCGGCGGCGGCAAAACGACGCTCGCGCGCATGGTCTATCGGCACTATGACCCGACCCGAGGGGAGGTGTTATTGGATAATGTGGATCTGAAAAGTTATGACCTCTACGCTTTTCGTCGGCATATGGCGATCGTGCCGCAGGAAGTGGAAGTCTTCAATACGAGCGTGCGGGACAATATCGGCTATGCCAAAGAGGACGCGACGCTTGAGGAAATTCAAGCGGCGGCCAAGATCGCCAATGCGGATGAATTTATTACGGGGTTATCCGGCGGTTATGACACCTTGGTGGGTGAGCGCGGTATCAAACTTTCCGGCGGGCAGCGCCAGCGCCTGGGTATCGCCCGGGCCATTTTGGCCAATCCGAAGGTACTGATCTTCGATGAGGCGACGAGCAGCCTGGATTCGCAAAGCGAGCGATTGATCCAGGAGGCGATGGATAAGATCAGCAAGAACCGCACCGTCATCGTCATCGCGCACCGTTTGAGTACGATCAAGAAGGCGGACAAGATCATCGTGCTCGAGAAGGGGCAAGTGGTTGAGGAAGGCAATCACCGAGAGCTTTCATCGGTCGAGGGCGGTCTTTATCAGAAGCTTCTGAAGTTGCAGGCTATGGGCGATGTGGATTAGGGTCAGTTAGCAATCAACAATCAACAATTAATAGCTAGCAATTAACAGTCAACGATAAGCAATGAGCAATCAGCAGTTAACGGGAATAGTTATAAGAAGGCAGTCAATGAAAGTGGCTGCTTTCTTTGTATGGCACCTGAACGGATCGCCTTTTTTGACAATGTTTGCAGAAGCGTTATACTTAAGTATGTAAACAGTGTAAACAAATTAAGTGAAGCTCTATGCAAATGCTCACCCCGAAACAAAAGATCGTCTTGCAGGCCATCAAGCAGTACCTTATGGAAAAGGGGCAGTCGCCGACCGTGCGTGAATTGCGTCAGGAGACGACCAAGCTCGGGCTCAGCCTGAAAAGTTTGCGCAGCTTCTTTATCTATCTGAACGCGCTGGAAAAGAAGGGATATATCCAAAGGACGGCCGGTGAGCGTGGCATCACGCTTCGCGGTATCACGCGCAACAACTTCGTGGACGTGCCGGTTCTGGGTATGGCTAATGCCGGGACGGCGCTTATGTTTGCGGACGAGTATGTGGAGGGGTTCCTGAAGGTTTCCAAACGCATCGTGCGCGATCTGGAAGTTTTTGCCGTGCAGGTATCGGGAACGTCCATGAACCTTGCCACGGTGAACAGCAAGAATATCGAGGACGGCGATTTTATTTTGGTGGACAAGAACGCCGAATGCAGCAATGGCGATAAGGTCTTGGTGGTGATCGACGGTTTGGCGACGGTCAAGACCTTCCGTACGGTGGATGGCCACAATATCGCGCTCACCCCGGAGTCGAGCGACCCGCATCACAAACCGATTTTCCTGACCGACGAGGACAACTTCGTCATCAACGGCAAAGTGATCGATGTTTTGAAACTAGGATAATAGGAATATATAATTATCTATCATATGAAGAAGATCGCTATCGGTTCAAGTATGCGATTTAGGGATGTGGTCAAAGAGACCATTGCAGCACTTGAATCTTTCGGATTGCAGCCACTTTTTCCAAATATTGACTATAGCTTTGACAATAGGGATGTGGCCGAAAGTTTGGAAGAGAAATCCAAACTCGCATGGGATCATTATAAAGCTATAGAAGAATGTGATGCCGTATATTTTATCCTTCCCGACGGTTATATGGGGACGAGTTGTAAGATTGAGCTAGGATATGCGCTCGCATTCAGGAAGCCGGTGTATTTTTCAGAATCGACCGGTGACATAGGGTTGGATTGTTATCCGAAAGCGATTATTCCTTTGGATAAACTGGAATTACTCAATGAGGTTTATGGAAAAAATCAATAAAAACAAGAAAGAAAGCTTGATTCCGTTGGAACGTATCGCGAGCAAGATTTTTTGGATACGTGGGAAAAAGGTGATGCTTGATCGCGATTTGGCAGAATTGTATGGCGTTGAGATAAGGGTTTTAAATCAGGCTGTCAAAAGGAATAAAGAACGCTTTCCGGAGGATTTTATGTTTCAACTGACTAATGAAGAAGTAGGAGGTCTAAGATCACAATTTGTGACCTTAGACGAAACAATGGCTTCAAGATTCGATGAGAATGAATCTTTGAAGTCACAAATCGTGACTTCAAAGAGAGGTCGTCATCGAAAATATCTCCCCTATGTCTTCACTGAGCAAGGCGTTGCAATGCTCTCGAGCGTACTTAAGAGTAAAAAATCGATTGAGGTGAATATTTATATCATCCGAAGTTTCGTGCGGTTGCGTGAAATGCTTGCGACGCATAAGGAGCTATCTGAGAAGATCGAGAAGATGGAACGAAAATCCGATCGGCAATTTAAGCTGGTGTTCGATGTGATGCAAAGGCTTTTGGATGATGGCAAGAAACCGAAAAAACTGATCGGGTTTGAATAATGCATACAAAATATATGAGAAAAGAACATTTCAAGATTTTTTCCGCAGTACATCTATTTCTTTTGAAAGACGGGAACGTTTTGTTGTCCCGGCGTTTCAATACCGGTTATCGTGACGGAGAATACAGCGTGCCAGCCGGACATTTGGACGGAGGGGAAACGGCGATAGTGGTGATGATCCGCGAGGCAGAGGAAGAGATAGGAGTGATTTTGCAGAGAGCGAATCTGAAGATGGCTCATATCATGCATACATTGGATGGAAGAGAAACAGTGAGTTTCTTCGTGGTGGCGGAGAAATGGGCTGGAGACATCGTGAACAATGAACCAGAAAAATGCTCGGATCTCAGTTGGTTTCCGATCGATGCGCTTCCGGAAAATACCATTCCGTACATCCGGCATGCTTTGGAGTGCACCCAAAAAGGTATCGCGTATTCCGAATTCGGCTGGGAATAGGGTTTGTATTCCTTGAATAAATTTCTATAATTATGGCTATAGATAGGGAATTTCTACGGATGCTCTCGGAAAGGTATCGCTTTTCAGGGGAGCTTCGTTTCGTGGAAAAGGTGAAGCAAGGGTATCTTTCCCATAATTTTATTCTCGAGGATAGCGAGAAGAAATATTTTTTGAAGCAGTATCGCTTCGATGATGCTTATCGTGTTACCGAGGTACAGGAGGCGAAAAAGTTTTTCCATGAGCGCGATATTCCTGTTGTGATGCCGATACTATCGTTGGATGGATCGAGTTTTTTCGTGCATGACCATACATTCTACACGCTGTTCCCGTATGTTACAGGGTATCAGTTCGGGCATACGAGGCTGAGCGAAAATGCCTTGCGATCCGCAGGGGAAATGCTGGCAAAAATACATACGCTTGGTAAAAATAAGTGCCCGCTCAGTATCGATCCGAGGAGTTTTGCCTGGAACCATGATGATTTCATGCTGCGAGCGGATGCTTTAAAAACGATCATTCATACGCAATCACAGCAAACTGAATACGACACATCGGCGCTTCAATGCCTCGACATGAAAGCCGATCTTATTGGACACAATACGAAACGATACGAGGATTTTTCCTTGCTTCAAGATGATGCACATATCCTGCACGGAGATTTCCATGATGAAAATCTTTTTTTCGATGAATATGGAAAGGTGATAGCCGTGTTCGATTGGGAGAAGGTGAATTGCGGTCCGAGGGGGATGGATGTCGCTCGCTCGCTACTACTGATCTGTTTTTGGGATGGCTTTGAGGAGAGTCATTTTCACGATGCCAGTGTGTACTTGAAGGCGTATTGCCTGACATACCCGCTTACGAAAGAATACCTGAAGGAAGCCATTATGGCGTGGAATATGGTTCAGATGCACTCGTTGTGGGTTCTGGAAGGGCATTATTTGCGACATGATACGAGGATGGATGATCTTCTTGTGTCGCATATGCGCGGTATACGGTATTTTGCTGCGAATGAGGATGCGTATATAAAGAGATTGACCGGATCCTTACCGTCTTGATGTGTTTATGTAAGATAAGACCCGAGGGCGCTCTCAGGTCTTATCTTTTAATTTCTCGGTGTGAGATCTGCAGTCTTTTAGTGGGTCGATCGTTTTTCCGCTTCAAGCGCTATCGCTACCGCGAGAACCGCCGGACCCTCATCAAAGTGACTCGGATGCTCTTCTGCGAATTTGTCGCATTTTTCATCCGTAAGGAATTTAAGATCACCGACTTCGCGTAAAAGACCATGGACAAGTATCGCTGTTCTCGTATCGTGCGCGATTTTTTCTGCATATGCTTTCAATTTCCCTGCTCGTTCAAGGTATGACTGATTATTTTCTCCTTCAGCCGCTCTTTCTCCTGCAGTTAAACCGGTTTTATGAATTTCTGCAAGTCCATTCCCTCTGTATGGATTTTCAAACAGATTTTTGCTCATATTGCGTGTCTTTAACGGATAATCACCTTCTCTGCTATAATACCAGTATAGCACAGCGGCCCGGAGGAAAGGAAAGAAACGTCCGTATGAGGCTTAGCTATCATATAACTTACCGTAATCATATACTCCTATGACCGAGCAATCCATTAGCTGTCCGAAATGCGCGACCAATATCCCTTTGACCGAAGCGCTGTCACAGCAGATTACCGAGCAGTTGCGGGGCGAATTCGAAAGGGAGGAAGAGAAACGGCAGCAGGCGTTTTCGGAACAGCAGAAGCGACTCGAGATGGAGAAGAAGATGCTCGAGCAGAAATCCGCATCGATGGATGAGTTGGTGGCCAAAGAAATCTCTCAGAAGTTGTCGGTAGAGAAAGAGGTCTTATGGAAAAAGGCGGAAGTTCAGGCGCAGGAAAGATTGTCGGTGGAGATGGCGGACCTGAAATCGCAGAACGAGGAGCGTGCGCGCGAGCTTGAAGAGGCGCGAAAGAATGAGATCGAGCTTCGTCGCAAGACGCGGGAAATCGAGGACAGGGAAAAGAATTTGGAACTTGAAATGGAACGAAAGATGGACGAGGAAAAGGAGAAGCTCGGACAGAGTATCCGCAAGGCGGCGGAAGAGGAATTCCGCATGAAGATGCTCGAGAAAGACAAGCAATTGGAACAGGCTCAGCGCCAGGCGGATGATCTGAAACGCAAACTCGATCAGGGATCGATGCAGATCCAGGGCGATGTGCAGGAGAATGACCTGCGCGATACGCTGCGATCGACCTTCTTGAGCGATATTATCGAGGATGTGGCGACGGGTATCCGGGGTGCGGATCTTATCCAGACCGTGCAGACGCAATTCGGGCAGAAGTGCGGGGTGCTTTTGTGGGAATCGAAGAATACCAAGGCGTGGAGCGGGGATTGGATCAAGAAGCTCAAAAGCGATCAGGGCATCGCCAAGGCGGACGTGTGCATCCTGGTATCCAAGACGCTGCCCGAAGGCATCGCCTCTTTCGGGCTGATGGATGGCGTGTGGGTGTGCGAGTATGCCTCGGCCCTCCCTTTGGCGGAGGCGCTCCGTGTGACCTTGCAGGAAGTCCACAAAATAAAGCAGGCATCCGTGGGTAAGGGCGAGAAGATGGAGGCCTTGTATGAATACCTGACGGGCAATCAGTTCAAGAATCGCGTGGAGAATATCGTGATGGCATTCACGAGCATGAAAAACGATCTGGATATCGAGAAGCGTTCCTTCCAGAAGATGTGGAGCAAGCGGGAGAAGGAAATCGAGCGCGTGACGCTCAATACGGTCGGGATGTATGGCGATCTGCAGGGCATTGCCGGTGCCAATGCCCTGCCTCGCGTGGAGAGCTTGGAGCTTCCCGAAGAGACCTTGGATGAGCCTCCTGAAGAAATAGAAAAAATAGACGTACCAATAGAGGCGGCGGCCATTCCGGAAGCTCCAGCGAAAACAGGAAAGAAGAAAGAGTCTTCGATCAAGACGGCAGAGGAAGAGCTTTCGGCTACGAGGATTGCCGGTGCGCTTTTTTAAGAGGGTTTTCGTTATGCGATACATACTACATGGAGCAATAGCCGCGTTTGCGATCGGCGTTATCATTGCCGGAGGCGTTTTTTGGTACCGATACGCGAATCGTGCAATGCCAAGCGATGCGCCAGCGCTGGTCACCGGCCCGAGCATTACCGATATTGCCGCGCCGCAGGAAACGAAGGATGCGCCTCAAGACGCATCGCCCGGCGCTTTTCCGTTATCCGAAGGAGATGCGACGGAGGAAGACGAAGCGTTTCCGCCGCGTGTTTTGTATCAGGTGCCGTTCACTTCCCAGGCGCCGTTCGGCGAATGGGACGATTTGACATTCCAGGATGGCTGCGAGGAGGCCTCGATGATCATGGCGATGGCCTGGGTGCGAGGGACGACGCTCTCGCCGGAGGGAAGCAAGCGATCCATCGAGGACATCACCCGGTTCGTGACCGAGAAATTCGGGGCATTCACGGCGGATACTTCGGCGGAGGAGACGGCGCAGGTGATGCGGGATTATTACCAGTATGCCGGTGTCGATGTCGTGCATAATGCCTCGATTAAGGCTATACAGCAGCTCTTGGCCAAAGGTTTTCTTGTGATCGCACCGATGAATGGGCAGAAGCTCCATAATCCGCATTTCACACAGCCTGGGCCATTGCATCATATGCTGGTGATTATCGGCTATGACAGGACGACGCAAGAATTCATCACCAATGATCCCGGAACCAAGGAGGGGAAGTCGTATCGGTACGATGAGGAGATTCTCTATCAGGCGCTTCGCGATTATCCGACTGGCAACGACGCGCCATTGACAGCAGACGACCAGAAAACGATTATCGTCGTGAGGAAGGAATAAAACCATCTTGCAAAAAAAGTTTTAGAGAGTAGAATAGGGGCATATGAACGCGCTCAAAACAAGGTATAGCATTATTATCGCATTCAATGTCCTATTGGTAGGATTGTGGTTTGGGGTACGTGGGAATTATGGCGGTATTCATTTCGCAAAAAATACCAGTAGTGAATCGCTGTCAAAACAAAATACTGCGCTTAAGTCGGATGCCGCAGAGCAGGATAACTCGCAAGAAGCCGTCGATATTCCGGCGAAGAGCGCGATAGAGATAACGCGCACAGACACCTTGGTTCGTGATACTGAAAAGACAGTTTCGTCTATTGTGCCGATAAAGCAGGATCAACCCATGCTTTCCTTGCAGAACACTTTGGTGGTGCAGGAAGTGCCATTTCTTGTTCAGGCCCCCTTCGGAGAATGGAACAAAGCCGCGTTTCAGCATGCCTGCGAGGAAGCAGCGATGACTATGGCCATGGCTTGGGTGAAGGGAGAATCGCTTTCGCCGCAACAAGGAAAACAGACGATAGAATCTATTACGAAATTTGAAACGAAGAAGTTTGGAAAGTTCGTGTTCGATACATCATTGCAGGATACGATGGAAGTGATGAAAGAATATTTCCAGTATGATACTGTCGAGATGAAGCAAAATATCCGGATAACGGATATCCGAAGCGCGCTTGAGATCGGGGCGATCGTTATCGTACCGGCAAACGGACGAGCGTTGCACAACCCATATTTCACGGCTCCCGGACCCGCAGAGCATATGCTCGTGATTTCCGGTTATGATCCGGAGGCGAAGGCGTTCATCGTTCATGACCCAGGTACGAAGAATGGCGCAGGCTACCGATATGATGAGAGCGTTCTCTACGAAGCGATCCGTGACTATATGACGGGTAATCATGTGCCGGTAAAGGATATTCGAAAATCGATGATCGTGGTGAGGAAATAAAACGTATTGGATTTCTTGACTTCCAGACGCTATCGAGGTAGTATATGTGCTTATGCTACTCACCCGAAAACAACAATTCCAAGCGCTGTTCCCGGACATGCAGAAGTTTCGTCTCAAGCAGATTGACGAGGCTGTTTTTCATGCCGGGTGGACAGGCTGGAATGATGTGAGCAATCTTTCGCTCCCTATGCGCGAGCAGGCGATCAAGGAGATCCCGTGGATGTCGGTCAAGGAAGTCTTCACCTTCGAGTCCAAGCATAAGGATACATTCAAAGCGGTCCTTGAAGTGGAAGGCAGCAAACGTATCGAGACCGTGCTGATGCGCAATGCGCGCGAGCAGTGGACGGTGTGCGTTTCTTCTCAGATCGGTTGCGCGATGCGCTGCACGTTCTGTGCGACGGGCACCATGGGCTTGACCCGCAACCTGACATCGGACGAGATCGTCGATCAGGTACGGTTTTGGAATAGCTTCCTGACCAAGCGCCCGGACCTTGCGCAGCGCATCAGCAACGTTGTCTTCATGGGCATGGGGGAGCCTTTGGCCAATTACGACAGTGTCCGGGAAACCCTCCAGCTGCTTTTGAAGCATACCGATATCGGGCCGACCCGCATCACGGTCTCGACGGTGGGCCTTATCCCGATGCTCGAGAAGCTTTTGATCGATCCGGAATGGCCGCCGGTCCGTTTGGCTGTTTCGCTCCACAGTGCCGACTCGGAAACGCGCAAGACTATCATGCCATCCTCGTATGACGGATTTTTGGATAAGCTTGCAGAGTGGGCGGAAAGGTACTTCGAGAAATTCGATAGCAAGCGGAGGCATATCACGTTCGAATACGTGATGCTTGCCAATGTCAATGACACGCCGATGCATGCGAAGGCCTTGGCGTCTTTTGCGGAGCGCGTGGGCAAGGTGCGCATCAACCTGATCCCGTATAACTTCACCGGAAGCGAATACTTCAATAGCGAAGGGGATAAGGCGGATGAATTTTTGGAATACCTCAAGTCGCGCAACGTCGACGCCACCAAGCGCCGCACGATGGGCGACGACATCGCCGCCGCCTGCGGGCAGCTGGTGGTGGAGGGGAATACATAAATATCCCGCCTATTGACTTAAAACAAGCTTTGTGCTAGGCTTTAGTTGTAATTTTTTACGAAACAATTTCAAACCAACCGGAGAAAGACGATGACTTTATCAAGAGAACAGCTGGGAAATCTTTATGATCTTACCCCAGACGAAAACAAACAAACAACAATAAAATTGCCTGAAAAATATCATGGCGGAATAGAAAACAGTGTAGCTGCCACGGGCAAATGCGTTAACTGTGGGCTGGAATTGGATACGGGAACTCGCTGCCCCTATGACCCTGGAGTAAATCCAGGCGCATGCGGCTACAAAGAACCTCAATTGAGTAATTCGGGAGTTATTTGGGATCCAGAGCATACATCAAAAGTATAAAGCAGGTAATATCTGCTGCTAAATGCGTAGGCACTCATGAAATCTTTCATGAGTGCCTTCTATTTTATACGAATCTTTTCGTACGACAAAAAACAGCCCCCGAAAGGGCTGTTTTTTTGCACATGCAGGTTGGATTACCAACGGCTGTTGCTTCCGCCTTGGAAATCACGATTTCCGCCGCGGTTACCGCCATTGAAATCACGTCGTGGAGGACGAGCTTCGAGAGGACGAGCCTCGTTGACGGTCAATGTACGACCGTTGAACTCTTTTTCGTTCCACAATTCGATGGCTGCTTGCGCCTCCGCATCATTCGACATCTCCACGAAACCGAAGCCTTTCGAGCGTCCGGAAGCGCGGTCGATGATGATGGTAGCAGATGTTACGGTACCGGCCTGAGCGAAAGCGTCTTTCAACTCCTCGTCAGTGGTAGCGTATGGCAAACCGCCTACGTATAACTTGAGAGCCATAATATATGAATATAAAATTGGCTGATTACTGTGTAAGCCGACCCTTCTCCTCGTACTCCCACCTTTTTCAAGGCCAAAGCCTTTGCTTACGACTCAAGTTAACCTGAGAACCTAAGGGTAAAGAAACCTGCTGAGAAAACTTACAACAATCGCAGTATATATCAAATCGGGAAAAAAAGCAAGCCCTGAGGCTGCAGAGAGGGAAAATGACCGGTTTTTATCCCGACGCGGGCCGATTTTTTGATCCGGTATCGGTGCGTGTAAAAAAGGCGCCGAATTGCTTCGAGCGCCCTTAAGGTGAGTTCACCAGGTGAATATGAGTTTCATTTGTCCTATTATATTGATTTGATGCAGGTAAACACGAGCTGCTCCAAAGCCTTCGCATAAAAAAGTTATTTGTTCGCTGGTCGGATCATACGTGATGTTATCGATAAGCCGACGGGCGGTTACTTTTAACTGCTTGTTGGCTTGTTTTCCGCAATCACCGATGCATGCAGACTGCATGGATTCGATGACGAAATGCGCTTCACCGAAATCTTGGTCATCAGATGAATACACATGTGATTGCATGGAAGTGTCAACGGCGAACTCTTGTTTTTGAAAGCTTGTACAAGTACAATGCGCAAACACGGCTGATTGTATGACAGTGCCTATTGTAAGTCCGGGCGCCTTTTTTGTGGGATCCGGGGTATTAACCGGAATATTTTCGAGGGTGAGTTGTTCGGCCATAACGACCTCCTGATGTGTGGATTGTTAATATGCTGATGTTTATCCATAACGTTAGTACGAAAAGGCGCTTTCGTCAAGGTTTTTATGCTTGGCAGGCTTGATTCTTTCAAAAGATGATGATAGGCTATATATCAGTTAGCAATAATCAATCAACAGTGAAGGAGCCCGTTTCTTGTTGATTGTTAACTGTTAATTGACAAGGAGAGGTGCCTGAGAGGCCGAAAGGGGCACACTGCTAATGTGTTAGCTGGGTAAAACCGGCTCGAGGGTTCGAATCCCTCCCTCTCCGCCTTCGCTACGCTGAAGCGTAGCTACGGCGTGACGCAGTCCGCCAGTAGCTTCGCGAAAGCGAGATAAAACAAAATACAAGTCTGATATGTATTATGTCTATAGCTTGAAATGCAAAGACGGGTATTATGTAGGATGTACGAATGACCTCAAGGAAAGGGTGGAACGACATAAAAACGGATATGTGCCGGCGACAGTAAGAAGACTTCCGATTTCATTGGAATTTTATTGCGCTATCGCAGATAAACATAAAGCCTTTGAATTCGAAAAGTATTTGAAGTCAGGTTCCGGAAGAGCTTTCGCAAGTAAGCATTTTTAGTGACAACCGAATCCCTTCCTTGTGATAGAATGAGAAAAACAAAATAGAGAGTATTTGGTTTTCACGAGGGATTCGAAGGGCAATTCGGAAAGAAATAGCGCCCACCCATGAGTTTACCGAATAATTTCAGAAGTGAAGAATTGTTCCTGGAAGTAAGTGGCTTTTCGAATTTCATCATCGTTTATGTTTTCGAGTAATGTTGGAATAATCACCAATTTATCATCATTATCATTCAGACGATGAATGACAGCAATGCATTTTCCTTTGTAGGTTTCAACGGGCTCATTGACGCCGATGAGATAAGCATCGATTTCTTCATTATCAGGAGCTTTCGTGTCTGGTACGAAACCATAGTTTACTTCGTAAATGAAGCCATGTTTCGGATGTTTCGAATGAAGCGGTCGATCGATTTTTATTCCTATTTCTTTCCCGATAAATAAGGTGGCATAATCGTTTGTACGTTCAGCGCTCTCCTGTTTCATAAGATTTTCTTTATTGTTTACTATCTTTGTATCATAAACACAAAAAACAGGCCAGGCAACACTAGTATGGAAATATGCTTGTGTTCGGAATAGGCAAGGCGAGGTCTTTATTTATCGATACCGTGTCGATGCGTATGCAGGCCAACCTTGCGGTATCGATGGATTCGATTCGAAAATACTTTGATCATGACAAAAAATGATCCGAACGAGCGTATGCATAGGTAGGTTCTTTCAAGACTTTGAGGGCTGGATCATTTGACTCGTAGAATAGAAAAAATATATGAAAAAATATCTTGGCGGATGCCATTGCGGTTTGGTGAGGTATGAGGTTGAAACCGAGCTTACGGACGCGCTTTCGTGCAATTGTTCGCACTGTAGCAAGAAGGGGTTGGTGCTCGTGTTTGTCGATAAGGAGAAATTCAAGCTTTTGTCCGGCAGGGAAAACCTTACCGAGTATTTCTTCAATAAAAAAGCCATACGGCATCTGTTCTGCGATGTGTGCGGCACGGAATCGTTCGCGGAGGGGGTGACCTTCCCGAAGGTGGCGATCAATGTCCGTTGCCTTGACGGTATCGATATGAAGACGGTACAAACGAAGGATTTCAATGGAAAGGACTATTAGCATGAACCGCTTGTTTTGTTTGCCGTACAGGCTTAAATCAGGAATATGGACATGCCGTTCAGATTGCTGGAAAAATTCACAGGACCAATACGTGAAACCCTCTCCGCTAGCGAAAAAATGAAAGAAAATAATACTCTTTCTAGTATATTCCAGTATGGTAGTGGAGCAGTCGTGATACGAGGAATGCTGTTAGGGCGTTGAAACTATGAGTATGTTACCGCTAGAGGCTTGGTTCGATAGGTATGGAGTTATCAAAGTAAAAGGTTGGGATTAATCAGTAAGTGAAACAGTATGAACAAGAAAATGGAGGTACAATATTTTACTTCCCCGGATGAAGTGAGAACATTCGAGAAGGGAAGGGTGGAGTTGGTTAATATCGGAGGCGCGGTGGTTGGCAAAGCAACCTTTGAGCCGGGGTGGAAGTGGTCTTCTCATGTCAAACCGCTTGCTAAGACTGAGTGGTGCGAGGCTCCCCATTTCCAGTACATTGTATCAGGAACGCTGCACGTGGTGATGACCGATGGTACGGAAGCAGACCTTAAACCGGGCAGCGTGTCCTCATTGCCATCGGGTCATGATGCATGGGTGGTCGGAAACGAACCGGTGGTCGGCGTCGATTTTCAGGGAATGGTTGACTATGCTAAGAAAGTGTAAGCGGTTTTGGCTTTTACCGATACGGTCTTTTGTCCTCAAAAACACAGGCCCTAAAGAAGGAGTTTGTGTTTTTGTTTATGAGGTGGAAAAAAAGACGCCGCCGTGGTATACTGAAGACCGAGCAATAAAACAGAGAAGTCCTGGCGGTTAATGAGTCCTTGCAAACAGCAGGCATTAACATTTCCGGTATATGCGTGATCTGGCGCCAGTTAATCCTTGATTGATGCGTATGGATCTATCACCCTTCCACATCCTCGTACCGATCGCCTCGGTCTTTGCGCTGCAATCCATATCGCCCCATAAGTCCTCAATTTTTTGGTAGGGCTTTTTTTGTCGTTTATTGCGTCGAAGAGTGGCGGAACAAGATTATTCATAAGGCAACATCATTATGGTTACGAAACATCAGAAAAGCATGCCCAAGCTCCGTGTTGCCCATATCGCGTCGGAAGTCGAGCCGTTTTCCAAAACCGGGGGACTGGCCAGTGTGCTCGGGGCGCTTCCGCGGGCGCAAGTGGAGCTCGGCGTGGATGCGATAATCGTCACGCCCTACTATGATCATCTGATTGACACGAGCGAATATGCGCTCGATCCGCTTGAGGAGGCATCGGAGCAAATCGAGATAGAGCCGGGAGTGTTTGAGGAAGTGGCGTATCGGAGGGGTGTGCTCGGGGAGGAAAACATACCGGTCTATTTCGTCGAGAGCAGGAAATTTTTCGGGTCACGGGAAAAGCTGTACGGCGCGAAAAACGATAATGCCCGATTCCTTTTCTTCAATATCGCCGCACTCTTCCTTTTGAAGAAAATAGATTTCAGGCCATCCATCGTCCACTGCCATGATTGGCACGCGGGACTCATCCCATACCTTCTCAAGACACGGCATAGAAAGGATCCGTTCTGGAACGGCACGGCGACTCTTTTCACCATCCATAACCTCTCCTTCCAGCTCGGCCATGATTGGCACAAGATTCCCTCGGGCGAAAGCGACGACGGCCGATCCAAGCTACCCTCGTTTTCGGATCGAAGGAGGATGGAGAAGGTGAATTTCGCGAAGCGAGCCATCATCCATGCCGATGCTATCAATACCGTCTCGGAAACCTATCGCGAGGAAATCCTCACGGAAGCCTTCGGTGAGGCGCTTCATAGGCTTCTGAAGCGCAAGCAGCGGGTCGTGTTCGGTATCGTGAACGGTATCGACTACGACGATTTCAATCCGATGACGGATGAGGGATTGGCGTGTCATTACAATAGCAAATCGGTGCGGTTGAAGAAATATAACAAGAAGGCGCTGCAGAAACGCTACGGGCTTACTGTCGATCTGAATGTGCCACTTTTATGCACTACCTCGCGTATTACTGAGCAGAAGGGATTCAAGCTCGTCCTGCAGATTGTCCGCATCGTGCTTCGGCAAGGGACGCAGATTATCGTGATGGGGGATGGCGATGAGCAGACCATCCAGTCCCTGAAGGCGTTGCAGCGGGAGTTTCCGAAGCAATTCGCCTATACCCCGTTCGATCCGGAGAGCGAGACGCTTTTGTATGCCGGTTCGGAGATATTCCTTATGCCGTCGCGCTTCGAGCCATGCGGCATCAACCAGATGATCGCGCTTCGATACGGATGCATCCCGGTGGTGCGCCATATCGGGGGATTGGCGGATACGATACAAGACTATGATCCGCGCACCAAGACCGGCAACGGCTTCACCTTCAAGCGCTACAATTCGACGCACCTGCTCATCGCCATTATCCGCGCGCTCGAAAACTTCAAGCATGCCCGCTCCTGGAAGGAACTCAGCATTTCCGGACTCAAGGCGGCGAACTCATGGGAATTGCCGGCCCAAAAATATATCAACCTCTACGTGTCGACGCTTCGTCTTAAAAAGAAACCCTTATGATTACTTGGATAAATTTTTTGCATCTCTATCAGCCACCGACCCAATCCAAGGAAGTGCTCGATCAGGTGACTCAGGAATCCTATGCGCTCCTGCCGGAATTGATGCGACGGTATCCGCGCATGCGTTTCACAATCAACTTTTCGGGCTCATTGCTTGAGTTATTGGAGACGCACGGCTATCATGCCTTGCTCGAAGAATACCGCGAGCTTGCTGCGGATGGGAGGATCGAGCTTGTCGGAAGCGCCATGTATCACCCGATTCTCGCGCTGTTTCCCGAAGATGAGATACGTCGGCAGATCATTATGCATACGGAAATGAACCGGAAGATTTTCGGTGACGCCTACAGGCCGAAGGGGTTTTATATCCCGGAAATGACGTATAGTAAGAAAGTGGCGGATGTGGTGCATGCCCTCGGGTTCGAGTGGCTCATCCTCGACGAATTTCACTTTCCGAAAGGCAAGCCGCGAAGCGATACGCGATACGTCATCAAGGACAATGGGCTGCGCGTCTTGTTTCGCAATCGTTCGTTTTCCAAGACCTTTCCACCGGAATTTATCCTCACGCATCGTCACGAGATCGAAGACCAGGCCATTATCATCGCGCATGATGGCGAACTCTATGGGCACTGGCATAAGGATGATAAAGGCTATTACGAGAAGGCCTTTACCGATTCGGGGATAACGATGCCGACCGTCTCGGAATATCTGGATACTTTGAAGAAGGAAAAGGAAGTGACGCCCCGCGAATCGAGTTGGGAATCGCTTGAAGAGGAGCTGGCGGCTAATAATCCGTTCATACTGTGGAACGCGAGCGACAACGCTATCCATCAGGCACTGTGGCGATTCGCCCGCTTCGTTATCAAAACCGTGAATGCGCATCGGATCGATATCAACTACGCCCTCGCGCGCAGACACGCCGATCGGGGGATGGCGAGCTGCGCGTGGTGGTGGGCGACGAGGGCGCAATTGGTCGCCACCTCCCCGGTGTGCTGGAGCCCGAGCGAAATCGAGAAGGGTGCGCGGGAGCTTGTGGTGGCTGTCCGCACGATCGATCATCTCCCGCTTGCGACACGCCTGAAGGCGGAGGCTTCGTATGCCCGGCTGACCAAGCGTATCTGGGAAACGCATTGGAAAATACATGCCGGATCGTGATAAGGCTGATTCTTTCTTTTTAGAAAACAGGCCGCAGCCTGGCGGGAAAGATGTGCGGAAATAAAAACAACGGGCGGATCGCGATGGATGCGCTCGTTGCGTATGCTTACCTGAGCAATATATCCGTGTCATGAAATTCGTGCAAATCGAAATCGTTATCGGGATGCACGAGGATGCAGTGATGGATATCTGTGCCGCAAAGGTCTCTGCAATCGGGAAGGTTGCACAACGACCCTCTTGTTGCTGGTGATCTATTGAGTACGCAGTGCGGGGGAAGGTTGCTGTTGTAGGTGCTTTTCGGGGGCGTTGCCATGAAGTTTTCATCCATCGCATCGTCCTCATCATAGAGGGTGTTCATGGAAATGACTCCTATGTTTGATGCGCGGTGATTTTCTGTTTTGTAAAGGGACTGCTTTTGATTACAGGCTAACAGGAATCGATTGCTTGGTCAATGAGCTGCGGACAGTGGCGTTCCCTTGACTTTTTCCCTTTACTATGCTATCCTAAAGTTTAGTTTTTTAAAAACTGAAACCGATGTTCCCACGGTTCGTTTGGGAAAGCAGGAGGTAGTTATGTTGGTAGAAGATATCTTTCCTCAAGAAGAAGAGCGAGAACTTTCTTTTGAGGAAATAGTGAAATGGTGTAAAGAATGGTGGTGGAATTGGGGAGACCTCATATCGATCGGGGTTGTTGTTTCCATTTTTTTCATTTTGGTGGTGGTGCCTCTTTTTTCTCTTTCAGAAACGAAGTTGAGAGAAGGGGTGCAAATCATGAGCGAGGAACAGATTGCTCGTGAAGCGGATCAATTAGTGCTGCTGATTAAGCGGCACGATATTGATGATACTCAATACCTGGATATCGTATACAAGCAGCAAAAGCTTAATCAAGAGTGTCAAGCTGCGCGAATGGTGATTCAAGCACAGATGGGCAATGCCAGCGGCTACTATGATGCAGCACATTATAATAGTCCGTGTATGCGGATGCAGGCTGGTGATATACGATTCATGTATGATTCGTTTGTAAATAATTATTTGGAACAACTGCGTCGTGATGTTTGGAAGGAAGCGGGAAGCGATTCTGAAAAGAAGCGTGCCGAGATTTTTCAAAACAAAGCGAAGCGAGAAGATACTAAAGAGTCTTTGATAGTTTCGGTCTGGCATCCTGAAATGCTTTTACGTTCGTATGTTGGCGGCATAATCTGGTTTGCTTGTTGGTTTATCTACCGTATACGGCAGAAGGAATTGAACATGAAGTGGGAGTCAATCAGACTTCCATGGATGATCATCTTGTGGCCGGTAACCTTTTGGTACTATCCCGGAAGCGCTATCGAACAGGCAAAAGAAATTAAGCGATGGATCGGTTATGCTTTTTCAACCTTTATTTCTTTTTGCGGTTTCGGAATCGCGAGTGCCGGAAGTCTGCCGAAAGTGTCCGCAGGCGCAAGCGTCGTTTCCAGTTATGTCTATGGTAATGCTAAGAAGGCTGGTGGATCATCATTGCAACCGTGGGCTGAAGTGAGCTATGCTGTGAATGATAAGTACACCTTGTATGGCGGAACGTGGGCATCGATCGGTTTGGAGAATACGCATGGCAATGAGCTTGATTATTCCGTCGGGGTCCGTACGAGCGTATTCGATACGGTGAGCATAGATGCCTCGTATAACTTCTACCATTTCATGACGAATGGATGGCGAGATGGCATGCATGCTCCGAAAGTGGTAGCCTGTTACAAAGAGTACTCTTTGTGTGGCAAGGCTCAGCTCAGCATTCCGACGGATGGCGCGAGGTATGGATCGCAGGTAAGCGTGTGGTGGACTCACGAGTGGACATCGCTTAAGATCGGGACGAATATCGGGTTGACCTATGATTGCTGCGTTTATGAGCGCAAACCGGTAACGGTGCTCAAAATGGAATTCTCGGTGCCACTCGGGAAGAGCCCTTTTCAGGTTTTCAGCCGGGTGTTGATTCCGATATTCGGAGGGCAAAGCGATAACCAGGATACTCAGGTGGTAACAGGACTTTCGGTGGTTTGGTAAATCAGAACTTCTGATGAAAGAAATAGTGGCGCGCGACGTATAGCTTGTCTATATGCTGCGCGCCTTTTTTTATTCCTTTTTTGCAGACAAGAACGGATGGAAATGGTATGATGGAAGAACGAAGTTTTTGTTTTGCTTATGGCGAGTTTTCGCGCACATTTTTCTCTTGGCATACTTTTGGGCGTTGCGGCGGTGGCTACTATAGTCAGTTTCACTTTGGCGGACGAGGCGAGTTTCTATGTGGCGGTATTCGTGGCAGCGGTGATCGGCGGCATCATGCCGGATATGGATAGTGATTCGGGCATCCCATTCCATGTGACGTTCGGGGTGCTCAGCTGCATTGCCGGAAGTCTTGCCTTGCTTCATGTGATGCGGACTGCTCCGCATGATTGCCAATTGCTTATCGGTTGGCCGATCGGGGCGATGTTTTTGGTGTGGGTGGTGGGCGGTTCGATATTCAAGCAGCTCACGCATCATCGCGGTATGGTGCATTCGATTCCGGCGGCGCTGCTTTCCGGATTGGTGACCTTCATGTTGGCGCAGAAGTATGGTTTTATCGAAGGCGATGCTTTTCTTTTGGCGGTAGCGCTGACGATCGGGTTTATCGGACACTTAGTTTTGGATGAGATATGGGCGGCGGTCAATTTTCACGGCGTGCCATTCATCCCCAACAAGGCTTTCGGGAGCGCCCTGAAACTAGCGTCGCACAGCAAATTGACCAATGTCATCGTCTACGGGCTCATACTTTTTTTCTTGGCAGGGAATTGGGAGAGTCTGACCCATTTGTCGGAAACGCTGTTTGCGACGGTGCGGCCATAGCCAGGTTGCAAAAACTGCCCTAAGCTCCACTCTTCATTTTATTTGAGCCATTTTAAGAAAATCTTGCGGATGTGTCATTGACAAAATCCGTCAAGAGGTATATACTATTCAGTCGGTTCATTGACAATCTACAAGTACATAAGTATAAACAAGCGTTGGTTACGTCAAAAAACCGCCTGTTTACGATTTTCACAAAAACAAACCTGGAGAAGAATGATGAAAAAGTTTATTTTATGGGCAATCAATTTTGTTCTTAAGCAACAATGGGTTTCGATGCAAGAGATTGAAAATTTATCAAAACCAATAGTGACAACAACTGTCGAGGTGTCAACACCAAAGATAGAGACGGAATATCTTCATCAACTCTTTGTTAATGAGACTATCGCTATCAACTCAACGGATGGAATGAGAACAATCGCTGAAGCGAACGCTGTCTTTACGGGCTACATTGATCCGGAGTTCGTTAAATGGGGTCTTAATAAACCAAGCAAATCAACGAAAAAAACCAAAGCAATTGTTTGCGAGATGACGAAGGATGGTATATTTTCGAAAATTTTCGGAAGCCTCGGGAGATCTCTCGATGACATGTGCTTTACTCAAAGTCAGATTATCGATTTTTCAGAGAATCATAAGGATAAGTTACGCTAGGATGGATATGGAACATTTTTCTTGTTCAAGAAAGACGACAACATCCTTTCAAAGGACGATCCTGACAATGAAAACCTTTTTGTCGCGGACGTCTATGGTAACTCCGATGGCCGTCTCTATGCGAACGTCTACCGATTTTCGAATGACGACGTGTGGAATGCCGGCTCCTCTCATCGCTTCGTGGTTCCGCAACTGACCGCTTGAGTCTGAGTTTTTGACACTTAGACTCTTAGTCCCTTGGACAATTTGTCATTTTGGTAAACCAATTTGGCAAGTCCGGGAGATTTTTATATACTTCGATGTCCCGAAACGCATTGTTTCTCCCTCCTGTCTGGTGATTGCGATTCAGAATGAAATGTAAGGAAAATTATTGACGTGGTTGAGTATTTTTGGTACGATACGCTTTCAATATCAGGGAGTGTGTCTATGCGTAACAAGGAGAAATATGGATGAGCATATCGGGAAATTCACCGGGGAGCTGAAATGGGCGTTTGGTTCAGGATTTTTCATCAAACTGACTCTCGGCAAACCGGTCTCGGATGACGAGGACGGAGTGCAAAGAGTCGTGATCCGCGCCGTGGAGATACGGGAGGAAAAGAAGCTGTCTTTCGTGTATAAGTATCCGACCAAGCATATCACCAAGAACTATTCGCTTCAGGAGGCTGTGGCGGAACTGACCGCTTTGCTTGGAGACGTGTTTTTAAATGCGGTCCTGTTCACGGCGGCCAAGGATATGCGCCTGAGCTTCAATAGGAAAAAGAAAGCCAATATCCGTTATGGCAAGCCGACCTGCACGCTTCCGGATACGGCGGCACACGATGCCCGCAAGGAGCGCTTCATCAGCATCGACGATAATCAGTACCTGAAGGATCTGGGCGTGGTGATCGAAGGCGGGCAGTTGTCATATGCTATGCGCAGCAAGTTCAAGCAGATCAATCGCTATATCGAAACGATCGATGCGCTCATCACATCCTCCGGTCTGAAGGAGAAAGAGAAACTTGAAATAGCGGACATGGGTTCCGGGAAGGGATATCTGACATTCGCTCTCTATGACTATCTGACCCATACGCTCAAAAAAGAAGCGCATGTGACCGGCGTCGAGATGCGCGAGGAATTAGTGATCATCTGCAGCGGCATCGCGACGAAATGCGGTTTTGAAAACCTTGACTTCCATCAGGGTGATATCGCGAGCTATCCGAAGGGGAAGATGGATATGCTGATAGCCCTGCATGCCTGCGATACGGCGACCGATGACGCGATCTATCAAGGCATCACCTCCGATGCCGATGTCATCATCACAGCGCCATGCTGCCATCGTCAGATCAGGAAGGAGCTGAACGTGACCGATGGGCTTGCAAGTATCGTGGCTCATGGCATTTTGGAGGAGCGTCAGGCGGAGTTGGTGACGGACACCCTGCGCGGGCTTGTGCTTGAGGCGCATGGCTACAAGACGCGGATCTTCGAATTCATCACCGATGAGCACACGCACAAAAACGTGATGATAGTCGGCGTCAAAAATGCCGCCAAAAAAGATGCTGTGGCCAGTCTTGAAAAGATCGCTGCTGTGAAAAAACTGTTCGGTATAGAAAATTTTTATCTAGAGAGCTTGTTTGTGCGGTAGGAAGGAAAAGGGTTTCAGGACTTACTCCGCGGCCGGTGCGAGTACGGAGTGGCCACTACATAAGTCCTGAAACCCTTTTTTCTGTGGGATATAGAGGTGCATATGGCCCATATCAAACCGATGCTGGTATATCCAGCGTTTTTTTGACGGTCTTGCGACGCTTTATGGCGCGCCTGGATGAGGGAAATGCGCTTTTATTCGCATAGGCTATGAAAATTATCGAGGTGAAAGGAGTAGTACTGTGTAGAGGACGCTTAATTCTTGTATAACGGGTTTACTCCTAGTGCGTGGGCTCTTCTCATCCGTTAGGGGTGGTGCCTGTGCGATCATATGAAAACGATAGCGATTATCGGGAGCGGCGTGGTCGGAAGCGCCACCGGTAAGGGATTCATTGCGAGGGGAGCGGAGGTGGTGTTTTATGATGTCAGGGATGAGGCTATAGCCAACCTGAGGGGGCAGGGTCTTGAGGCGAGGCATATGGATGATTTGGATGTGAACGGGAGTGACACCTTCTTTTTCGTCGTTTCGACACCGACGCAGCGGGGAAAAATCAACCTCAAGTACCTGCGATCGGCAGTAAGGACATTCGGAAAAAAACTCAGGTATCGGGAGGGGTATTGCATGGTGGTGATACGCAGCACGGTGCCTCCGAAAACGACGGAAGATATCCTCATCCCCCTTCTGGAGAAAGCATCCAAGAAGCGGGCCGGGAAGGACTTCGGGGTGGCGATGAACCCGGAGTATCTGAGGGAGCGAAGCGCTGAGTATGATTTTAGAAATCCGTGGGTCGTGACCGTGGGCTCGCTCGATCAGCGGTCGCGTCAGCGTATGGAGGATATCTTTTCCGATTATACGTGCAAGATCCACTATGTTTCCGTGCGTGAGGCCGAGATGCAGAAGTATGTCCACAATCTTTACAATGCCGTCAAGATCGCATTCTTCAATGAGATCAGGGTGGTGGCGGATCGGGTCGATATCATGCCCGAGAGGGTGTTCGATATCACAACCCAGAGCGCGGAGGGTTTCTGGAATCAGGAGTACGGATTGAAAAATAAGGGTCCTTTCGAGGGCACGTGCCTGCCTAAGGATACCCAGGCGTTTTTCGATTGGGCCTCGAAGGAGCTGCGCATCCATATGGATGTGTTGGAGGGCGCTATCAATGCCAATAAAAAATACGGGAAAATCTGGTATAAGACGCATGAAATACGCAAGGAGAAGTCGTTGCCCTCTGCGAAAGCGTTTTCGGTGCTGCAGGTCGCTCCTTTTGCCGAGCATGCGCCCGCGTTAAGCAAGGTCGCGCAGAGACATGCGTTTCAGAAAAACCGGAAGGCTCAGGATTAAGAGCGGCGTATGGAAACATTTTTTACCACCGTTGCGAATAGCGAATTTTTCCGCACCCATGCGGCGGTATGGTGGGGATATTTTCCGTTGGGTGTTATCGGTTTGTGGCGTTGGTCGGTGTGGGGTTTCAAAAAAATAACTTCGTTTTTTTACCGTCTCCCGGTCGGGGAATATGGCGCGAGCGTTTCCATCGTGACCCCGGTGTATAATGAGAATCCGGAAATGTTTCGCGCGGCGCTCGTATCGTGGAAAGGGAATCATCCCAAGGAGATCATCGCGGTCATCGACCATACCGACACGCGGTGCATCGAGGTGTTCGAGGTATTCAGCGAGAGCTGTCCGGAAGCGAGGATGATCATAACGCGCGTTCCAGGGAAAAGGGAGGCGCTCGCCACGGGCATCGGCGCTTCGACGGGCGAAATCGTGGCGCTGGTGGACAGTGATACCATTTGGACGGAAGGCCTGAAAGAAAAAGTAACGGGACCTTTTTCCGATGCGCGGGTGGGCGGCGTGGCTCCCCGTCAGGACGTATTGTTCGCCGATACGATCGCGCGGAAATTATTCCGCATCCATATTTTCAATCGCTACGGCAATGATCTGGTATATCAGGCGGCGTTCGGCAATGCGCTCAGCTGCATATCGGGGCGCACGGGCGTGTATCGCCGCAGTGCCATAGCGCATCTGACCAAGGAACTTGTCACCGAGCGATTCTTCGGCAAGAAGTGTATCAGCGGCGATGACAAACGGTTGACCAGCCTTGTCCAGCGCGATGGCTGGGATGTGAAGTATGTGAGGACCGCGCTGGTCTATACGCCCGGTTCGCGCGATATGCGGACGTATACCAAGCAGCAGATCCGTTGGACGAGAAACAGCTGGCGCTCCGACATGAAAGCGCTCTTTTCCGGGTGGCTTTGGAAAAACCCCTTCTTGGCATTCCATACGATCGATCGGTTTATCCAACCGTTCACGCTGCTTTTAGGGCCGATATTTTTCGGTATCGCGCTGTACCGGGGCGATTTCATCATCGCGTGGATCCTCGTATGCTGGTGGATGATAAGCCGCGCCCTGAAGGTCCTGCCGCACTTCATGAAACATCCCGCGGATGTCGCCATCCTGCCGATCCATGTGGCGTACGGTTTTTTTCTCGCGCTCATAAAAATATATACGCTGGTGACGGTGGACGAGCAGACATGGATCACCCGCTGGGACAGGAGCCGGTTGAATCGGTTGGGTTTTTTGAGGAGGGCGTCCGCATATACGGTAACGGTGTCGATCGTCGTTCTTTTGTCTTTCGTCGGTTATCAATCCAGTGACCGTCTCTCTTCGCGCGCCCAGGCCGAGCAGAGAAAGGCGTTTGCGGCACAAGAGAAGGAAATGAAAAGGCTGTTTCGGGTCGAGGATCAGAGCCATTTGGTGCTCACGAACGATCAGGAGAGCGGGATGCGCAGAGAAAGCCTTTCTCAGAAATTGGATACGGATTCATTCGGGTATTACAGGCTCAAGCAAGGTGAAACGTATGCCGATGTGAGAAGGAGATTTTTTCTTCATCCGGACAGTACTCTCCTTCCCGTCGAAGGGCCTACCTATGGTCCCATAGGCGGTGTGAATCTTGGGGAGCGGGTCGCGATCGCGGTGAATGATTTGCGAAACCCGGATATGGAGCGGTACCGCCGCAACAGCACGGTAGGTTTTGTGGTGGTCAATTATCCCAAGCAAAATGCGATACGGATAAGCGGAAAAGGTTCCTTCGTGACCATTGATGATTTGGCGGCAAGGATCCATAATAAAGCGATTCTCGAAAATCTCGGCAATAAACAGTTCATACTCAGGAAGAACGTGTTTATCGATGATGGTGTCACCTTGATTATCGATGGCGCTTCCGTGGGGTGGCTCAAGCTCAAAAGCGATGCTAACGGTTTCGTGTGGCTGAAATCCGAAAATGGGAATATCGTTATCAGAAATACGAAAGTCACCTCGTGGGATGAGGGGGCGGTGAATTATGACATGAATTGGAATGACGGCCGGAGCTATATTCTGCAGAAGTTGAGCGGACGGATGGATATCGATGGGAGCGAACTCGCCTATCTGGGATATTTCGGGTCGCCGAACCGGGGCAATCCCTATGGCGGACCATACGGCGTTTCGTGGAAATTGTCGGACGGGACATTCCGAGACGACCTTTCTACGGGACGGTTGACGCACAGCAATATTCACCATAACCTGTTCGGCATGTACACCTTCGGCGCCACCGGAATCGTGCTTTCGGACAATGATGTGCATGACAATGTCGAATACGGCCTGGATCCTCATGATGATTCCAATCATCTGCTCATAGAGGGTAATCGGGTATTCCGTAATGGGAATCATGGTATCATCCTTTCCAGGAGATGTTTTTCCAATATTATCCGGGGCAATTTTTCGCAGGATAATCGTCTGCACGGCATAATGCTCGATCGCGATTCGAATAATAATCTGGTGGAAAACAACTATATCTCCGGAAATGTGAACGGCATCGTGATGTATCACTCATTCGAAAATATGGCGATGAACAATGTTTTGAGCAATAACGGTTTCGGTATCCGTATAAATAATGAGTCCGGGAATAATTTCTTCGGGGAGAACGTTATCGTCAGCAATCGGAAGGGAATATATTTTTACCAGAATTCATCGGATAATTACGTGTTCAGGAATACGTTTTTGCAAAATGCTATCAATGTGCATCTGAAGCAGGAATCAGGCGCTTTCTTTGTGCAGTCGTCGGGTCAGGAGGTCCTGCAGAAACAAGAGGTTAGTCCGGATGCTGCGCGCGGTGCGGTGCTGTGATGACCAATCGGGGGAAGGGGAGTGGTGAGCACGGTAATGTTTCACAGGGGGATATAAACCTATAAGAGCATGGGTATGAGGAGATCGATTTATTACCTTGTTATCGGCATTCTTATCGCGAGCGGCATCGCCATTTTGATGGTTGTGAAGAAGGGAGGCGAGGCCCCTCCTTCATCCCCGCAATACATCGCTCCCTCAAAGCAGGAGAGGCCCAAGATAGTGATACGGGGCACCACGTATTTCGTTTCTCCTTCCGGCGATGACGGAAGGGATGGTCTTTCTCAGGCGTCCGCCTTTTCGACTATCCAGAAAGGAATCGAGACAATGCTGCCCGGAGACGGACTTATATTGGCCGATGGCACGTATTTTCAGGATTTCATGTCGGTACGTGATGGCACGAAAGAGAGGCCGATCATTATCAAGGGATCAGAGAAGGCGGTGGTGCATGGTTCCGGGGAAAGGGATAAGATAGCGGAAATTCATCATAGCTATATCGTGCTGAACGGTTTTTCGATAGACGGGCGCGGAGGGGATGGCAGCAAGGAGAAGCAGTACCGGGATAAGCTGATATATGCCGAAGGGTTCGAAGCGGATCACGGTATCACGGGGCTGAGGATCCTGGATATGCATCTTATGAATGCAGGAGGGGAGTGCGTGCGGATAAAACATTTTGCCAAGCAGAATGAAATCGCCTACAATACCATCACTCGTTGCGGAGCCTATGATTTCCTGTTCGATGCGGGCGGAAAAAACGGCGAGGGTATCTATATCGGGACCGCTCCCGAACAGGTGCAGAAGGGTAAGGATGGCAGCCGCAGCGTCGATGCCTCCGATGACAATTGGATCCATGACAATACCATCGATACGCAGGGGAACGAGTGCGTCGATATCAAGGAAGGGTCTTCCGGAAATCTGGTGGAGAACAATTCCTGCACCGGACAAAAAGACAAGGAGTCCGGCGGGCTGGATAGCCGTGGAAACGGGAATACCTTCAGGAAGAACGAGGTGTTCGGCAGCGCGGGTGCCGGCATACGCCTGGGCGGTGACGGTGAGGGTGACGGCATGGACAATAGTGTGATCGAGAATTACCTGCATCACAATAGGAATGGCGGCATCAAGATACAGAGCCACCCCCAAAGACAGATCTGCGGCAATATAATCACGGATAATAAAAAGGATGCCTTGGTCGGCGAATACAGCGAGGATAACGAGAATAAAGCGTCATGCTTATGAGTGTTAATATGAAAATGAAAGGACGGTCTTTTGCGGAAAATGTGCGCGATGTCGTGCGGCGTATTCCGCGCGGCCACGTGCTGACCTATGGGCAGGTGGCTAAACTTTCAGGCGCTCCCGGGGCGGCGCGGGCAGTGGGGACGGTGATGCGGCATAATTTCGATAGGGCGGTGCCCTGCCACCGGGTGGTCAGATCAAGCGGTGAGGTGGGCGAATATAATCGGGGTGGAAGCGCGGTAAAAATAAGGATACTGAAGGAAGAAGGTGTTCAATTTGTGACTAAGACAAGGGTAATTGTGGATAAGTCCTAAGCTATTTGTAAAAGGAGGCACGCTTGATAAGGGTGTGTTTTTGGTGTATGCTCAGGGGACGTAGCGGGCGGATGCGCCCGGATGTTTCAGGCGTCGGTACATGAAATAATGATTACAGCTATGAAAAATGATATCCAAAAAGAATCGTTGGCGATACACAAGAAGTTGCGCGGGAAAATCGAAATCACACCGAAGGCGAAACTGACCAAAAAAAGCCTTGGACTGTTCTATACGCCCGGCGTTGGCGCGGTTTCGACCCACATAGCGGAGCATCCGGAAGCGGCGATGAAGATGACGTTGCGCGGTAATACGGTGGCGGTGGTTTCGGATGGATCAGCCGTGCTGGGTTTGGGGAATATCGGGCCGCTGGCTGCGCTCCCGGTCATGGAAGGCAAGGCGATGCTGTTCAAAACGCTTGCCGGTGTGGACGCTTTTCCGATCGTGCTGAATACGCAGGATCCGGATGCGATCGTGGAGATAGTCAAGGCCCTCGAACCATCTTTCGGTGCGATCAATCTTGAAGATATCGCCGCCCCGCAGTGTTTTGAGATCGAGCGCCGTTTGCGGGAAGCCCTGAAGATTCCGGTGATGCACGATGATCAGCATGGCACCGCGATGGTGGTACTTTCAGGGCTTATCAATGCGCTTTTAGTGCGCGGCAGCAAGAAAAATGAGGTGCGCGTCGTAGTCAATGGTGCAGGCGCTGCCGGAACGGCCATCGTGCAGCTGCTTTTGATGTATGGTTTCGAGCACATCGTGATGGTGGATAGCCAGGGGGCGATTCATAACGGACGAAAAGGCATGAGTGATGAGAAAAAGCATCTCGCTACGATCACAAATCGATTCTGTCACATAGATGAGGAGCATGTTTTGTGCACGAAGGGGGATTTGCGCGCCGCGTTGTTCGGTGCGGACGTGTTTATCGGCGTGAGCAAGGGAGGTATTTTGAAGGAGGATATGGTGCGCGCCATGAATCCTGATCCGATCATTTTCGCGCTGGCCAATCCGGTGCCGGAAATCTATCCGGATGAAGCCAAGAAGGCCGGCGCATTGGTGGTAGCGACCGGGCGATCGGATTTTCCGAATCAGATCAATAATGCGCTCGGTTTTCCGGGTATTTTCCGTGGGGCGCTTGACCATGGCGTGACCGAAATCACCGATACGATGCTCGTGAGGGCGGCGGAAAAATTAGCCGGCATCATCAAGAAGCCGACACCGACGATGATTATCCCGAGTCCGTTCGACAAGTCGGTCGTCAAAGCGGTCTCTTCTGCGATACGATAAACGAAGCGAAGGTAGTGGGCGGATATTGAGTTCGGAATTTTTAAGAATATCGATATGAAAAAAGAATTCATTCTTTTCGGGGCGAGCGGGGATCTGGCACGGCAAAAACTCTATCCGGCACTGTTTCACCTGTTCGGTATGGGCGAGTCGATGCGGTATGTCGGCTTCGCTCGGAGCGAACTGACCGCGGTGCAGTTTTACGATATCGTGAGAGCATCCGTTCTGGCGACGGATGTGGAGGTGAGCCCTGCCAAACTCGATGCGTTCGTGTCGGCCTGGACCTATGTTTCGGGCACCTATGACGCTTCGGGTATCGGGCAGATCGCGCAGGTCGAAGGGGATGCCGATTCGATCGAGCGGTTTTTCTATCTTTCCATCCCGTCCGGTGTCGGGCTCATTATGTCTGTCGTACGCGGGCTCAAGGAGCACAATCTTATCAATGCGCGGTCGGCGATCGTTTTGGAAAAGCCGTTCGGCCTCGATTATGCGTCGGCGAAAAATATCAACAGCTTCTTATTGGAACACTTCACCGAGGAACAGATATTCCGTATCGATCACTATCTGGCCAAGGATCTGGTGCAGGATCTTTTGGCGCTGCGTTTTGCCAATCCGATCTTCGAGCCCGTATGGAACGGCAAGTACATCGACCGCATGACGATCGAGATCAAGGAAACGGAAGGCATCCGCAATCGCGGACAGTACTATGATCAGTCGGGAGCGATGCGTGATATGATACAAAACCATGCTTTGCAATTGCTGGCGTTTTCGGTGATGAATCAGCCGAAAAATATTTCCGCGGAAAGCATCCACAGGGAAAAGATAGCCGTCTTGGAAAAGATACGATTGTGGGATGACGGGAAAAATGCCATATCGATCGGCCAGTATGTAGGGTATCGGAACGAGCCGTATGTCGCCCCGTTATCGCAGACGGAAACGAAGGCATCGCTGACGGTGTGCATCGATACGCCTGCGTGGCGCACGGTACCGATTACGATCACATCGGGAAAGAAGATGGACAAGAAGACGACCGACATCACGATCTATTTTAAAAAACGTCCGCACAGCATGTGGGACGAAAGCGGTTGCTCTTTGGATCAGAACGTTATCCGGGTCAATGTGGCGCCGGACAATGACATCCGTCTCACGCTCAATTCCGAGTTCGATTTGCAGAAAAAATGCGCTTTCCCGACCGAGCTCCGTTTCGGATTCCGAGATAATGCATTCATTCTCAATGAGCCGTATGAGAATGCGCTGCGGGATCTATTCGCCAAAGACCAATCCATTTTTATCAACTCCAAAGAGATCGCGCTGTCATGGAAATTCATCGACAATGTTCTCGAGCGTATCGCCCTGCTTCGGGCGGAGATACTGGAGACATATTGAAACGGATACTGATTTTTATCGTGCCAAGACGACGCCGAAGACTTTTTTGGCGCCGTTTTGTTTGAGAATGCGAGCGCATTCATTGAGGGTGGAGGCGGTGGTGGCGACATCGTCGATAAGCCAGATATATTTATTTTGGATATCTTGATCTGTTTCGGATAAGGATGATTTCCATGCGAAGGCATCGAGGATATTCTGATTCCGTTCACGCGTATCGCGGATGCTCATCTGCGGCATTGTAAACCGAGAGCGGACCAATCCGTTCGTAAGAGGGATGGGAATCTGTGGGACGAGTTTTTCGCTCAGTTCTTGTGCGAGCAGTTCGGATTGGTTGAAGCCTCGCCACCTGAGGCGCAAGGGATGGAGCGGAACGGGACAGAGCATATCAGGGAGGGGGATTTCCGATGCCGTGACGGATTGCAACAGAAGCCTTCCAAGCGGATGGCTCAGCGTGGGAATGAAGCGATATTTATAGAGGTGTATGGCCTTGGAAAGGAGCAGGTGCTTATATGAGGACGCGACCAGGAGTCCATCGAGCGAGGATCGCCCGAGACATTCCAGACACACCTGGCCTTGCAAGGTGTTGCGCTTTTCGCAGACGGGACAGACCTGATCGATGCGGATCGGAATATGCGCCAGGCAGGTATCGCACAGGAATGTTTTCGGCTGTTTGCAACCGACGCATGCGATAGGGAAGACGATATCGAGAATCGTGGTTTTGATTGTGGCAGAGAGGCTCATGAAACCATTGTACCCGATTGATAGGAATGTGCCAGGGAAGGGCAGCACCTTTTTGTTCAGGCGACAGACGCTCTATTTCACCACAACACTCCCTTTCACGACAGCGAGCGTGATAATTTTCGCAGCAGGATCGGAAAGTAATGTTTCAGCGATGATATTTTCGATAAGGTCCTGGATATTCCTGCGAACCAAACGGGCACCCTGTTCCGGGGTGAAGCTTTTTTCGGTGATGAAGTCGATGAGATCTTTTTTGTAGCGGAGCGCGACGGATTGCTGGGCAAGGCGGACTTTGAGGGCATGCAGCTCGAGCTCGACGATCTTTTTCATGCTCGCCTTATCGAGCGGCTGAAAGACAATGACGTGATCGAGGCGATTGAGGAGTTCGGGACGTATTTGGCGCTTGAGTTCTCCCAGGACATCTTTTCGTATGGTTTCGAATTGCGCCTGTATCGCTTGCTGCGGCAGGTGGTCATGGAATCCGATGCGGGCCGTCTGTGTGAAAGCCTGCGTGCCGATATTGGATGTCAGGATGATGATGGTATTGCGGAAACTCACCTTCCGCCCTTCAGCATCGGTAAGCATGCCCTCGTCGAGGATTTGGAGGAGGATATTGAAGACGTCTGGATGCGCCTTCTCGATCTCATCGAAGAGGATGACGCTGTACGGTTTACGGCGCACTTTCTCGGTAAGCTTGCCGCCCTCGCCATAGCCGATATAGCCGGCGGGCGCGCCGATGATCTGCGCGATGCTGTGGCGTTCGACGAACTCGCTCATATCCAGGCGGATGAGGGACTGTTTGTCCTCGAAGAGCGTTTCGGAAAGTATCTTGGCCGCCAAGGTCTTGCCGACGCCGCTCGGGCCGAGGAAGAGGAAGGAACCGAGCGGTCGGTCAGGATGGCTCACGCCGCTGAAGGAGCGCAGCAGCGTCTTGGAAAGTTTCTGCACGACTTCAGGTTGGCCGACGATGTTCTCGCGCAGGCCCTTTTCCAGATTGGCGATCTTTTCCTGCTGTTGCGAGAGGATCTTGTTGAGTGGGATATGCGTTATCTGAGCGACGATCTTGGCGACGTCGGCGGCCTGTACGACGATAGCGGATTGTTTTTCTATCTTCCTATGCTTCGCCTTGAGTTGTTTGATTTTCTCGCCCAGCTTCTTTATGGAAATCTGCAGATCGACCGCTTCCTCGAATTTATCGTGACGGACAAGCTCTTCTTTGAGCTCCATCCGGTCCCGTTTATCCTGCTCCAACTGATGGATGGTTTTCAGTAGCGGGCTGATCGGTTTTTTCTGACGGAGGGCCGATGCGGTTTCGTCGATCAGATCGAAGGCTTTGTCGGGGAGGAAACGGTCGGGTATGAAGCGGATGGAAAAGTCCACCGCAGCCGCGATGGCTTCGGGTGTGATGATGGTATTATGATAGCGCTCATACATCGATTTGCTTTCCTCTAGGATATGCTTGGCTTCCTGCGCGGTCGGTTCGGCGATGACGATGGACTGAAAACGCCGTTCGAAGGCCGGGTCTTTTTCGATATGCTTCTTGTATTCGGCGAAGGTGGTCGCTCCGATGCATTGGATATCGCCGCGCGAGAGGGCGGGCTTGAGGATATTGGCCGCATCGAGTCCGCCGGAGGTGTTGCCCGCACCGACGATCATATGGATCTCATCGATGAAGAGGATAATTTCGGGATTTTCCGTCGCTTCATAGAGGATTTCTTTGAGGCGTGCTTCGAATTCGCCCCGGAAGCTGGTACCGGCGACGATGAGCGGAAGATCGATGGCGATGATGCGCTTATGGAGGAATTGATTGCCCGCATTACCGGAGAGCATCTTTTTGGCGAGGGCGCTGACAAGCGTGGTCTTGCCGACGCCGGGCTCGCCGATGAGGATGGGATTGTTCTTGTTGCGGCGTCCGAGCACCTGTATCATGCGCTCGATTTCGGTTGTCCTTCCGGTGATGATGTCGGGACTGTGCATGGCTTCCTTGGTGAGGTCGATGCCGTATTGGTCGAGGAAGGGGGTTTCCGAGGATTGCTTGGTCTGCTTGGTCGTTTTGGCAAGGCCGATGCTGGGCAGGTTGAAAATCTTGGAAAGATTGGGGATGTCCGAAGTGTTGACATGGGACTTGAGCATCGATTGCATGTCTTTTTTCTTGGTTTCCATGGAGGCCAAAAGCTCCAAGATATCCGGATCGGTCGATTCGATGATGGCATAGACAAGGTGCTCGCTTCCGACATACGGATAGGCGAATTGACTGGCGATGGCATAGGCCCTCGTGATGATATTTTTGGTCGCCTCAGAAAAAGTAATTTCTTTCGCTGGCGCCACTTTTTTGGATGTTTTGGCCGGTGCGGTCTTCGCTCTTTTTTTGGGCAGGCAGAACTTGGTGAGTATCTTGTTCGTGAATCCCATATTTTCCAAAAGAACGCTCCCGAGACTGCCTTTTTCGCTGTGCACCGAAAAGAGCAGGTGCTTGGGCTTGATTGTGCTGTCACCGCAAAACGAAGCGATATCGCCGGCTTCCTTGATGCTGTGCCGGGCATGGAAGGTGAGTTTTCGAGATATTTTTGATTCGAGCATACAATTGCGGATAGATCATATTGAGTATCCTCTATTGTATTTTTAAAGCGGTAAAATGTCAATTTTTGAGGGAGGGCATCGAAGAGGAATTTCCCTCGAAAGAGGCGGTAAAACAAGATTATCGATTGACAGGCTTGTGAGTTTCAGCTAGAATAGGTAAGTCAGTTTGGGGATAGGAACGGGCCTAATTCACTCGCGAGAAATGCTTTTGAGAGAGGTCGCTCTGGAAAAAGTATCCCTTGTTGATGTATACTACCTCTATGAAACATATTGTCGTTTTTCAAGTTATCGTCGCTATTTTATTAACCGTGTCCATTCTCCTGCAGAGCAGGGGGACAGGGCTTGGGGCCGGCTTTGGCGGTGATGGCGGAAGCTATTATTCCAAGCGCGGTTTCGAAAGGTTCCTTCTGTGGGGCTCGGTGGTTTTGACAGTGCTTTTCATCGTCTTGTCAGGAATCAATGTCTTCGTGGCGCAGGGTATGCAGTAATGCTTCATTCTTCGCCTGTGACCGCCTTTCGCGAAGTCATAGACTCTATTATGCATAACCGCGCAGAAGTGGCGGAAGAGATACGGGTTATGCCTATGATAATTTGTAATGCAAACATATTTTTACTCAAGAACGATTTCAATGGCTTTCGTATAGGAAATGGGTATTGTTCGTCCATACGCTCGGCTTCAAGGAAAAACTGTTGGTGTTCGCACTGACCGCGTTCGGCGTCGGTGCCTTGCTGTTTTGGCTGGGTGCTATCTATATGTCTGTCACAAAACCTCTGCCGGCTTCTGGCGGCACCTATACCGAAGGTGTCGTGGGTCAGCCATCCTATATAAACCCCTTGCTGTCGCAGACGAGCGAGGCGGATGCTGATATCGCGAATATCATCTATAGCGGTCTTTTTTCGTATGATACGCAGGGCCAATTGAAGCCCAATCTTGCCGATCATTACGAGGTTTCCGAAGATGGTATGACCTATACGGTCACGCTGAAGGACAATGTGAAATGGCATGATGGACAGACGCTGAACGCGGAGGATGTCGCCTTCACCTTCAATATCGTGAAGGACCCGGCATACAAGAGCCCGCTTCGCCAGAATTGGCAGGGCGTGGATGTGGTGGCTGATGGCGATAAGACGCTGGTATTTACCCTCAAAAAACCATACTTCGGATTTTTGGAGAATCTAACCGTGGGTATCTTGCCCAAGCATATCTGGGAAAATATCGCGCCGGAGAAATTCCCGTTGGCGGAATACAATCTTTCGCCGGTCGGATCCGGGCCGTATCAGTTCTATGATTTCAAAAAAGATTCCAATGGGAATATCCTGACCTATGAGGTCCGCGCCTTTCCCGAGTATTTCGACAAGGTCCCCTATATTTCGAAAGTCATTTTTCATTTCTATATAGACGGGGATGAGATGGTGGACGCGTATAATCGCCGGGAGGTGATGGGCGTAAGCAATGTCGTCGCGGAACAGGAAGCCCGCCTGCAGGATCGCAAGAGCACGCGTATCGCGGAGCTGCATCAGCCGCGTCTCTTCGCCGTGTTTTTCAACGGCATAAAGAGCGTCGCCTTGGCGCACAAGGAAGTCCGTCAGGCGCTCGCCTATGGCACCAATCGTCAGGAAATCATCGATCAGGTTCTGGCCGGCTACGGCGATCCGCTCTCGTCACCGTTCCTCGCTCAGATGAAGGGCTTCTCTTCCGATGAAAGCGTGGATATATTTGACAAGGACAGGGCCGCATCCATCTTGGAGAATAATGGTTGGGTGATGAAGGATGGCGTGCGCGAGAAAGGCGGGTCGCAGTTGTCCTTTACCCTGACAACGCCCGATTGGCCCGAATTGGTCAAGACAGCAGATATACTGCGCAAGCAATGGGAGGACTTGGGGGCCAAGGTGGATGTAAGGGTCTTGAGCGTTTCCGATCTTCAGCAAAACGTCTTGCGTCCGCGCGAATACGACGCACTGCTTTTCGGTGAGGCGACCAGCTTCAATTCTGATCCGTATTCTTTCTGGCACTCCAGTCAGAAGCATGATCCGGGGCTCAACCTCTCCTTGTTTGATAACAAGGACGCGGATGACCTTCTGGCAACCGCCCGCGAAACGCTGGGCGACGACGAGCGCCTGCAGAAGTATAAGCAGTTCCGTGATATTTTGACAGAAGAAATGCCCGCCGTTTTCCTATACAGCCCATCCTATCTGTATGTCGTGAATTCGCAGGTGCAGGGTATCGACGTGGAAAGCATCAATATGCCCAGCGCCCGCCTTCAGAATATGCCGCAGTGGTTCATCAAGACCGACCGGGTCTTGAAATAGGAGCCTGTATTGCAAAAAAACGTCCCGAAACCTCGGGACGTTTTTTGATAGCGGATTTAGTTTCCGGGAACGATGACATCGAATGCTTCCGTTTTCCCATAAGCCTTCGGGCCGTAATCAAGGCAGTAGTTTTCGATATTATCCTTGAAATAGGGCGGTTTGGACGCCTGAATCTTGCCGGTGATGAAGTAGGTGAGGGCGAGCACGAAGCCGAAGCTTGCATCCTCGGGCACCTCGATGATAAGGCGGTGATCCGGATGCCCGAAATGCTCGAGAGCCGTTCCGACGCCGATGATAAGCTCTCGCTCCGACGGGATGACGAACTTGGCATGCCGAGCGTGACCTTCCGGGAAAGCGCGTAACAAGGAGAACGGTCCGAAAAGCTCATTATTTTTGATATCGAGCATCGGGCAGATGCTGCCGAATCGGTCGGGCAGGATGAATGAATAGTCATCGTATGCGGAAAAGTTTTCCGGAAGCGTGAGACTCTCGATGAATCGTCTTATCCTTTCTGTCGACTCCTGGGTGGATGAAAGTACCATGCCTAAGTAGGTGGAGGTGTTGTAGGTATAGGGCTCGGCGATTTTTCGGTAGGCGAATGTCTGATCGGCAACCTTGGCGGCGGATGAATCGGCGTTGCAGGTCAGGAGCGTGGTTTTGAGTCCGTACTTCTTGGCAAGCTCCACTTCCCAAACGGAATCCTTTTCGCCGGAAGCGGAGATGACGATGGCTTGGGTGATGAGGCCTTTGTCGATAGCCGGCCTGTAGGCTTCTATCATCGTGCGGAAATTGCTCTCATCGGCAAAGATGGCCGCTCTTCCTGAAAAAAGGATGGTGCCGGTATTGTACGCGTTGCCGGATCCGATCACGAAAGGGAAGCTATAGGAATCGAGATCGATTTTCGGCGGTCGATTCTGATTGAAGAAGTCAATCGTCTGCAAAACGATTTCGTCTAGGTTGGCGATGGTATTCATATGAGGTTACTTTAGCGGTTTATGGGCGCATTGTAGCACGATAAGGGAAAGCTTGCCACGCGATGTCCATCGGTTGACAGGAGAGGGGCATTCAGATACATTAAGTGTACTAAGAATCGGTAAGGTAAAAAATAACATTTTAAAAACAATTGCCTATGTATGCTGTTATCTTGTGCGGCGGTTCCGGAACACGCCTTTGGCCGCTGAGTAGAAAGAACTTCCCGAAGCAATTTTTGAGCCTCTATAGCGATAAATCCCTTCTTCAGGAGACATACCTGCGTGTCCGCCAGATCATGCCGAGCAATCATATTTTCTTCGTGACCAATAACGAGAATCTTTTCAATGTGGTCAATCAGATACGCGATATCGATGAGGGCTTCGAGCAGAGCCATGTCCTGATCGAGCCGACCAGCCTCAATACGGCCCCGGCCATCCTCTATGCCATGAAGCACCTGATCGACGAGGCGGGCATTTCCGAGGATGTGCCGGTCGCCTTCCTTCCGGCAGACCACTATATCGGGAACAAGGAGGCTTTCGTGAGCGTACTGCAAAAGGCGGCCGAGAAAGTGGGTGATGCTATCGGGACTATCGGCGTCGTGGCCTCGAAACCGGAAACCGGGTATGGCTATATCAAGCGGGGCAAGGTGGTGGACGGTTATGCCAAGGCGGATGCATTCAAGGAAAAGCCGGACCGCAAGATTGCGGAAGAGTATGTCGCTTCGGGCAAGTATGACTGGAATTCCGGCATGTACATTTTCAATGCCAAGACATTTTTTAGCGAAATCGCGAAACATGCTCCGGAACTTTCTGCTGCCGCAGCCCTGAAGACGGCCGAGTTTTTGGAAGCATTCAGCACACTTCCGGCACTTTCTATCGATAATGCCCTGTCGGAGAAGTCCGATAAGGTGGTGGTCTTCGAGGGAAGCTTCGATTGGAACGATATCGGATCTTTCGACAGTTTGGCGGAAATCGCGGAAACCAATGACTCGATCGAGACGCGCCACATCGAGGTCGATTCCAAGAATGTCTTCGTGCACAGCACCAGCAATCGCTTGGTGGCGACGCTGGGTGTTGAGGATATCATCGTCATCGAGAATAATGACAGTATCCTGATCCAGAAGCGCGGGCGCAGCGAGGACGTGAAGAAATTGGTCGAGAAGATGAAGGCGGATAAGGCGAAAGAACTTGATCACCAGCTGGTCGGTTATCGCCCATGGGGAAGGTATGAGGTGCTTTTGGACACCCCGACGCATAAGGTGAAAAAGATCATCGTCTATCCCGGCGCGAAGCTTTCCTTGCAGTCGCATTTCCATCGCGCGGAGCACTGGGTAGTGGTGAGAGGTACCGCCAAGATCGTCAACGGGGAGAAGGAGACCTATCTGAGCGAATCCGAGAGCACCTATGTCCCCAAGACGCACAAGCACCGTTTGGAGAACCCGGGAAAGGAAATTCTCGAGATTATCGAGGTGCAGACGGGTACGTATCTGGAGGAGGACGATATCGTCCGCTATGATGACCAGTACAATAGGAAATAGGCGTTTTTTGGCTTAAATAAGTAACCCGTTGACTTTTATAGGAGGCTGTGCTATACTCCTATAAAGTGTTTTCTTGTCTTCTCGGAGAGGCGGTTCGTTCAGACGTTCGCCTCTCCGGGAGAGGATTTGCCTTGATGGCGGAATTGGTATACGCGCTCGCTTCAGGTGCGAGTTCTCGAAAGGGATTGGGAGTTCGAGTCTCCCTCAAGGCACTTTGGAAACAGGGATTGAGAGCCTGTTTGTGATCTTTTTTCTCATGGAAAGTCTGAGTCCTAGCGCTCAAGTATTCAAATCTTGGTAGGTTATTGTGGAGTAACCTTTCTCAATTTGTATGTTTTTCGTTCAGGATTCACGCTTCGTTTCAAGCAAAAGAGGTTATGAACAGTTTCTCACTGTGAATAGCAGTGCAAGAAGATCGTTTTTCGTATCGGGGGGTCGACATGCTTCGAGGGGAAAGGACCTATCTTCAGTTGTTCACGTGTTAACCAAACCTGTTGGATGGAATCTTTTGTAGGTTCCCCTCAACGGTAATTAAGTAAGTATAAGTAAAATAGTTTCATTCCGATGACGCAGCCCGCTTTGTGCGTGATGCGCAGAGGATTGAAAATAGAGAAGAAAATATATGTTTAGAAGTACACATCGGAACGATAATCGTTCTTTTAGAAAGAACGATGCATCCGTTCCAAAGCCAAATAACGGAAGGGATTCGAGCGAAGCGTTTTTTGACAATCTCATTTCCAAGCGTGCCGAGGCGTTTCCTCGCGCCAATCAGTCGGATGCGAAGACAGTATCACATGGGCCAGCTCCTGCCTCGCCGCAATCTCAGGGGCGAAGCGGTTTTAATGGTGCTCCGCGTAGCCGCTTCCAGGGAAGGGGTCCGCAGCATCCGGCAACTCCTGCAGCGAACCATGCTCCGCAGTCAGCGCAGCCACGAAGCGCGGCAGCGATAGTACAGAGCCTCAAGTCGCTCAATAAGACGAAGTACGAGGATATCCCGGCGCTTTCATTTGAGCCGGACAAAAAGTTCTCTTCACCGCGCACCCCTCAGCATGCTCCTCGTCCAGCGCGTCCGGAAGGCTATAGCGCTCCGCAGGTCATCTCATCCAGGAAACCGATGACGCTCGGCACCGGCAAGAAGAAGTTGCGCATTATCCCTGTCGGAGGACAGGAGGAGGTGGGTCGCAATATGACTATCTTCGAATATGAAAACGATATTGTCATCGTGGATATGGGGCTTCAGTTCGGAGAAGAAGATATGCCGGGTATCGATTACATCGTGCCGAATGTGAGCTATCTGCGCGGCAAAGAGCATTTGATCCGCGGCGTTATCTTTACGCACGGACACCTCGATCATATCGGTGCCGCACCGATTCTGTTACGCCAGCTCAACTATCCGACCATCATCGGTCGCGATTTCACCCTGGCTTTGATCAAGCACAAGGTGGATGATCAGGAACGGGGAGCCGCTTCCCGCTTGAAGATGATCCGTGTCAAGACGCTCGATGACGTCATGAAGCTCGGTATCTTTACCGTCAAGTTCTTCGAGGTTGAGCACTCCATCATGGATGCTATCGGTATCACGCTCGAGACGCCGGTCGGAACCGTTATCCACATGGGTGACTGGACCATCAGCAATGAGCCGATCGATCCGCATCCGCTCAGCTACGAGCATTTGGCGCTTTTGCCGAAGCCGACTTTCCTCATGCTGGAGAGCTTGGGCGCCATCAAGTCGGGGCTTCCGCCATCTGAGACGAAGGTGCATGAGAATTTCCAGAAGCTCTTGAAAGATGCTCCGGGACGTCTCATTATCGCGACGTTCGCCTCGCAGGTGCGCCGTATCAGTTACATCCTGGAATATGCCGAACAGCTCGGAAAGAAAGTGGCCCTTGAAGGATACAGCATGAAGAATAATATCGAAATCGCCAAAGAGCTCGGGTATATCAAGGTCAAGCCGGACACCTTCATCACCACCAATGAGATCCACAAGTATCCGGATAAACAGGTGGTCGTCATCTGTACGGGCGCGCAAGGCGAGCTCAATGCCGCCCTGTCCCGCATCGTGACGGACAATCATCGCTTCATCAAATTGCAGCGCACCGACACGGTCGTCTTCTCATCTTCGGCTATCCCGGGCAATGAGCGCAGCGTACAGCGTTTGAAGGACAATCTCTATCGAAAGTGCGAGAACGTGATTCACAGCGATGTGATGGATATCCATATCAGCGGACACAGCACCGCTTCCGGTATCGTCGAGATGCTCCGTCAGGTCAAGCCGACCTATTTCTTGCCGGTCTATGGCAATCACTTCTTCCTCAAAGAAGCTGCCAAGCTCGCGTATAAGAACGGCTATTCCCCGAACAATGTTTTCGTTTTGGATAACGGACATGTCTTGGAATGCGATGGACAGACGGCCAAGATTTTGCCGAAGAAGATCGACTCGAGCTATGTCTTTGTGGATGGGCTCGGCATCGGCGATATCGGGCACGTGGTGCTTCGCGATCGTCAGATGCTTTCCCAGGACGGCATGATCGCTATCACCGTACTCGTCGATCATAAGTCGAAAAAGGTGATCGGCAATGTGCAGATTACGTCCCGCGGATTCATCCACGTCAAGGAAAACTTCGATCTCGTCAATGAGACCAAGCGCAAGGTGCTCAAGGTGGTGAAAGACAACACCTCCAAGGACACCTCTATAGACTGGAGAACCGTCGAAAACGCCATCCGCGAAGTCGTCGGACAATTCCTCTTCACCAAGACCGAGCGCCGCCCTATGGTGCTGCCAGTCGTGATCGAGGTGTAAGTCCCGCTTCTCTCGAAAATGCCCCGGCTTCAGCTGGGGCATTTTGTGTTATGATACAACTATGAAAAATATATCAGCAGAGGAGTTTAAGGAAGTCCTCTGCAAAGAACATGGCAACAGACCGCTGGTGGTCGATGTGCGGACGGCGGAGGAGTATCGGGAGATGCGTATTCCGCATGCGGTCAATATGCCGTTGGATGAGATGGAAAAATATGCCGAAACGCTGCGCCCGTACGATATCGTGTATGTGCATTGCCGAAGCGGACACCGGAGCGTGCGAGCATGCGAGGTATTGGAATTTTTAGGCCTTGCCAATCTCGCGAATGTCTTAGGCGGTATCGAGGCATGGGAGCGTATCGGAGGGGATATCGTTTACGGCGAGGCATGATAGCAGCGTATAAAAAATACCTACCGAGAGGCAGGTATTTTTGAAGATTTCTTGCAATTGAAAGCCCTCAATGCGAGAGAGACGTATGATTCCCAGAAAATATATCAACGGAAAAAATAATTTTCCCTGAGCTACAGGTGGGATTCAACTTTTCGAATCTCTTTTCTGAAGGCTTCCACATACAGTATAGCACAAGTGTATTTGCGTGCAATATGCGTGCGGGATATTTGAGCTATCCGCGGATGATCGCGAGCAGCTCGTCGCGCTTTGCTTTCATAAGTTCTTTAGTGTCGGCTTCCATATTGAGGCGCAAGAGCGGCTCGGTGTTAGAGGGGCGGACATTGAACCACCACGTCGGGTATTCGACTTTCAGGCCGTCGAGCTCATGTATCTTGCCGTCGGCGTATTTTTCCTTGAGTGTTGCGAGAATAGCGTCTTTATCCTGCACGTCGCTGTTGATTTCGCCCGAGTGGAAATAGCGCTTGAGGTCTTGTGAGAGTTCGGACATTTTCTTTCCGGTTTCCGTCATGAGGTTGAGGAGGATGAGGGATGCGAGCGATCCGGCTTCCGCGAAGGAATTTTCTTGGAAGTAATAGTGCCCGGAGAGCTCACCGGCAAACAGGGCGCCGTCTTCACGCATCTGCTTTTTGATATTGGAGTGACCCACCTTGCACTCGCGCGCGATACCGCCGTTTTCTTCGATGACTTCCTTGACGGCCTTAGAGGAACGCAAATCGTAGAGGATAGTTGCGCCGGCATTCTTGCGGAGCAGTTCCTTGGCGAGCATGCCGGTCGCGAAATCCATGGGGATGATCTCACCTTTCTCATCGACGAAACCGACACGGTCGGCGTCACCGTCATAGGCGATGCCCAGGTCGGCGCCGATCTCGACGACTTTTTTCTGGAGTTCTTCGAGGGTGTCCAATCGGAGCGGGTTGGCTTCGTGCGCGGAGAACGGGTGCTCCAGATCGTCATAGAGCGTTACGAGTTTGAGATTGCTCGGGAAGCGCTTATAGACTTCGAGCTCGAGTACACCCATGGCGTTGGCGGTGTCGACGACGATGGTGAACTGTTTGTCCTCAAGGTGCGCGAAGGATGCGAAGTAGTCGTAGTACTCTGGCTTGATGTCCTGTGCGGAAAGGGTGCCTTTTTCGGCAACTTCTTCGAATTCCCCCTTGAGCGCGAGGTCTCGGATATCGTTGAGGCCGCTGTTCTCTCCGACTGGCACCGCGTTTTTGAGTGCGAATTTCATCCCGTTGTATTGCGGGGGATTGTGGGAAGCGGTGACGGAAATGACCATGTCCGCTTCTGCTACTTTCCAGGCAGCGAAATAGACCATAGGGGTCGTGAGGACACCCAGGTCGATAACATTGCAGCCGGCGTCCATAATGCCTCGCGACAATTCAGCGAACAGCGCCGGGCTGGATTCTCGCGCATCTCTCCCGATAGCGATGGTCTTGGTATTGAAAGCAGCGACCGCCGCACGGCCGATAGCATAGACAGTCTCTTCGTCGATCTCGCTCGGATAGACACCCCGGATATCATAGGCCTTGAAAATGGATGCGTTCATAGTGGTTTTCCTACGGATTGAATTATGCTTCTATGCGAATTGTAGCAAAAAGTCCTTCTTTCGGGTAGTTTGCTTTTCGCTAGAGTATGGCATAGTATGGTTCTACGGTCCTGAAATCATTGACGGGTAGCAGCATATATGCCATTATGTCGTTTCGGGCAGCATCAGGGTTTTGCTCGAAAAAACGGTCATCTGTTCATTGTAAAACGAGAGGAGTCTTTTGGAGGCTATTATGAACAAAAAACAAAGAAGGGATAATGCCTGTGCCCCCTGTATTTTTGCGGCAGCGGTGTTGTTGATCGCCTGTGTCGGATTTTCCATCGCGTCGGTGGTGAAGAATGAGAGTGTGATTGATCTTATGCCATTGATACGGAGCTATATTCGATATCAGCACGAAGGAGCGATTCATAAGGCACAGGTTTTGTTACCAAGCTCAACGAGGTGATGCGAAAAATTTTTGCGAATAAATGAAAGAGGAGCCTTTTTCATGTATCAAAAAGGCTCTGGAGAGGGAATAAAAACGACGAAGAATACATAAGAACCGGGAAGTATGAAGTATGCGACTCGGTTTTTGATTGGACGAAATGTTGCTTTTCCGCTAGGATGGAGTGTAATCGGAATATATATTAATACTACTTCTATGGCTTTGAAAGTTGGAATCGTGGGGTTGCCGAATGTGGGGAAATCGACCCTGTTTAAGGTGTTGACACGGAAAGCTGTGGATATTAACAACTATCCGTTCTGTACCATCGAGCCCAATGTGGGTATCGTCGAGGTGCCGGATGCCCGTCTGCAGAAGCTTTCGGATATGTCGCAGACGAAGAAGATCGTGCCGGCCGTGGTGGAATTCGTGGATATCGCCGGATTGGTGAAGGGGGCTAGCCAGGGCGAAGGATTGGGGAATAAGTTTTTGGCTAATATCCGCGAGGTGGATGCGATCGTACAGGTGGTGCGCTTGTTTGAGAATCCCAATATCATCCATGTGCACAATAAGGTGGATGGCGAGCATGATATCGAAATTATCAATACCGAGCTTATTTTGGCGGATATGGAGACGATCGCGAAGCGCAAAGTCCGCAGTATCAAGGAGGTGCGGGCCGGCAACAAGGAGGCGATCGCACAGTTTGCGGTGCTTGAGGCATTGGAGTCCGGATTGGAGAAGGGGATGCTGGCCAATACGGTTGAGGTGAATATGCAGGATGAGGCCGTCAAAAAACTCATGATCGAATTATCGCTTTTGACCGCGAAGCCGTTCTTGTATGTCTATAATATGTCGGACCTTGAGGCGACGCTCCCGACGCACCTTGAGGAGAAGCCGTGTGTGCGGCTGGATATCAAGATCGAGGAGGAGCTGATGGACATGAGCGAGGAGGACAAGCAGGAATTGGAACTGGTCTCTCATATCGATGATTTGATCCGCAAGGCCTATTCCTTGCTTGGACTCATGACATTTTTTACGACGGGCGTGCAGGAGACGCGTGCCTGGACGATTCATCAGGGATCGACGGCGCCGCAGGCGGGGGCTGCCATTCACAGCGACTTCGAGGATAAGTTCATCCGGGCCGAGGTAATCCATTGGGAGGAATTGCTTGAGGCCGGTTCCTGGGCCAAGGCCCGCGAAATAGGCAAGCTCCGCCTTGAGGGCAAGGACTATATCGTCAAGGATGGCGATGTGATGATCTTCAAAGTGTAGACGACAGCAGGGTAAAAGGCACATCAAACATTTTTCACGACCTTCTCGAGTACTCCAACGGTCGTAAAAAATGTTTGATGTGCCTTTTATGTGGGGAAAGGTGAGGGAGCTGCTGTGAGGAAAATTTTTTCTCCTGGTTGCATGACGGCTTGTTTATGGTATGCTTGAGGCAGAAAGGGTGCATTAATTCGTTATTCTCATATGGTATGGACATAAAAAAGGATTGGTCCTTGCGATTGGCGATTGCGTTGCCTTTGGCGATGATCGTTTTCGTGGCGGCGAGTATCTATATCCCGAGGTTCTTCGCGCCCAAGCCCGCGTATGGGTTCGTGTATGTGGCCAACGATACGAGCAAGGGCTATTTCATACCGGAGTATGCCTTACGCATTGTCGATGGTCAGCTGGTAAAGGAGCCGACACAGCGGGATGAATCGGTACCGACGAATATGAAGCAGCAGTATGCCGAGCCTCATCTGTACCGATACGATAGCGCGACCGAAGAAAGCACGAGCATCACTTTCGAGGAAGCGGCGCAATTGAAGCTTGATGATCGATCGAAGTCCCCTGATGGGTTCGAGGTTTCCCAAGGCGGCGGATATGACGGCCCGTTCGGTGGAAGCTCTGAACCGGCCTTGTATCTGGTGGGGCATTTTGTGAGTCAGAAGCTCGATCTGCGCGGAGCTACCAATGTCTATGACTTCGAATTTATCGGCTGGGTCATCGAATAACTATACATCTATGAACAAAGAAGAATTATTACAGGGAATCACCTTGCTCTCGCAGGAGAAAAGAGTGACTCGCGATGAGGTATTGCGGGCGTATGATGAGGGTTCCGAAAAGGAAAAGGCTTCGCAGCATGGCGCTGCAGCGTTCGATATGGCGGATATCATGTATTATCTTGGCGGCGGCATCGTGGCTATCGGTATCGCCATTTTCTTGTCGCAGAATTGGGATGCGCTCAACACCTTCGCGCGTATTCTCTCGACGCTCGGTTCGGGCGTGCTGGCGTATAATATCGGTGTCACTCTTTCCAAACAAGCGAAGCGGTCCACCATGGGGCAGGCCTTCCATCTGATCGCCGCTATCGCATTGCCGATCGGACTCTTCGTGACGCTGGATGAACTCGATGTGGATGTGGCCAGTTTCGGGGTGATGAGCGTGATATATGCCGCGCTGTTCGGAACCTACCTGTTTTCCTACCGCGTGTTCGGAGGGGTTTTATTCTCGCTTGCGAGTACTGTTTTCGGGACAGTCCTTTTTTGGAGTGTGACGAGCTGGCTCGTATCCGGAACCGCCATCTTTTCGGAGGGGGATTTCGCTTCGTATCAGTTTCTGATCATCGGCTTGGCGTATGCGCTGCTCGGCCATCATTTCGTGATGACCCGTGTGGCTCCGCTCACGAAATACCTCTACACCTTCGGGCTGCTTTTCTTTTTCGGAGCGGCGCTCGCTTTGGGCGGCTATGCGCCCGATCAGCAGTATTTCTGGGAGCTTATCTATCCGGGGCTGGCGCTTGCGAGCGTTTTCCTGAGTTTGCCTTTGCGCAGCCGGGCCTTTTTGATTATCGGGACCGGGGCGCTGGTGGTATATATCTTCAAGATAACGGGGGAATATTTCGCGGATAGCCTGGGTTGGCCGCTGGCGCTTATCGTGGCGGGTTTCGGCATGATCGCGGTCGGTTCTTTGTTTGTGCGATTGAACAGAAAGTATAAGGCGCTGAAGTCATAATCTTATCGGTGCGAAAAATAAGAAGACTGTCCAAGAAAGGTATTCTTGACAGTCTTTTTTTGTTTGCCTACAATGGTATTAGCAGTCTATGCTAAAGAGTGCTAATATGAAAGGGTCAATCTTAAATAAATTAAGGATTTGAGAGAAATAAATGCTCAAGTCCTATAACCACAATACTATGGCCAAACAGATCGCATACAATGAGGACGCTCGCAAGAAAATGAAGATCGGTATCGACAAGGTGGCCGATGCCGTGAAGGTGACGCTCGGGCCCAAAGGACGCAATGTCATCTTGGATCGCGGCTATGGTGCGCCGGTCATCACCAATGACGGTGTGAGTATCGCCAAGGAGATCGAACTGAAAGACAAGTTCGAAAATCTGGGGGCGCAATTAATCAAACAGGTGGCGGACAAGACCAATGATGTGGCAGGGGATGGAACGACGACCGCGACCGTAATGACACAGGCCATCGTGCGCGAGGGTTTGAAGTTCGTGGAGACGGGCATTAATCCGATCGGCATCCGTCGCGGCATGGAGGCAGCCAAGACGGAAGTGATGGTGGTGCTCAAGAAGAATTCCAAGCGTATCAATTCCAAGGAAGAAATCGCGCAGGTGGCAACCATCTCCGCTGAGTCGAGAGAAATGGGCGATATGATCGCCAATGTCATGGAAGAGGTCGGCAAGGACGGCGTGATTACCATCGAGGAGTCGCAGACTTTTGGCCTTTCCAAGGAAGTAGTGGAGGGCATGAACTTCGATAAAGGCTATGTTTCGCCGTATATGGTGACCGATGCGGAAGCGCAGACGGCGGAGCTTAAGGAGGTGAATATTTTGATCACCGATGCCAAGATTTCTTCGATGAAGGAAATCTTGCCGACGCTTGAGAAATTGGCGCAGAGCGGGAAAAAGGAATTGGTGATCATTGCGGAGGACGTGGATGGCGAGGCGCTGGCGATGCTGGTGGTGAATAAATTGCGCGGCGTGCTGAACGTGTTGGCTATTAAGGCTCCGGAATATGGTGAGAACCGCAAGGCGGTTTTGGAGGATATTGCTATTCTGACGGGCGGAGAGGTAATCAGCGAAGCCAAGGGTATGAAGCTTGAGAACGTTGAGCTTTCGTCGCTCGGACAGGCACAGAAAGTCATCGTGACTAAGGATGATACGACCATTGTGGGCGGCAAGGGCAAGAAAAAAGATATCGAGGCCCGTATCGATCTTATCAAGGCTGCTGTGGCGAATAGCGATTCCAGCTATGATCGGGAGAAATTGCAGAAGCGCATGGCGAAGCTTTCTGGCGGTGTGGCGGTGATTCGCGTGGGTGCGGCGACCGAAACGGAAATGACCTATGTGAAGCACAAGCTTGAAGATGCGCTTGCGGCCACTAAGGCAGCGGTCGAAGAGGGTGTGGTGGCAGGCGGCGGCACCGCGCTTGCCAAGGCGTCGATGATCGTCATGACACAGAATAAGAAAAAGAATATCGAGCTGAGCATGGAAGCGAGGGCCGGTTACGATACTTTGCTTGCGGCCATGAGCGCGCCGCTGCGGCAGATTGCGCAGAATGCCGGCGAGCAGGATCCGGCGGTGGTGCAAAGCGAAGTGATGAAGAATAAGGGCGTGAACTTCGGATACAATGCCAATGAGGACGCGTATGAGGAAGACATGATCAAAGCGGGCATTATCGATCCGCTCAAGGTGACGCGCAGCGCCCTGGAAAATGCTGTGTCGGTAGCGGCGCTTTTGCTGACGACCGAGGTGGCGGTCACGGATATCGTGGAAGAAAAAGAAGCTTCCCCGATGGGTGGTATGCCGGGCATGGGTGGCATGGGCGGTATGATGTAGACATCTCATAGGCGGATTGTCTGACCGATGGACTGTGACAGTGTTACGGTACGAAAACAGGATGTTGCTTCGCGCATCCTGTTTTTTGTCACTCGTGACGACAGAAAAAATATGCTATACTGGAAGCAACAAATAAAATAAAAGGGAGCTATGCGAATAGGCAATACGCAATTGAAGGAATTCTTGATCGATGCCGGTCTTATCGGAAAGGATGTGATCGAATCCGCCTATCAGGAGTCTATCCAAAGCGGCAAGCAGATGGGGGATTTGCTATTGGAGAAAAAACTCCTCAGCGAAATGGAGATTCAGAAGATGTATGCATATATTCTCGGTATCCCTTTCGTCGATCTGCATAAGAGCGTCATTCCTCCGGAAGTATTGCAGCTCGTTCCGGAGCCGATCGCTAAGAAGTACCGTATTGTCGCCTTTGAAAAGACCGGCACCAACCTTAAGGTGGCTATGCTCAATCCTGATGATCTGCAGACTATCGATTTCATCAAGAAAAAGACGGGTGTCAAGATTATCCCCTGCCTTACGACACAGGAAAATATCCAGGAAATCCTCAAGCAGTACGAGAAGAGTTTGAAGGCGGATTTCGGTGAACTGATCAGCGGTGAAGTAGAAAAATTGACCGCGGAGGATCCCGAGGAAAATCTGGAAAAGGTGGCTCAGGGAATGCCAGTGATCCGCGTGGTGGATACGCTCCTGAAACATGCCATCTTGCAATCCGCAAGCGATATCCACATCGAGCCTTCGGAAAAGGAGGTGCATGTTCGCTATCGTATCGATGGTATCTTGCATGATGCCATGACACTCCCTCGAGATGTCGCCTCCGGTTTGGTGGCCCGTATTAAGGTGTTGTCCAATCTGAAATTGGATGAGCATCGCTTACCTCAGGACGGCCGTTTTAAGCTCCAGAGCGAGGAATACAAAATATCTTTTCGCGTGAGTATCCTGCCGGTTTTCGATGGGGAAAAGATCGTGATGCGCCTCCTTGACGAGGGATCGCATGGATTGACGCTCGAGAAAATGGGATTCGCGGGCGAGCCTTTGGAAATCATCCACCGGGAAATCCGCAAGCCCAATGGCATGGTGCTGGTGACCGGCCCGACCGGAAGCGGAAAGACCACGACCTTGTACACGACGCTGGATATCCTCAATACTCCCGAAGTCAATATCAGCACGGTCGAGGATCCGGTCGAGTACCGCATGGCCCGGGTCAATCAGACGCAGGTGAGCCCGAAAATTGGGATGACGTTCGCGGCCGCGCTCCGTTCTTTGCTCCGTCAGGATCCGGATATTATCATGGTGGGAGAAATTCGCGACGAAGAAACCCTCGAAATCGCGCTCCATGCCGCCATGACCGGACACCTCGTGCTCTCGACGCTTCACACCAACAGCGCCGCAGCCACACTGCCCCGCATGCTCGATATGGGCGCCGAGCCGTTCCTGATCGCTTCTACCGTCAATGTGATCATCGCGCAGCGCCTCACGCGCCGCCTGTGCCAGGAATGCCGGGAAGAATACCATCTCGACGCCAAGGAAATCGAGACGCTCGGCAAGACATTCGATATGAAGGAACTGATGGAATTTTTGGTGAAGCAGGAAACCTTGCAAGAGAAGGTCAATATCAAGAAGGGTTGGGAAAGCATCGGTTTTTACCGTGCGAAGGGCTGCGATCAGTGCGGCGGGGAAGGGTATCATGGGCGTATGGGCATCTATGAGGTGCTTGAGATGAATGATGAGATCAAAAAGCTCGTGACGCAATCCGCGACCACGGAAGCGATCGATACCCAGGCCAAGAAATCCGGCATGGCCACCATGGTGCAGGACGGTTTTATGAAGGCTGCCCAGGGCATCACTTCGCTTGAAGAGATTCTGCGTGTCACGAAGGAATAGATCGTGACAAATTGTGTATTTTTCGGAGGTGTGGATGGTCGATGTAGAATATGCTATACTGAAGGCAATGAGAGTCAACTACCAAAATAAAATCAGGTGTATGTGGAAGAATTCTGTGTTTCTGTTCAGCATCCTCTTCGTATTATTCGGCATGGCAGAGGAGGCGAGAGCGGCTGATCACTATGTCCGTACCGGTGCCACCGGATCGGCGAACGGGAACGACTGGACGAATGCCTATGCCGATTTGCCCCAAACGCTGGTGCGTGGGGATGTTTATTATATCGCTGACGGAACGTATCAGGACCGTCTCTTCGGAACCGCTCTGAATGGCACGAAGACCATCACTATCAAGAAGGCTATCGCATCGGACCATGGAGCGGCCGCCGATTGGCAGGCTCAGTATGGTGATGGGCAGGCCAATTTTGGAAATCTGGAGTTTTCAACCGGGTATTGGGTATTCGATGGCCAAACGGGAGGTGGACCGGGCAGCTGGAACAGCGGTTTCGGCTTCCGTCTCAATCACACTTCCGAGCATGGTGTTGTGCTGGGGAATAATGCTGACAATGTCACCATGCGCCATGTCGAGGTCATCGGCAATCTGACGGATGGCGTGCAGGGGTTTCGTCTCACTGGAGCGGATAACTTCACCCTCTCGTATTATTCCATGAATCAGATCGGCAATTGCCCGTTCTTTCTTGTTCCGGTGAGCAATTTTGTTGCGGAATACGGATACGTCGGAAAATTCTCAGGCTCCGGCGCGAACCATTCAGAAATCGCTTCGATCTGGGGCGGAGTCACCGGATCGATGACGTTCCGGTACAACGTATTCACGTCAGTGACCAGTACCGGGGGCATCATGTGGGATAATAACAATGATCACAATGCCCGCCTGAATGTCTATGGCAATGTCTTCGCCAATCTCCCCTCATCGGGCGTGTGGGACAATGGCGCGAACGGTCTTATCGGTGGCTGGACGGGCGGAAACGGTGAAGATTTTTATAACGCCAAAATCTATAATAATTCCTTCATCAATACCTCGGGAAGGATTTTCACCGATTTCATCACGCGCTCCGGCGATAATGTCGCTGCCAATAATCTGTTCTACAATTCGAGCGCCCCGGGCTATGCGGACATCCAGACCCATAATTACAATCACTACATCAACTCCGGAGGATCCCAAGGCGAAGCTAATGGCACCAGTTCATCAGGCGGAGACCCGTTCGTAGATTATGTGAATCTCAATTTCGCGCTCAAGGCAGCGACGGCTGCAGGACAGACCCTCGGTTCACCCTATACCCTGGATGCGCTCGGCATTACCCGCGGCGCTGATGGCACTTGGGATCGCGGTGCTTTCGAATTCGGTTCAGAGGGTTTGTCCGATACTGTCGCCCCGATCATCACCCAGGTTGCTGCCATCCAGAGCATTACCCGCGACAATACCCCCAACTACACCTTCTCTTCCACCGAGGCGGGAGTCATTTCCTATGTGGGAGATTGCTCCGTAACGAATATCTCCGCTGCAAACGCTAACAATGCCATCACGCTCAATGCCCTGAAGCGTGGCACTCATTCCGACTGCTCGATCAAAGTGACCGATGCCGCAAATAATCAAAGCGCATCCCTCTCCATACCGCCCTTTACCATTACCTTTCGAAGCGACCTGAACCTCGACCGATCGGTCAATGTTTCAGACTTCGGCCTTCTGAATACCTATTACGGAACCGGCAATAGCGCCGGGGATATCAATCTCGACGGCAAAGTCGATATGATAGATTTCGGCATAATGCGGACGGAGTATGGGGGAACGATGTAGGAGATGGTATACTGAAAAAAATAAAAGGGGGTTATTAAAATAAACCTATGACTATGTGGAAGAAATTTTTGTATCTGTTCGGAATCCCCTTCGTATTATTCGGCGTGGTAGGGGAGGCAAGAGCGGCCTGTGATCAGACGCTGAGTACCGGCGCCAATATCGCAAGCGCGGTATCAAGCGCCGCCGCCGGATCCACCATCTGTCTTAACTCTGGCAGCTATGGAACTATTTCTCTTTCCGGTATCAATAAATCGAGCGATGTGACAATCATGTCTACTTCAGGAAAGACCGCCACCATCGCTTTCAATTTCGGGAACCTCAACCACATAAAATTTCAGAACCTTACCATCACCCGCATGGAAAATGGTGGAGGGAGCTCGAATACTTCCATTGTAAACAATGTATTTACCGGACAATTAAAACTTGTCGGTATCGGTTCAAATGTGCTGGTTGACGGCAATACGTTTGATGGAATATCCGTCGGCCCCAATGACTCTGAAGGACGCGTTCAGCTTTACGATGTGGCTGGACTTACTCTCTCCAATAATCACTTCGGAAGCGCAGGAGAATCTGATGGCATTCAGGCTGGCGGTCATGGAGGCATGATTGGTCCGGGTAATGTATTTGTCGGTATTATTCAAGGTACTTATGGTCGCCATGTGGACTCGATACAGCTGTATGGCGAAGTCAACGGATATTCCATTGTTGGGAACTATTTCTCCGACGACACTATTTATTTGGGTGTCTATGACGGTGGCGCTAATTTGGTTGTGAAGAACAATATATTCGACAAGGATCACCAAGGAGGCAGCACTCTCCAGCTGGGTGGAATCAATGGTATGCTTTTTGAACACAATACATTTAATCGAACCTCAGGCGGTGCCGGTACTAAATTCGCAAACACTCCTAACACCAATTGGATTGTTCAGAACAACATTTTTAATGCCGCTTCTTGGACTGCGGGCGGTGATCAGCCTGGCTGTGGCACAAATTGCATCATGCGATACAACCTGAAAAGTAACGGGGGTTCATCGGACCCGGTAGGTACCAACAACATCACGGCCAATGCTATTTTTACGGGAACAGGGTCCATTGCAGCCTGGACGAATTGGAAACTTGCCATAGGTTCTCCGGGAAAGGATGCAGGCAACGACGGTTTTGATATGGGTGTCCTTTACTACGGACCCGGTAGCGTTACTCCCGATACCACCCCTCCGACCGCTCCAACCAATCTTGCTGCCAATGTCACCCTTGGTGCGCAGGTGGACCTTACCTGGACTGCATCAGTTGATGCTGTCGGAGTTGCTCTGTATCAAGTCGAACG
>JAQTRS010000018.1 GCA_028711705.1 Candidatus Moraniibacteriota bacterium
AAGCAGATGCAGTGAGTGAGGTGAGTGTAAAACTAGAGGGATTGGAGAGAGAATTGACATTACAGAGTGAGACGATACAGCAGGCGTATGAAGCGGAAGGGTTGAGATTACAGCATAGAGGGGTGGAAGAGTGCAAAAGACTGTGAATAATCAAAATTTCAGCAATACAAGGAAAGTAGCATGAACAATTTACTTATAGCTTCAAAGGAGAAAGTATGGGCAAGGTTTTAATTGCAGTAGGATTAATAGTAGCATTTTTATGTTGGGTTACGAAGCGTGAATATGACTATATAGAGCAAAAAAGTATTGACAATGGGGCAGAGTCTCTTCAAGACAAAAAGAAAAATATACAAGTAAAGCTTGAAAGTCATGAAAAAATAACAAAGATAGAGCGATTTCATCTTTTGAATTGGTATGCACATAAATTTGTATATGGAGTATTGGTTTATGGTATTTACGGTGGTTTTACAGTAAGTTTAATCGGGCTTATTTTGTTCTTAATAAATAAATAATTTGAAGAGGAAATACAATGTCAACATCAACTACTAAAGTAGAAACTATCGGAGATTATGCTCAACTTATAGCTCTAGTTAATCCAATATTTGTAACTAGACCGTATGTTTCATATCTTGCCGGAAATGGCGGTCTTGTTACAAGCTTGGCAGATTTGGGGTCAAAAATACATGATGGTACGGCAACAAGAAATGACTATATAGATGTCCTAAAAGATTTAGGAGCCATTGGAACTAGTCTAGGTTCTTTAGCTGAAGCGGGAGGGCTATTAGCAACTGGAACAATGCTTCCAATAGCAGTTGCTATTGGTGTTAGTTTGGCTGCATTTGATTATGCCGATGAACATCACTATGATGTCAATGAAATGCGTGATGATTTGGAGAGTAAAGCAAAACAATTAGAAAGTTGGTTGGGATTAGGTGACAACACAGGTAGTAATTCTAGTGGAAGCAACACCTCCGGCACAGGCACAAACAGTTCATCAGGAACCACAGGAGGCAATGCTTCCAGCGGTAATTACGGACACAGCAGTGACGGAAGCTTCAATAACAGTTCCTATAGCGCTTATTTAGGCGGTAACGGGTTCTTATCGGTAGGCGGAAGCGTCCGTCCAGAGAGTAACAGCTTCTGGAATTTAGCTGTAGGTTGGGTTAAGCCACGTATTATCGATCCGCTCGTCCTCGATCTCGACGGAGACGGTATTGAAACTGTAGCGGTAAACGCTACAACCCATATCGTATTTGATGGTAATAAAGACGGCATAAAAACCGGAATGGGATGGGTGAAAGGAGATGACGGTTTCCTCGTACTCGATCGTAACGGCAATGGCACCATTGATAACGGCGGAGAACTCTTCGGAGATCAAACATTGGTTGACGGAGAGCGGGCGTTTACCGGGTTTGCGGCACTTACGGCAGAAGACACCAACGCAAACGGAATGTTCGATGCAGGCGATACCAACTTTACTAACGTCCGAGTATGGCAAGATGTAAACCAAGACGGTATTAGCCAAGCGGATGAACTGCATACCCTTACTGAATTAGGAATTGCCTCTATCAGCCTTACCGCTACCGCAAACGGTAGCACCACAAACGGCAATGTTCAAACAATGAGTGGAACCTATACTAAAGCAGATGGAACGACCGGAAAAGTCGGGAATTTCAACTTTTCTCAAAACCCGTTTTACCGTGAGTTTACCGATCACCTTACCTTGACCGATACGGCACTCTCTCTTCCTGATATGCAAGGGAGCGGGATGGTGCGCGATTTACAGGAAGCTTCGACCCTCTCATCAGGTTTAACCGCAACATTACAAGAGATGCTAAATGCCGGCTATATGACGTACGGTGATATGATGACTCACATCGACACCATGCTGAGTGAATGGGCTGATACTTCGACGATGAAATCAGGGCGAACACGGGCTAATGATATGGGAGGGGATTTGGTCTATTTGGACCCGGCCGATCGAATACTCTATCATAAATATCTATGGTCCCAACAACATAACGATTTCTCGATCATGACGGCAGATGAGATAAAAGCGGCAGAAGCAATCATCGTAAAACAAAATCGGATCGGTGAAATGATCGATGTTCTGGAGCGGTTTAACGCTGACGGTTTTTCATCAACTCTTGATATGTTGGAGGCACTCTATACCAGTGGAACATCCGTTTCAATCAATACTCCGATGGGTCTTGAAGGACATACTACTGCAGCATCTTGGTCATTTATCGCTCCAATGGAAGTCGACGTATCAACTGCACAGATCGCATTTATAGAACAAAGCTATGCAGCGCTGCAGCTATCTGTCTATGATACGCTAGTCATGCAGACACGATTGGGCAGTTACATGGACGCGATATCACTGATCATTGATGAAAACGGGATTAAACTGGATATGAGCGGCGTTATTGCCCTCTTAAATGAGCGCAAACAAACGGATGCCATAAATTCGGTGATAGATTGCTATGAGCTTAAAAATGTGATAGGTAATAGTTTGGGAGCCATTGATTCTACGATGGTTACGGCACTGGATTCATGGATGTCAGGAATCAGTAATGATACTGAGGCTTTGGCGTCTATGGCAAATAGTGATAATTTGACAGGGCTGAATTATAAAATCGGAACCAACGAGGACAATGTACTTTCCGTAGGTGCATTAAATGATAGTTTATTCGGGCTTGGCGGTAACGACACTCTCAGTGGTAAAGACGGTAATGATCTTCTATACGGTAACGAAGGCAATGATACTCTGAATGGTAATGCAGGTGCTGATATACTCTACGGCGGAGCCGGGGATGATACTCTTATCGGAGATGATGATTATACAGATGGAGCCGAAGCGGGCTATGCCGATACACTGATCGGAGGAACCGGAAATGATTTGCTTCAGGGGGGATCTGGTAATGATACGTATGTATTCAACCTCGGAGACGGCGTTGATACGATCCATGATTTTGATCTCTTTTATACCTCTGGTATCACCAATTACGGAGCATACAGCGGCGAGACAGACACGATTTTGTTTGGTGAGGGGATCAGTGCATCAGATTTGAGCTTTACTGCAAGCGGAAATGATTTGATTATTAAATATTCCCTCAACGATCAGATTACGATCAAGGATGGACTATTTGTTAATAACGCTATTGAAAATATCAAGCTTTTTGACGGGACGGTTGTTATACCAAATATCGGTGCATTGACGACAGAGGGTGTAGACACATTAAATTACAATACCGTTAAATACAGTACATCAAACGTCTACGTCATTGACGCCAAAGGGGGGGATGATATTATCACTACCGGATCGATGGCAGATACGATTAAAGGGGGAAGCGGAAACGATACCCTCAGCGGCCAAGGAGGAGATGATAGTCTGTATGGCGACGAGGGTAACGATATCCTTAACGGGAATACCGGAGCAGATACTCTCTACGGCGGAGCCGGAGATGATACACTTATCGGAGATACTGATGAGTACGGAGCTGAGGCAGGCTATGCCGATACATTGATCGGAGGAACCGGAAATGATCTGCTTCAAGGGGGATCGGGTGATGATACGTATGTATTCAACCTCGGAGATGGCATTGATACGATTTATGATTATGATGCTTTTAACACTACCAATATGGGGGCATATAAT
>JAQTRS010000005.1 GCA_028711705.1 Candidatus Moraniibacteriota bacterium
AATCTCTTATTGATTTCTATTCCTCCTGCTACTAAGATGTTTCAATTCGCAGGGTTAGCTTTACCGACCTATGTATTCAGTCGTGTAATTCTTTGCTCGAAGCAAAGAGGGTTATCCCATTCGGACACCCCCGGATCAAAGCTTGTTTGGCAGCTCCCCGAGGCTTTTCGCAGCCTACTACGTCCTTCATCGCTCGCTTCAGTCAAGGCATCCACCATATACGTTAGTAACATTTTCTTCTTTTAGTCCGTAAGACTCCTGTCTTGCGACACGATCCTCACGGACAAACGGTTAACAGTTTATAATAACCGAAGTTACGATAAACCATTCTTCCGGTGTTATCTTCTTCTTTGTTAACCTACTTATAAGACTCGTCATGCCACCGTCCGGTTCTTTCCGCACGCAGACAGCATTCACAACAAGACCATAAATTGTTAAAGTTCCTATTCTGCGGAAATGAAAGTCAAAACAAAAACCCGCCTTGACTTTCATTTCAGCACAACCATACTCAATTCATTGCTTTCGTTTGCAGCAGGTATTTACCATAATAACAGATACAAAAATGCTGTCAAGCTTTTTGGGTCTGCATGGTGCCCTGGTCCAAAAACCCGCTCAGAATGAGGGTTGTTTTATGCACCATATGCACAAGATATCCACCGCACGCGCATTCTTTTTTCGCCTGGAATCGCAGGGGCGTGATAAGCCTGAAAAAAGAGATTTCAAATCGCAAAAAAGGTAAAGGAACGCTCGTTGAACGTTCCTTTTTGTTGAAGATCAACCCCGGTTTATTGAGGGAACAACCGTTCTTGCTCCCCCGTCGGCGCATACATACTGATCGCATTCGCCCAAAGGTTGTGATACTTCCAAGGGAATTCCTCCTCCGGAAGCGGTTGCAAAAACCAGTGTGCATCGGAATCGACCGAAGATACGAGCCTCGGCAATCTTCTTTTGATGTTTGAGAAGTATTCCCGATAGTATTCGACCGGGCTCACATTCATCACTTGAAAACATAAGGACATGGTGCCGCGCCGCATCGCATCGTTGCCCGAATGGATCTCGTGCAGGGCTTCACCCAAACCGACCAGTTTGTCCGCAAGCTTCACCAGCTCGCTTTCAAAGGTGGCGACTTCCCGTGCCGCGTCCAGCAATAATACGGCATATGAGTATTTCTCATGCCACAGCCGCTTTGGATACTGCACTATGGCTTTTTGAATACCCCTATATTCATCCTCCCACAGCAACTCCTTTTGTTGATCGTTCAAATGCGCCCTGTCAGCCGACTGGAAGTCCCCAGCCTCCATGAAGGGCTCGTGATCATCGTGGATATACGCCTGGATAATCGCCCGGATAGGATCGAAAGCATCTCCCTGATGCCTGATCAGGAAAGGGATAAGGTATCGCACCATCGCCGCCACCTGGTGCTGATGAGAATCGAGGTCCGTCGGGAATATCGTCCGGTAGTTCCCGTACCGGATAATGCTCCTCAAATAACGCTCTCGCTCCGCGAAAGCTGCGAATACAATCCCATAAAATCCCAGCGGATTACTGAAAGCCGGGTCCTGATAGCAAAAGTTATAGCCGGTCATGTTTGTGCCTCTCGATTGGTAATGTGCTTGGAATATATCCCATTTTCGTAGGACTACCCTCACTATAGAAGAAAACCTGCTTTAGTCAATACGTCTGTAACAAAAACAGGCCGCCAACCCCCTCGCTGGAACGAGTCGGTTGCGACCTGCATTGAAAGCTCTGCGCCTGAGCGTTCCATCGACCATCGGGATTACGGTACGAGAGGATCCGAAGATGGGGTGATCGGCGCGGCCGGCAAGGTGTTCGTGGCCGGCACTTGCGTTTCCGGAGCGATCGGGGCGGCCGGAGGGATGATGCTTGGAACCGCGCTTTCGGAGGCCCTCGCATCCGAAGCCGCTACATTATTGGACTTCCCCGCCCTCACATTATCGATGAACGTTTGTATCTGCTTTTTCGCCGTCTCGGTATTGTCACCGGAAATGAGTGATTTCACCTTCTCATACGCCTTGATGGCATCATCCTTGCGATCGGTCTGCTCATATACCAAACCGAGTGTCAAATAAGCATTGAGGCTCTTGTCGTTATCAGCCAAAATCTCCTTGAGCAGCACCTCGGCCAATTTCAGATCATCCTCCTTGCCGCGGATACGGAGCAATCGGGCAAGGTTATACTTCAACTCATCCGCGTCCGCGCCGGTTCGATTGACACGGATACCTCGTGCGAATGAAGTGATGGCAGCATCGACATCTCCGGACGCCTCCTGCGCCAAACCGAGATTGAAGTAACCGAGCGCGAAATCCGGCTTCTCATCGATGGACTTCTGAAACAGTGAGACGGATTCGGCAAGGAGCGTCTTTTGCTCATCCGCTTTCGCGGAGTTTGCCAATGTTTTCTTTATCTGTCCTAATTTCACGAAATATATCGGGTTATGCGGCTCGAGTGCCGAAGCCTGTTCATAGGCTTTCTGCATAGCGTTGAGAAGATCAGGATTCATGCCTGAAACGAACAGGGTATTCTCATAGGTCTGAGCCAAAACTTCCTGCACGATGATATCGTTCGGAGACATGGTTTGTGCCGCTTTAGCGAAACCATTAGCCGACTCGACATATTTTTTGAGCGCATCAGTATCACGGTCCTTCTCCGGCTTATTCAATTCCTGGGATGCCATAGTCAGATAGATCTGGCCAAGATAGCTCATGTAACGGCTCTCTTGCGGCATGTACTGAGAGGCTTTGGTCATTTTCGTCACACCATCGGCGTCTCCGAGCGACGATTCCATAGCCTGCGCAGCCAAAACATCCGACCAGAAAGCCTTGCCGATAAAAGCGAAGGTGAAGGCGACTCCCGCGCTTACCACCAAGAAGACAAAAGCGAGGGCGAGGGCGAACTTCGGCGAAGATTGCAACGAAAGATTCAGATACGATTCATCAGACTGGCTTTCTTTCATCAGCACCGCCAAAGCGAGGGCTGCGATAAGAACGCCGAGAATGAGAATCGATCCATTGAACTGCTTCGACAAGGCGGCTACCAGCATCACCGTCACCATGCTCCATAATCCCAAAGAAAGGAACTTGTTATGCTCCTTCTTCTGCGCCAAAAGGAAGAGCCCGACACTGACGAAAGAAAGGAGCAGGATGGTGAATGCGATCACGCCGAGCACGCCGATGGTCGAAATAGCCTCAAGGTAAAGTCCCGTCCCTTGACTGAATCGCAAATTGCTCAACGGTTGCTGATTGTATTCTTGCGGTCGATAGAGCGAAAAATCATAGCCGTATGTCGCAGGACCGGAGCCGAGAAATAGATTATTCTTCGTCGATTCCTTGGCGATTTCCCACGAAAGCTTCATATTAGGAGTCGCTTCTACAGGCAGGGTCGTTTTGAGATTGATCGGGGATCCGATCATATAGAATGCCAGCAAGATGACCAGCACGAGCATCGGAAGCCAGGTCAGCCGTTCCTCCATCTTGACCACCTGCGCCAAGATATAGAGCAGAAAAAACGAGAAGCCACCGATAACCGCAAGCCATGAGACATAAGGGAAGAGTAAGAATAGCAGGATCAAGTCAAGCACGATACCCACAGCAAGTCCAGCCATCAAGGATAGCTTGAAAAGTCTTCCTCGATCAGGCAGCGATTGCAGCACGGACATAGCGGCAATGAAAAGCGGCAGCATCGCGCCCAAGAGAATCATCAAGGATGTGATCGACCCGAGAAGCGACATCGGAGCATAACGCTCGATGGATGATGGCAGAAAATGCACGCCGGATACTACCAAAAGCGACCATACCATAACTATGAAAGCGGACGTCAGCAATGCAGATAGCATGATATACATCCTCTTTATTGTGAAATGGGAAAGCACCAAATAATACGCGATTATCAGGGAAATGACGCTCAAAACACCGCGGGAAGGGTCTCCGAACGATCCCCAAAAACTGTGCCAACGGTCCACCGAAAACGCGGCGCTTGCGATATAGGCGACAGCGAAAATCAGGATCGGAATATCCAGTGGTGTCCTACGGATCTTCATCTCGCCCACAATAACCCCCTTAGAGACCCAGCTCACGATGGCCAAAAGAAGCCAGAAATAAAAATACATCTCCTTCTCGAAGGCTAACCCCTGAAGCGTCAGTCCGGTAAAAAATACGGGTAATCCGAAGAAAAGCGCCGCCAGACTCACGGAAACAACACCGTCCAAAAGGCGTGTCGTGAAGGTTTCCTTCACTGATTTGTCTTGGGTTTTTGTCTGTTCTGCGTTGCGAAGAGGGAAAGAGAATTTCCCGCTTCCGCCCATAGGGACAGGTGCCGGAGGAGGAGTCGTCCTCTCTTTATCATTCATCAACGGATATACTTGTGATGTGGTATTCCCCACCGGGATACGCCGTTCTCCTTCCATATATTTTTTGTTACTTATTTTTGAAATTCCATTTCCCTAGTATACACCAAAATTTCCTCGCTATCTATCATGTGATAATTTTTCCCTCAAAACATCGGCGAAATACCCCTTGCATGCGTTCTATTTTTTCATCGCCCAGCCGAACGTGTCGGTCACGGCACCGGAGATCAAATCGAACAACGAGGTGGATTTGGTGCCGGTATAGACCGCATATGAATCGGTAGAAATCTCATTTCCGGAACGGTCCTTGGCGGTAATGACATAGACATAGGCCGAGGCCTGATCCAACCCGGTCAGGATAATGCTATGATTGAGACCATAGCCGTCTTCCCCGACTGTCTTCACCGCGTCGGTACCGTTTTTCCCATACTTGATGGCAGAGGTGGCGAGTTTGGTCGTCTTCCAGGTAATCAGGACGTTGACGTCTTTCTTGTCCTTGTTCATGAAGGCCTCGCCTCGCACCGACCCGACTTCCAATGGACCGATATCCTGCATATCCGAGGAGGCGATCGTAACATCCCCGCCCAGGGCCACCTGTCCGAGCGTATAGTTTTCGCTCTTCAAAGACCCTGGCAACGCCACATCCGATTCTCCCAAAACGATGCCCTCGGAAACTGTGTCCGCCGTATTGGCGGAAGAAGCGACGTCTTGCGCGGGATTATCCTGCGAACTTCCGACATTTTTTTGAGCCGACACCTCGCCACGGAAGAGCAATGCGCCGAAAAAGGCTACGGCGCCAAGACCGGCCAACATCACGATGGCGCTCAGCCACATACTCTGTTTGGATGTTCGTATTTCTTTTTCTCTCATAGTATATTCCTCAAAATGATACGCGGGACGCTTTATTGAACGGCTTCTCGCGTCAAACGATCCATAAGGTGGGTCAGATCCTCTTCGCCGTAGTACTCGATGACTATTTTTCCTCCCTTGCCCGCCTTATTGATCCTCACCTTCGTTCCGAAAATTTCCGCCAGATGCTCTTCTTTTTCTCTGAGCACGGGATCTGCGGCCAAGGTGCGCTTCGGCGTATGCGTTGAGACTTCCCGCGCTTTCGCCTCCGCTTCACGCACCGTCAATCCGTTCGCGATGATCATCTCGAACAAAGCGCGTTGCTTTTCCGGATTATCCAAAGCCAAAAGCGCCTTGGCATGACCCTCGCTTATCCTGCCCTCTGTGAGTGCTCGCTGGATTTCCACGGGAAGCTGGAGCAAGCGGGAGATATTGGCCACAGCGCTTCGGCTTTTGCCCATCTTTTTGGCCACCGCTTCCTGACTGAGACCGAATTCGTCCATCAATTTTCGGTACGCCTTGGCCTCTTCGATAGGATTGAGATCGTGCCTTTGGACATTCTCGATAATCGCCAACTCGAATTTCTGCTGATCCTTCGCCTCGCGCACGATAACCGGGACGCTTTTGATGCCGGCGAGCTTGGCAGCCTGGAAACGACGCTCCCCGGCGATGAGCTCATACTGTTTCTCGCCGTTCTTCGTGACGATCAGCGGCTGCAAAATGCCATGCTCCTTGATGGATTCGGAAAGCTCCGCCAATTTTTCTTCACTGAAATAGATACGCGGCTGATGCGGGTTGGGGACGATCTCCTCGACCGCTATCTCAAGCACCTTGCCCGTCTCATCTTTCACTTCCATCGGCGCCTCAAACGATACGACGCTCCCTGCGGAAACTGCCTGCTTCGCGATCGGTGCGACTGGCGCGTTTTTTTTCGGAGGGATGAGCGATGCGAGCCCCCGCCCTAGTCCATGTTGCTGAGCCATTTTCTTATATCTAAAAATTACACCCTCTTGATTTCCTTCTTGGGAGCCGGGGCAGGGTTTTCAGGAACGATATCTTGCCTTTCTGAAGCCTCTTTCCGTTCTTCTTCGTCGCGCGCCAGGATTTCTTTCGCTACCGCCTTATACGCTCTGGCGCCCTTTGAAAACGCATCGAAATCGAGTATGGATTTTCCGTAGCTCGGCGCCTCTGCCAAACGGACCGATCGCGGGATGACGCTTTGGAACACATAGCCGGGAAAGTGCGTGTTAACCTCTTGCACCACCTGTCTTGCCAAACGATTGCGCCTGTCATAGAGTGTCAGAAGCGCCCCCATGATCTTGAGTTTCGGATGCAGGTTCTCACGGATCAATTCGATCGTCGCCAAAAGCTGGCTCAATCCTTCCAGCGCATAGTACTCGGTCTGTACCGGAATGATCACTTCATCGCTCGCGGTCAATCCGTTGATGGTCAAAAGTCCGAGGCTCGGAGGGCTATCGATAAAGATATAGTCGTAGTGAGGGCGGAGGGCCTGCAACACACGGACCAATCGGTATTCGCGATTGTCCATTCCCATCATCTCGACTTCCGCGCCCGCCAAATCCTGCGCCGAAGGGATGAGATGCTGATCGGGCACATTCGTCTGGAAGACGATACCTTCCGGAGATTCGCCCAGTATCATGGCATGGTACAGGTTCTTCGTAAGCGCCCGGGTGTCCACGCCCAAACCCGATGAGGCGTTGCCCTGAGGATCCAGATCCACCAGCAAGACTTTTTTGCCAGCCGATGCCAGATAGTGCGCGATATTGATCGTCGAAGTAGTCTTTCCTACCCCACCTTTCTGATTGACGACTGCGATAACTTTTGCCATAACTTAGAATCAGGAATAAAGAAGTAAGAATCAAGAGCATCAAAACCGATAATCAGCACGACTATAAAGAGTACGCCGCTTGATTCTCCATTCTACACATCATTATACTCCATTGACAAAACCTTATCAATTTTCTATGCTGAAGAAGCCCTCAGATTGCCGCTGTGGTGGAATTGGTAGACGCGCTGGACTCAAAATCCAGTACTGGCAACAGTGTGTCGGTTCGAGTCCGACCAGCGGCACAGATAAAAAATCACTCCTTTTACAGGGTGATTTTTTATTTGCCTTGGGCGGCGAGAAACACATTTTCCAACAGGCACGCGATCGTCACGGGGCCCACTCCCCCCGGAACGGGTGACACGAGAACATCTTTATCCTGCATGCTCGAAATATCCACATCCCCCACCACTTTATCCCCAACCTTGGCAATACCCCCATCGATCACGATCGCGCCCGGCTTGACCATATCCCCCGTCACAAAATTCGGGATACCGACAGCCGTCACGACGATATCGGCGGAAAGAATCTGCGCTTTCCGGCATGCTGCAGCATCTTGCCGCACGAATACTCCCTCGACACCGACGCGCGAGAGGGCGGTGAGCATCATCTGTCCGAAAACATCAGAATTCCCGATCACCACCGCCCGCTTGCCTTCAAGCGGAATGCCAGCGGACGTCACTAGCTCCATAATCGCGCGAGGGAAAACGGGCGCCAGACGCTCCTTGCCCTCAAGGAAGAGCTGGATATTATCCGGATGGAAACCATCGACATCTTTGCTCGGATCAAGAGCGTCGATAATCACCTGCGTGTCAATGTGTTCCGGGAGCGGCAGCTGCACTAAGATGCCGGAAACCGCCTGATCAGCATTCAATAAAGCTATCTTTGCAAGCAAATCATCCTGAAAAACCGTCTCCGGCAGTATGATTTTTCGAAACTCTATACCCACCGACAAAGCCGCCCTCTCCTTGAGATTGACGTAGATATGCGAGGCCGGGTCATCGCCCACGAGCAGCGCCGCAAAAACAGGTGCTCTGTCGCCCTGCGCTATGTTCCCTTGGATGCGCGAGAGGATATCCTCGGCTATTTTTTTACCGGAAAGCCTGTTCATAGTGTGAGTATAGTATATTCCCCTGTGCTTATCAACCATTGAAATTTTCCGCTCTTTCCTATAGAGTAAAGGGAATACCACCATTATGCATCACCCGACTATCATCTTGGCTATCGAAACCTCCTGCGACGAAACCGCCGTGGCCATCGTTTCGCATTCGCCGAAAGCGACCGAGGTTTTGAGCAATATCGTTTCCTCCCAGATAGCCCTGCACGCTCCGTTTGGCGGGGTCGTGCCCGATCTGGCTGCCCGCGAACATGCCAAAAATATCCTCCCCGTCCTAAAAGAAGCCCTGGCTTCGGCACATATTTCCAAAAAGGACGTCACCGCGATCGCGATCGCCAATGGCCCCGGGCTCATCCCCGCCCTCCTTATCGGCACCATCGCCGCCAAGACCTTGGCCTATGTCTGGAACAAACCACTGCTCGGCATCCATCATATCGAGGGGCATATTTATGCTAATTTTATCAGCGAAAAATCCGATAACCAACATCCAATAACCAAAAAAGCAATCGAATTTCCATTGCTGGCATTGGTGGTTTCCGGAGGGCACACCCAGCTCGTCTTGATGCGAAATCATTTCGACTATGAGATTCTCGGCGAAACACAAGATGATGCAGCTGGAGAAGCGTTCGACAAGGTCGCCAAGATGCTCGGTCTTCCCTATCCTGGTGGACCGATCGTCGCCAAACGGGCGGACGCTTTCCGATCAACAATTAACAGTCAACAATCAGCAAAACCCCTGCGTCCGACAGACAATGCTACCCGTTTCCCTCGCCCGATGATCCATTCCAAAGATTATAATTTTTCTTTCTCGGGGCTCAAAACATCCGTCCTCTACACCATCAAGAAACACCCGGGACACGCGAAGGACGAGCAGTTTATGAACGAAATCTGCTATGAATTCCAAGAAGCGGTCATCGAAACGCTCGTCACCAAGACACGCCGGGCGATCGAGGAGTTCCATCCCAAAACCCTCGTTATCGCGGGAGGCGTTTCTGCCAACACCGCCCTCCGCGCCCGCCTGCAGCATATGGTTCACGAAAACTTCCCCCAAACGACGTTCATAACCCCGGAATTCGCCTATTCCCTGGACAACGCCGCTATGATCGCCGCGGCCGCAGCTTTCCGATGGGAACGTATGAGCGAAGAACAGAGGGCGACGGCTCAAGAGAATTGGAAAACGCTGCTTGCCGATTCCAACCTCACCCTTCAGGATTTATGAGAATAAAGGACTGCTATTTCTTCTTCAATCGTATATCCTTATACGTCGTACTGAGCGGTTTCTTGAAAAAAGTTTCCCACAGATAGTTGAGCAGATATAATGCGCCGGTCATAATGATCCCCTCCTTTTCAAATCGTCTACCGGACGCATTCATCGGCAAAGAAAACGTCCATTTTACTTTGCCGATCCTCCGTACTCGTCGACCTATATTGATATCTTCCCCATAGAATTCGATAGATGTATCGAATCCTCCGATTTCCTCCATGGCCGTTCTTCGCAAAACAAAGTTCCCTCCCTGGAGCATCGATCCGTTATGGAACAAAAATTCGCTCGATTCATCGAATATGAATCCGACGATATAGAAAATACGCGCTATAAAACGAGTAAGGAATGAGGCATCATAAAATACGTGCGGCCCGCTTAAAGCCATCAATTTCTCATCCCTACCGAATTCATCGATAACCTTGCCTAGCCATCCGGTGGGCATTTTGGTATCGGCATCGATGTTGGCGATAATATCCCCTGAAGCTGCGAGATAGCCTGCTCGACGAGCCCATACCAACCCTTTGTGCGGTTCATCTACCACCCGCGTGAAAGCGAATGAGGAGGCTATCTCTTTTGTCTTATCGGTACTCGCATTATTAACCACGATCACCTCTGTTTCACATTCGCCTCCATTTCTCCCTATCTCTTGTTCGAGGGCGGAAAGGCAAATAGGGATACAGACTTCTTCATTGTATGCCGGAATAACAAAACTGATTTTCATAAGCATTTCTTATTATGATACATGATAAGTCTCAGCGCCAAAATACCCAGAGTAACCAACACTCCGATAACGCTCACGCGCCACACGATATCATCGATGATCGTATAAAGCTGTCCCAAGAAAAATCCGAGCGACACCAGCATACCGGTCCACATAATCTCTCCGAGCACATTCCAGAACATATATGATCGAAAAGGGATACGGGTAATACCTGCGGTAAACAGCACTGCCATCGCCAAACCGAAGCCGTTCGTTAATTTGGAAGTCAACAAAATATGGCTTTTATGCATATTGAAAATGCGAGTGACTCGCTTAATGGACGCCTCTGTAATACCGAAATATCTTCCCCACCCCGTCGCTATCGCAGCGCCCTTATGATACCCTAACCAATACAAAGCCACATCGCCCAACAGATTACCGAAAGCGACGCACGCTCCTGCCAAGAACAGATTCAGGTACCCAAGGCGTGCCAAAAACCCAGCAATAAGCGCTATAACATGCCCTTCGACAAAAGCTGCTGGTATGAGAAAAGCATACTTATAGTCAATAACCAGCGAGATGAGCGTACCATGCATACATTTTTGTCGCGAATCAATACTCTTTAAAGTATACGCGTATTTTTTCGAATTGTCTCGGGGTGTCAGTTGAAAAAATATCCTGACTATGCTAGCCTAAAGGTATTATTAATGCCTTTTTATGCAAGAAATTTCAAAAACGTACAACGCGGCTGACTGGGAGGATCGGCTGTATAAGCAGTGGGAAGAGAGCGGGTATTTCAATCCGGATAACCTTATCGAAGACGGTGTCATCGCGCCTGATGCAGAGCCTTTTTCTATCGTGCTCCCACCGCCGAACGTGACCGGTAACCTCCATATCGGCCATGCCTCCATGCTTGCCATCGAAGATATCATGGTCCGCTACAACCGCATGCAAGGCAAAAGGACGCTCTGGCTGCCCGGTGCCGATCATGCCGCCATCGCCACGCAAAGCAAAGTCGAAGGCATCCTTCACAAGGAAACCGGACTTACCAAGCATGACCTCGGCCGTGAAGCATTTCTTAAAAAAGTCGAGGACTTCGCGCAATCCAGCCACGACACTATCGCGCATCAAGTCCGCAAGATGGGATCATCTATCGATTGGTCGCGCGAAGCCTACACGCTTGATGAGAACCGCAACCTGTCCGTCCGTAAAGCCTTCAAGCAGATGTATGATGACGGCATCATTTATCGTGGCGACCGTATCGTGAATTGGGACCCGAAAATGCAGACCACCGTTTCCGATGACGAAATCGAACGTAAAGAAGAAAAGACCAAGTTCTACTATTTTCAGTATGGCCCATTCGTCATCAGCACCGCGCGTCCGGAGACGAAATTCGGCGACAAGCACGTCGTCGTGCATCCCAGCGATAACCGATACAAGCAATACGCTCACGGCCAACAGATCGAACTTGAATGGATCAACGGTCCGATTACCGCCACCATCCTCAAGGATGAGGCGATCGATATGGAGTTCGGAAGCGGTGCCATGACCATCACGCCCTGGCACGATGCTATCGACTTCGACATCGCGCAACGTCACGGCCTTTCCAAAGAACAGATCATCGATTTCGATGGCAAGCTCCTCCCTATCGCCCGAGAGTTTGCCGGCATGGATATCCATGAGGCACGCGAAAAAATCGTCGAGAAATTGCAGGCAAAAAGTCTGGTCGTGAAAATCGAAGACGACTACATCCACAATATCGCTATCAACAGCCGCGGCGGAGGCATTATCGAACCGCAGATCAAACGGCAGTGGTTTATCGATGTCAACAAAACATTCGTACGTGACGGAAAGGAAGTGAGCCTCAAACAGCTCATGCAGACAGCCGTCCGATCGGGCGGTGTCGAAATCATCCCGGAACGATTCAAACGCACGTATTTCCACTGGATAGACAATCTTCGTGACTGGTGCATCAGCAGGCAGATCTGGTACGGCCATCGCATCCCCGTCTGGTACAGGGGCGAGGAAATATACTGCGGCACGAAAGCGCCGGAAGGGGCCGGTTGGGAGCAAGACTCCGACACGCTCGACACCTGGTTCTCATCGGGACTGTGGACATTTTCCACTCTCGGCTGGGGATTCGACGAGGAAAAGTGGCAGCGCGAAAAGATATATCATCCGACTTCCGTACTCGAAACCGGCTACGACATCCTCTTCTTCTGGGTGGCTCGCATGATACTCATGTCCGAGTATTTCTTGGGCGAAGTCCCCTTCAAAAAAGCCTACCTCCACGGCCTAGTGCGTGACGAGCAAGGCCGCAAGATGAGCAAGTCCTTAGGCAATATCATCGACCCGCTCGATATCATCCCCGAACACGGCGCCGATGCGCTCCGTCTTTCGCTCGTCATCGGCTCCACCCCGGGAAACGATATCAAACTCGGCGCAGAAAAAATCGTCAGCTTCCATAACTTCACCAATAAGCTCTGGAATATCGGGCGCTACGTCATGACGCAATCCGAAGCGACGGATACGGCGCCGAAAGCCATCACGGCAGCCGATCATTTCATCTGCCTGCGCCTCGACTCCGTCGTTAATGAAGTGACACGCCACTTGGAACAATACAACTTCTCCATAGCCGGCGAAACCTTGCGCGACTTCACCTGGAATGAATTCGCCGATTGGTACGTTGAGATTCACAAGATACAGAAGAATGATGCCGTGCTCCGATACGTATTCGAAACGCTGCTCAAACTCTGGCACCCGTTTATGCCGTTCGTCACCGAAGCCCTCTGGCGGCAGCTGCGGGGAGAAGGCGTCCCGTTGCTCATGATTGAGAAATGGCCGAAAGATATCGCGCACACAACCCATTTCAGTGGCGATATCGCCGCAGGATTCGGACACGGCACGCAGCCGCTCATCACCGCTGTCCGAAATATCCGTGCCACCTATCACATCGACCCGGTCAAAAAGGTAACGATCACTCTCATCGCACCCGACAGCGACTTCCTCACGAGCCAAGTAGGGATCATCCAGAAACTCGCGCGTGTCGAGGCGATACACATCCTCAAAGAAGGGGCTGACGCACCGAGCCAGTGCGCCTACGTGCTCATCAGGGACATCAAGCTCTATGTCCACCTTGAGGGCATCTTGGATGTGGAAAAAGAAAAGATCCGTCTTCAGAAAGAACTCGAGCAAACCAAAAACTACACCCTCCGCATCGAAACGCAGCTTGGTAATCAAAACTTCGTCAGCCAAGCCCCGGAAGCGATCATCCTCAAGAACAAAGAAGAGCTTAAGAAAGCCCAGAACAAAGCGAAGGAAATCGAAAGCCATCTCGCGAATCTCTTGTAGGAATCATCCGAAAATAATACGAAATAATCTAGCGCGGCTCATCTCGAAATTTTAAAGAAATAACCTGTCTGAGACGACTTTCGTGTTCTGAAAATATCCATTGATTGTGTTAAGGGAGGGATATTTTTCAGGCAACACGAAAGGTCGGCGAGTCTTATTTCTTTAAAATTTCGAGATGAGCCGTGCAAAACAACATGATTCTCATATCTCCCCTCTTTTTCGGACTTCTCACCGCGGCTGGCGCCTTGGTAGCCGAGCTCTTCATCTTCTCTTTTTTCATCCAGGACCCGGCCGTCTATTCAACAGCCCGAACTAATGCCAATTTCGTCTTCGCGACCGGCGGCATAACCTTTCTTTCCCTCTCCGCCCTCATCGAAGAATGCTCCAAATATGCGCTTCTTAGGCAAACACTCCCGCCTGAAGCATCCTTTTTGCGCACGCTGCTCTTTCTGATACTGTTCAGTATCGGATTTTCCGGTTTGGAAATCACGCTCCTTATCTTGGGCAATCCCCTCATCAATACAGCGGCGACTCTTCATATCGGAGGCGTCTTCCTCATTCACCTTACGACCATATCGCTCTTCGGATACGCGCTCAGTCACCGATCGCTTCGGAAATTTTCCGCGCTCTTCATCCCCGCCGCATTCCTCGTTCATTTCCTTTATAACGTCGCTATTCTCTATAAGGATACCTTGCACGTTTGAACGCCCTACCTTATAATGAGAATATATTAATCTGAAGATAATAAAAGTATGACAAAACAAAAACAATCTTTTCTCGAACGGCTCACTGGGTCCAGGAGTGTGGATGACTCAAGCGAATCTTTCCCTGTCTATGCGGAAGAGGAGACTGAAATGGTTATGCATACCACTAATCCAATGACCACGCAACATATTATGCAAGAAGAAACATGGAACCAATCGGTGGCGAGCGACACCGAAGGCCAGCTGACTATCGATGTCTACCAAACGGACAATGATATCGTCATCAAATCCACCATCGCAGGGGTCAAGCCGGAAGACTTGGACATTTCCATCAACAACGACATGGTCACCATCAAGGGTGAACGCAAAAACGAGGAAGTTATCGACCACGGCAACTACTACTACCAGGAATGCTACTGGGGATCATTCTCCCGCTCCGTTCTGCTTCCGGTAGACGTCATCTCCGACAAAACCGAGGCTTCCCTGAAGAACGGCATCCTGACACTCCGCCTTCCGAAGGCCGACACCACGAAGATCAAAAAGATTCAGGTCCGTGGCTTCTAGCCTAAGCAAAGCGACACAACGAAACGACGGCTACTCTTGAGCAGGCCGTCGTTTTATTATATACTCATTGTATGTCTACGCATTCTATGACGACGTACAAGCGGTTGTATTATGGAATCTTTTTCGTATCCTCCTTTCTGGGTACTTTTTTCAGCATACCCGAAGCATCAGCGGACGATGATACAGAAGTAACAGCAGCACCATCTCAGATGACCTCTGCCGGAAGCCTTTCCCTTACCGTGGGAGACCAGACCGAGGTTCTCAGCGCTGAACAGCTCAGCGATTGGTTTTCCATCCAGCCGAAGCTCGGCATCAATACGCGATTTTTAGCCGAAATCGAGAACACGCGGCTTTGTCCAAGAGATCTTCATTTCTGCGCATTCGCCCTTTCAGAAAAAACCCGCGCGAGGCTCCACAATCAGTCCATGCTCATGCCAAAACAAGAGGCTATACAAAGCTATATAAACACGCTCGACGCCAAGGTGTCTGTGCCGGCCACGGATGCGAAGTTTTCCGTCACAGACAACAAGATTTCCGTCTTCTCGCTCAGCCAAGATGGTAGGGGACTCGATAAGGAAAAAAGCGTCTCACTCATCACGGAAGCGCTCGCGAACGGAACCCTGAAAGGAGCGCAGACTCTATCGCTCCCCGTCATCGTCCTCAAACCATCCGTCACCTCAAGCGACGCCGATAAATTCGGTATCACGGAACTTATCGGCGAAGGCAGCACCAATTTCGCGGGATCGCCCAAAAACCGCATACACAATTTCAAACGCGCAATCGAGCAATTCAACGGCATCATGATCGCGCCGAATGAAGAATTTTCTTTCGTCAATTTCCTCGGCGATGTCGACGGCGAGCACGGATACCTGCCCGAACTCGTCATCAAGCAGAATAAGACCGAACCGGAATTCGGTGGCGGCATCTGCCAGGTTTCCAGCACCATATTTCGCGCGGCTATCTATAGCGGCCTCAAAATCACCGCCAGACGTAACCATGCTTACCCGGTCAGCTACTACAAACCCTATGGCATGGATGCCACCATCTATATCCCCAGGCCGGATTTGAAATTCACCAACAATACGCCGGGATATATTCTCATGCAAGCCGTTATCGATGGAACCAAGCTCACCTTCCGCTTCTATGGCACTTCCGACGGACGCACAACCGAAGTCGACGGTCCGCACATTCTCGAACGCAATCCTGATGGATCCATGAAAACCATCTTCACTCAGAAGGTGACGGACGCCTCGGGAAACGTTATCATCAAGGATGATTTCCGCAGCAGCTACGCCTCCCCATCAAAATATCCGCATCCCGGACAAGAACCCGTTTTCACAGAAAAACCTGATAATTGGTCCAAAGATCAGTGGTCCGAATACAAACAACTCCACAGCGCGCGCTAAAAATTGACGGGAATCAGGTTATTTGCTATGATTTCCTTGTTCCCTTTCGGGAGTCATTTTTATAACGTGCCAAATATCTCACGGGCGCATAGCTCAGTTGGTAGAGCAGTTGCCTCTTAAGCAAACGGTCGAGGGTTCGAATCCCCCTGCGCCCACAACCCGTGATACAGAATGGTTTAGAAAATAGAAAAATAGCCCTCCGCAAGGAGCTGGCCCTCGTAGCTCAATGGATAGAGCATGGGACTTCTAAGCCTGTGACGTAGGTTCGATTCCTACCGAGGGCACATCGCACTGTTTCCCCATGCGAAAAGCTCGTATCTTCTTGTGAAGATACGAGCTTTTTTGCGATGAAGCCTCTTCCCTTTGTGTACAAAAGAAGCGCTCTTATGCCGGAAACGTGATCGTGCAGGTCGTACCGACTCCCGATTCGCTCTGTATATCCACCATCCCGTCAAAATCCCTCTGTACGATCTGCTTGACGATAAACAAGCCGATGCCCGTACCGCTCTTGGGATCCTTCGTCGTAAAGAAGGGATCGAAGACGGATCGGATATCCTCCGCTTTTATTCCGGAACCGTAATCCTGAACGGATACGATACAGTCGCCGTTCTCCTCATCCCTCAAACAGATATCGACCCTCCTTTCCCCATCAACAAGCTCATAATTCTCGTACGCATCGATGGCATTGGCGATCACATTGGCCATAACCTGTCCGAAGCTGATAAAATTGCCATACATCTTCCTCTCTTCCGCGCACGTCATTCGTACCGTCACATGCAAGGATCGCGCCTTATGTTCAAGTATCTGCTGCACCTGCCTGATTTCTTCCACGGGCGAGAATTTCACCGCGATGTCCTGATGCTGTAATTGCTTTTTGGCGATCCGCACATAATTCTCCATGCGATTCGTTGCCAACGTCGCCTGTTCGATATATGATTTCACCGTCGATGACGACTCCGACCGCGCCTTCAAGGATGCTTGATTCAAATTGAGAGATAAAGCTGTCAGCGGATTGATGAGGTCGTGCAAGATACCGGCGGAAAGCCGGCCGAATTCTGAAAAGGAAGCCATCTGAAGCATCTTTTCCGTCTGGATTTTCTTAAGTTCCGCGGTCCGTTCCTCCACCCGAATTTCTAGGGAATCTTTTTCCTTCTTGAGTTCACGATTCGAAAGCCAGGACGCGATGGCGATGAGAACGAAGGTGGCGACCGAAACGAGCGTATCGCCGAACGTAAAGGGTTCCGATTTCCAGTGCAACTTAGGGGCATGCCCTCCGTACAGCTGCAGATAGGTCACGGATACCAAAGAAAGCGAAATGAGCGCTGTCATGATGCATGCGAACACCGTCCCGACAAGGATACCGGAAAGCACGATAATGAACACGTACATCAGCAATCCTTGCGGCAGGTCCGCGCCATGGACATACAACATATACGTGGTCAGTGCGAAATAGACACTCACCAGCGCATAGGCGGTATTTTTGAAAAACCCGAAACGCGAACCCATGTACAGGCCATACACGATAATCATGATGGAAATATGGGGCGCCAAAGATAGCCCTTGATATATGCCCCCTTTGATCAGAGCGTGCAGAAAATCGACAGCCGAAAAGAACAGCGTGCTTACGAGTAATACATTCAGAATAAACTCCCGTCTCTTAGTATCATCGCTCGAGGACCTTGGCACGATGATATTCCAAAATGTTCCATTCATACGGTACTGTTACAAAAACCGATCTTCCTGAAAACAGCTGTGCCATCAGTATAGTAAAAAAATGATAATGAAAAGATAAAAAAATTATAAAGCCCTACTCGCGGATGTCCATAACGTATCCGCGTCCGGAAACGGTATGGATCAGTTTCTTCTCGGCCGCGGAGTCTATTTTCTTACGCACGCTCAGAATATGCGATTCGATAGTATTGGAAAAAGGATCGGCATGCATATCCCACACATGATCCATGATCGAAGATCGCGACAACACGACCCCTTGATTCCGAAGCAAATACTCCAAAAGAATGAATTCCTTGCGGGTCAGACGTATTTCAGCATCATTGCGGGTCACGATATGCCGCTTGACGTCCATGGAAAGATTGTCGATCCGCAAAATATCCTCAAGCAGATGCTTCGGCCGGCGAAGGAGCGCCCTCACCCGAGCAAGCAATTCGTCCAGTGAAAACGGTTTCGTCAAATAGTCGTCCGCACCCGTATCAAGCAGCTCTACCTTCGCGTTCGATTCCATGACAGCGGACAGCATCAGAATCGGCACTGTTATGCCTTGCCGGCGAATTTCAGCGCAAACCTCCCTGCCGCTTTTCTTAGGGAGCACATTATCCAAGATAATCACATCGTATTCGTTCGTGCGTGCCAAGTATGATCCATCCTCACCATCCGTCGTCGTATCCACCACGAAACATTCCGCCTCAAGGCTCAGTGTCAAAAAACGAGCAATGCTCTCATCATCTTCGATTACCAGTATGCGCATAGTTTTTCTTTTACGTGTTACGGTATGCTCTCTTTTCTTTATAGAACAAAGCCCGCAATAAAGCAAATTTTGAAAAAGTCTTGATTTTTTCCGTACTTTTTGCTATGCTATCAAAAGTTCCGAAAGTCTTCAGAGGGGCGGCCATCGTTCAATGGCAGGACAATGGTTTGTGGTACCATGAATCAGGGTTCGATTCCCTGTGGTCGCCCCTTTGAAGAGTTGATAGACCCCTTCTGGGGTCTATTTTTGTATCCGAAATTCGCTAGCGAATCTCGTAGGTGAGGACCATTTTTACCTTCTGGTCATCTGATCCCGGTTCGAGAAAAGGAGCCGGCGTGGATTGCTTGGCAATGTCGGCATCACCCAGGCCATAGGCTACCGGGGTCGTCTCGGAAGATCCAGTGTCTTCGTAGATGGAAATGAGCTTTCCAAGGCCAAAACCGGCGGATCGAGCAATAGAAACGGCTTGCTTTCTCCCCTGTTCGATCGCCGTTTCGCGCGCTTCGTTTCGTGCTTTCATTTCATCATCTGCCACGAAGGAGATATCCGAAACCGAATTGGCACCGTTCTCAACCACGCCGGACAACAGCGTACCGGATTTTTCCATATCACGGATCTTTATGGTCACGGCCTGCATCACTGTATATCCCGAAATTTTTGGGGCTGGACACGTTTTTCCGGCCACGCAAGAAGGATACTCATAGCGCGGATTGAGCGTATATTGCCGGGTCTTGATATCCTTTTCGCTGATGCCTTGGTTTTTGGCGAATTCGATCACCCTATTCATCTTCTGTGTGTTCTGCTGCTGTACCTCCGAAACATTCAGTCCTCCATCGGTTATGACGCTCGCGGAAAAACGCGCTATATCGGGAACGGTCGTCACAATGCCCTCGCCCGTCACCGAAAAGGACCGATAATTCATCTGATTGACCGATCGACCGTACTGATACGTATAAGCGATGGCGGCAAGCGAAAAAGCTATCAATGCGAAAGATTTTACCATCAAAAATGTCCTCTTCTGGTCTTCTGGCATATATTTTTATAAACGATTACTCCTCTTTGATATTCTACCATACTTATCCGCGGCGCATGCCGATTGACGACTTCCTTATTTTACGGTAGGGTAAGAGGAGGGCATGGTGCCTATACATCGCGCCTGTAGCTCAGCGGATAGAGCACTTGGCTTCGAACCAAGGGGTCGCAGGTTCGAGTCCTGCCGGGCGCACACAAAAAAAGAGTCCTTCATCGGGCTCTTTTTTGTTTCTCTATTCCGATTTCGGTTTCGTCATGAAGATATTCCTCACCACCGCCGGTTCTGATGTATAGGTTTCCCTCCGATTTTCAGCCACGTCCAAAACCTTATCGAAGCCCTTCTTATCCAGTGTGGTCAGATGCGACTGCGCAGCCCTGTATTCCTGTTTCTGCTGCTCATCCCAATGAAAATAGTACAGGCTATAATACCACAGGAAAGCACTCCAGGCGCAGATGCCGAAAAACAGTATGAAAAATACCGCCTTATACCTTCGCAGCCAAACGGAAAAAGCACTCTCCGCAATATCAGCCACCCGTATTTTATTGTACCCGTTTTTCTTTTCGAACATAGCTTGCCGTTAATCTTCATTTACATAGACCACCGTATCCAGAATCGCTTCCAGTGGCAGGTCACTGCCCGGCTGGATAGTGGGCGCCGCATCCCCCGGCTGAGTTTCAGGAGAGGCCAGGCTTGATGCAAATATATTGGTGCGCGGCTGGTTTGATGAAGTGCTCGGCTGATATACGGCAAGGGAGAATGCGACGATATCGGTTTCGTATGGCATCGATTCGAGCTTTTGGATGAATGCCACGATATCGCTATAACTGCCTGTCAGCTTGATGGCAATGCCGATGCTATGCTCGCTCGGAAGTGTATCAATGATTGTTTTTTCGGCCGCCTTCTCATCAGTGGTAGTGGATTTCTTGAGTTTATTCGCGCTCGCTGCCGCAAGCTGGTCTTTAGCATCGATGGCGATGGTATTGTTCGTTTCTTTCGCCAGAGCCTCTATATCTTTCACCAGATCGACGATATCGCTCCTATTGATGACCACCTGGAGCTGATTCTCTTTTGCCTCCACCACATCCTTCTGATCGAGCACATCCGAGAGACTTGCCACCAATTCATCATGGATTTCCTGATCGGTCATGACCTCCTGCGATCGGTTCATCTGATCTTTGATCCGCTTCTGCATGGGAATCATACCGAACCAGACCAGAGCCACTCCGAAGACAGCTATGGATAGGGTGATGATATAGGCTTTATACTGATTCCAAAATATGTTCATAGGTTTCCCGGCTTAAGGCAGTCTTTTTTAATCTCGACATCCAATTGGAAGTCGATGTTATCTTGAGTGAATAGGTCCGAAAGCGGGATGTCCGCATTCTGGAAACATTCCGATGCATTGAGCTTTTCTTTAAACATGAGCAAAGCGTCCCGCGTGTCCGCCTTTCCCATCAAGGAAATCTTCCGATCCACCGTGGAGACTTTTTCCAGCAAAACACCTTCAGGGATCACCTCATCCAGAGCGATAAAAAAATTCGACCATTTGGTATGCTCCTTCTGAAACTTGAGCATCTCCGCAACCTGCTTATTGACGCTCTGGAATTTCTTTTCAGCAGAATCGATTTCCCTAAAGGCCTGCTCCTGCTCCTTGGAGACATTGGCGCTCTCCAGATTCCTCAGCTGGAAACGGTTCATGTAATAGATGCCGGCAAGTATCCCCACATAGAAAAGCAGGAGCGACACCAAGATAATCTCCTGCCACACGATGAAGCGATACCGCTTCTTTCTGCGTACCTCGATTTTCTTCGCTTCTGAAAGCAGGTTCAATTTAATCTCCATACGCTTTCACATTTCTTAATGCCAAACCGATCGCCGTGGAATACTGCACTGACTTCTTCTTCTCGATGGGTGGAAGATGCTTCCCGAGCCGAAGATTGACCCATGGATTACCAAACTGAACCGGCATATTCAGGCGCTGCGACAGATACGGTAAAAGTCCTACCATATTCGAGCCTCCTCCGCACAATACCACGGTATCTATCGCTGAAGAATAACGCAGTCCGGTTAGATAAAAATCGATCGACCTTTGGATCTCGACTATCAAACTTTCTATTACCGGCGCCACCGCATTGAACAGAGGGTCTTTCTTGAGCGATGAGCCGATGCCATAGGTGATTTTGAGCGCCTCCGCTTCCTCGAAGGAAACCCGCATCGATTTGGAAATAGCATCCGTCACCATCTGAGAGGAGAGCGGGATGCTCGATGTGAAGCAGGGCGTGTTTCCTATGGAAACAAGAAAGCTGGTGCTCCTATCACCGATATCGATGATGAGTGTCGTCTGGTCGTTCTCATCCTCCGACAAGAGGCTTCTGGCCTGCGCGATGGATTCGGTTTCCAAACCGACCACCTCGAGCCCCGCCGCCTCGAGTGTGCCAACAAACTGATCGACTACCGTTTTGGCGACCACAACCACCAACGCGCTCATCTTGTTGTTTTCCTTGCTCAGATTACGCGAGAGTATCTGGCTATCGTAGTACACCTGATCCAACGTGAGCGGGATATTGGCCTCGATCTCCCACTTGACCGCTTCCTTGGCCTCCGCCTCATCCATAATCGGAAGATTGATGATACGCAAAAAGGCTTTGACTTCAGGAAGCGAGCACACCACCTGTTTCGTGGGTATCTGCTTGGGGCCGGACTTCTCAATCAGGGTCTGAATGGCTTCGATAACGGCACCCGATTTGATAATCTCGCCATCGGAGACGGCGCCCGACGGCAACGGAACAGATCCAAAGCTTGAGATGGTGTCGATATCGCCGCTTTCTTCAAGAAAGACCGATTTCAGGGAAAGGTCGCTCAAGTCCAATCCGAACGGACGCGGGTTGATACTGAAAATTTTTTGATTCAAAAACGACATTATTGTGTATTTCTTTTATGTGACCTTTACTCCATTATACACTACAAAAGATAAAAATTGCGAATGCATTTTCCCTTTCGTAAGATGTTCATATTCGAGCAATCGCAGACAGGTTCTCAGAGTTCTTCCCACAGGTCCATCAGATACTGCGTACCGGTCGGAAAGTAGGGCGGCGGAGAATACAGGAGATTATTATCATAGTATAGATTGCGCGTCGTATACCCGGTGCCATTGGTATAGGCGAAACCGTAGCGCTTATTGGTCGCAATAGCCCCATAGACAGTAATCGAGCTCTTCGTATTGCCATAATTGAGACGGCCGACCCGGCCTGATTGCGCCAGAAGCGCCGCGTCGATCGTCAGCACATTGTTGCTGTTTTTCGTGATTTCGATATCGTTTTGCGAAATGATACCGAGCGTTTCCGAACCATCCGCATGCGCATAGGTGATGTCCTTTTGGATATAGGCATTCACCGTGCTGCTGGATATCAGATTGGCCGCGACCACGGTCAGCCGTTTCGTGTCGATCGTCCCCTCAAGCCACACATTCCCTTCCACGAAAATGGCGCTATTATCGGGGATGGGATAATTGCTCCATCCACCTTGATAGCTAGTTATCTCGCTCGTACAGCTGCCGCAACTCCCGGAACCGGGATTATTATACGTCTTGACGGTCCGGATATCAAAAGTGCCATCCGCCTTGAGAATAATGTGGCGACCTTGTCTATCATTATCGAAATAGCACCCGATCGATCCGCAACCGTTCGTTGCCACACCCGTCTTCACCTCGGATTTGATATAGCTGAGGTCCGCGGTTATCCCAGTAAAATCGAATGTCGGTTCCGGAAAGACTTTGCCTGCCAAAAACACATTGCTCCCCATCGAGGTATTGTATTCGCCAGACCATTCGGTCCATACGCCAGGCTTCCACGCCTTGATACCGGTATCGTTGTCATAATAGGTGGACACGGCCGCTGAGACGGTATTGTGTGCCACACCATCGAAATGGATGCCATTGTTCACAAAAACCTTGCCGGAAACATCCGTGCCGGATCCCATACGCTGCATCTCATTTCCCAAAAGAGCATACTCGCTCCATGATGGCCGGCGCAGACGGACCTTGATAATCCTTTTGACATCCGGATGCTTGTATGTCCAACCGGTCGATGTGACCGTCACCGTGCTTGAGCCGCTCTCCGGCGGCGTCACCACTAGGCTATACTTCCCGATAACCGACCCGCCCGGATCAAAATACTCCGCTTCATAAGGACTGTCCACGCCATAGGGATTCCCGCTCGTCCAGAAATCTTTGATCTGATTGGCCGTCTTCCCTTCCACCATATGCGCCAGGTACCAACGGTAAAAATACACTCCCGATTCGGAAATCTGAAGTGCGCTTTCCTTGGAAGCGGTTTGAAAACCATACTTCGTCTGAGAGATGATGAATCCTATAAGGGAGCTTAAGATAATCGACACGGCCAGCATGATCACCAGACCGTATACGAGCGCCGAGCCTACGGCATTTTTCTGTATGTTCATATATGCTTTCATGGGTATAATATAAAATACTTGTGGAATCGCTTCGCTTTCAGGGACTAATAATCATTCAGGTTGCGTAGCTCGGCGAACGACTGGATATTGATATTGTTTGGCGCCTTGATCGGATCGATATTCATACGGATCCAAATACGAATCAACCTGATATCACCCACGGAAATCGTTCCCGAAAGCGGATTATTGGCAGTGTCGCCCGGATAATTCTTATTGTAATATGAGAAAAGCGGCTCACCGGACACATTAACGACATAGGTCGCAACGGTCGTCACACTTTCATCGCCCGCCGGATACGTCACGGGCGTCCCGACGATAGGATTGGAAACGCCACGCCTCAACAGATCCCCGTCCAAAAAATAATGCACGCGCTCCGTATCATCATCGGTATCGGCATTCACATACACTTTCAGATCGAAATCCGAAACAGAGACGATCGGGAAATCGCCGTTATCCCCCTGCCTCACCCGGCGCAAGTCGCTCGCGATATTACTGACGGCCCGCGAGGTCAACATCGCTGTCGTTCCTTCCTCGATCGTAAACGAATTCACCTTCAAGCTGTCCATGAACAGGAAGGTGAAGCCACTCATGGCCATGGTGAAAATCGCGATGGCGACCATCACCTCAACGAGCGTCATGCCCTTGTGTTGTACGTGAATATCCATAGTTTAGAGAACGGTCATAGTAACGCTTTGTGTCTGCAATCCGCTGGTGATGACTATCGTGCCCATTTGATTCCCATAGCCGGCCATCGTGACCGTATAGTCATAGGTCCCGGCCGCAAGCGCGGGCGAGGCTTCAGGAAAATACGCCTGCCCATATTGATCTGTGGTTATCGTGGCATCATAGGCGAGCGCCGCATTCGTCAGGTGCACGGAAGCATTCTGTATCGGCGTATCCACACCGGAAAGCGCTTCTTTGACGACCACCAATGCGGCCGATACTTGTTTGTCGACAACGGTGGCTTCCACATGCTTATCCACGCCATCCACAACAGAAAACGTGTTCTGCGATGTATCCGGTTCACTCAAACGAAGTAGTTGATACCTTGCCGTATCCTTCAGTGTCAGCGTGTATATTCCATGACTCTGATCCGTCACAACAACGCTTCCATCCGCGCCCGAATCGAAATCCTGATCCATGGAATATACCGGCTCGATGGGATCGCCTGTCGTATCGCCGATTTTCCTGCCGCCCAGCATATGAAAATCGATATCCGGAAAATCGGCACCGAAGACATCTTTTGTGGCGATGGAAATATCGGACGATCGATCTATCACGATCGTTTTTTGGTTGAAGGCATCGGCAACGACGGATGCATGGATATCGACCGGATTATACGTGGTGGTGGGATACGGGGCATAGGTTGTCACGCCGTAGTATCCGTTTTTCGAAACCTCTATCCGATAGGATTGGCTCGATGCCTCCGCTCCCGGAAGTATCAGGTTGCCGGTACTGTCCGTACTGGTCGTCACGTTGACATTGGGGCTCACGCTCGTATTGGTGATATGCACCGAAGCTCCCGACACACCCGTTCCGGCAGCATCGATCACATTAAGGGACAGCGTTCCGCCGCCGCTTGAGATTTCCATTCCCTGAGGCACGAATGTCGTCACCAGGTAAACCCGCTGCGACACATCGCCAGACCCCCACGACACCTCGATCTTCACGCGCTTGTAGTCATTGGGAATGACATCGATCGGAGTCGTCCCGCTCGCCTTCCCATCGAACGCGTCATCGACATACTGCACGAAGGTGTGCACCGAAAAGGTCTGATTATTGACCGCCACGACCTCATCTTCCAGGATATCGCCCGCCGGTATGCCGTATGCATAGGTGACTCCGTCAGGATTGAGCTTTTTCGTTCCCACTGAGTCATACTCGAGATTATGGATGATTTCCATCTTCTCATTAGCGACCGCGACCGCGCCCAGACGGTTCTTGGATTCTATGATCTGCCTCGTGCCCGTCGTAAAGACACCATAGAACGTGATGGTGATGATACTGAAAATGAACAGTGCGGTCAGGGCTTCGATCAAAGTGAATCCTTGTTTCGGCATACGTTTTTTATTTGATATTTTCCAAGACGCTGTACATCGGCTGCATCATCGCGACCGCGAAGAATCCGACCATACCGCCGATCAGAAGCATGAGTATCGGTTCGATGATGGACGAGAGGTTTTTGGTAATCTGATCCACCTCGGCTTCATAGAACTCCGCCAATTTTTCCAGCACAACCTCCGTCTTTCCTGTCTCCTCGCCCACCTCAATCATCTGCGGTACCAGAATCGGGAATATCCTCGGATGGGCGGCGATGACATCGCTCAAATCGGTTCCCTTCTGAATAGCGGCGACGCCTTCAGTCAGCGCATCCTTATAATACACGTTGGAGAGCGTTCGCGAGACGATATTGAGTGCATCCACCACCGAAACGCCGCTTTTCAAGAGTGCACTGTATATGCGGGCGAATCGGGCGCAGTTCACCTTGATGATGATGTTTTTTATAATCGGCGTCCGCACGGTCACAAAGCTCAGTGAGCGTTTGCCGGAAGCTGTCTTGAGGAAGAATTTCAAAAAAACAAGCATGCCTATGAAAAATGACGGTATGAAAATATAATGGGCGCGGAAAAAATCACTCAGAGTGATGACGAACACCGTCATGGCCGGCAATTCGACATTCATGTCCTTAAATACGCTCAGGATTTTCGGGAGGATATAGGTCAACATGAGTATAGCGATGCCGATCATCGCCACCACGACCACGGTCGGATAGGTCAGGGCGCCTTTAACTTTACTCAGAAGATCATGCTCTTTCTCAAGCTGAATCGCCAAAATATCGAGCACCTTGTCGAGGTTTCCGGAAATCTCACCCACATAGACCATGTTCACGAACAGTTCGCTGAAGACGTTCGGGTATCGGGCCAAGCTTTCACTCAGAGTCTTTCCTCCCTGCACATCCTCGAATATCTGCGCAAGTATTTTCTGAAAGTACTTGTTTTTCATCTGAGCGATAAGATTGGAAAGCGATCGGGAAAGCGTCAGTCCGGACGAAATCATCACGCTTAAGTTACGCGCGAATATCATGCGTTCCTTGAGCGGCACCGACTGGAATCGATCCATGAATTGAACGCTCACGCCGGAGGCCGCTTCATCCATCTGCTTTGCCGAGGTAAGCAAAAAGCCCTCTTCACGCAATCGCCAAGCAAGCTCCCTTTCATCCTTGGCGACGGTATCGCCTCCGCGAGATTCACCCGTCGTAATATTTTTAGCTGTGTAAATAAATTTCGGCATGTTTGTGTTTTTCTTTTCCTTCAGTATACCATACCCGCCCAGCTACATTACGCGAGAGCTTCCAAATCACTCAGTCGCTGTTTGAATTTCTCGAACACTTTCGGTCCTTGCGGTTTCGGAAGAAAAATAAGAGCCTTATCCGTCGCTTCGATCAAACTTCCCGTGAGTTTCGTTTTCGGATTGGCAGCGATTTTCTTTTTCTGCAGGACGGAAAGTTTGCGTTCGAGCGCCCGGTCGCTGAGCAGGATTTCACCGATATCGCGCGTGAGCTTGGGTAACCAGAAATCTTTCATACAGAACAGATGCGCTGACCGCACCACCTGAAACTGCGGCCTGAAACGGCGTATCCACTGATTCTTCTCTTGGAATTTCTGGAACTCCGTAAAACCGAACAGCGGGGTGATGAAAAAATACTCGTTCGATGAAAACAGATCCTTGGTGATGATTTCCAACGAGTCGGTTGTGATCCAATAATTCAGGCAGGCCCGATCGGCAACATCCTCGCCATGCCGACGCTTACCGAAAATCTGAAGCAACCCCGTGAGTAGGGCGCGTCCCGTCCAGATATGCCCCGATCGCAAGACGATCAAGAGATCCCAATCCCCGGACGTTTCGCTATTTTTCATCGCCAAGCTCCCCGTCAACGCCACCATCCGGATAAATGGGACGAAACGCAGCCAAAATACCAGATTATGCACGCCCTTCTGTTTCGCGATCGAAAGTTTCCCCCGCCTCAAACGGCGCTTCACCAGCATGCGGCGCCCCGACAAAAAATACATCCCGTGCGAGTGGCTGACATAACGCCTTACCGACTCCGTTTCCAGCACCTTCTTGACAGCCTCCATACTCACCGGCTGGAGCGACTCATTCAGGAGGTATTTCCAAATCTCAAAAGACGTCAGGGGGTAATCGAGAACGTCGTAGTAGGCGATGGTGGTGACAATACTTTTTGAAATGCCTTTATTCATACACCTAGTATACCAAAAAAACCGCTCCGTGTATCGGGGCGGCTCAACGGTTCATGTATGGGATCAGTCCATCCTAATTCATCGGCGCGATTTCCTTCCACTTATTAGAGGTACAGTTTTTCGAGCCGAGGCATGTCGGAGCGGATGCAGCATCGCATCCGGCCGGCTTGGTGGAGGTGAACGTCGAACCGGCACACACGGCCGCGGCATCGGAAAGGGCGGCGGCGCAGGTGCAGACCGGAGCGGCGGCTGCGACCGTCACGGTAGCTGTGACCGTATCCGCACCATAGGTCGCCGTTATCGTCGCGGTCCTATTATTTGTATCACCATCCGCGATAGCTGATACGATAGTGGTTGGCGTCCCGCCTGTCGAGCTCAGCGATATGAATGAGGCACTCTCGCTCCATGTGATGGCAGACACTGGATTAGCCACACCCGGATCAGAGCAATTGGCTCGCATATCATAGTACAGCCCGAGCGTCTGGGAAGAACCCTGCAGGATCGTCGGATTCGTATCGGGACAGATCTTCAAGATATTGACAGGGACAGGCGCAACGGCTTGCGCGCGGGAAAAATCGATCCAACCGAGTTCGTCGGACCAGGCATAGGTCGGGTTCGCTCCCGTTCCGTCCATCTTCGTGATATCCACGCCATACGGGACTGCCGATCCCGATGAAGCGCTATTGAGACTGATGCAGCCCTTCCACCCACCAGCATTGGCACCGGCATCGCGAATGCCAAGGATTCTTGCGGCTCCCATAACAACATTACCGGATCGCGTCGGTGCCCCGAAAAAACAATCGAGTACATCAGCCTCATTGAAACCGATCCAACCGTAGTTCTCGCTCCATGCATAACCGCTCAATTTGCACCCGGCACCTGAACACGAGCTATCCGGTATATTGACCCCGTACGAAACGGCTCCATTAACAATATTTCCGAGCGCATCCGTATTGTTCATACTCACCCAACCCAGGGATGTTTCATTACCATTGATCACGCCATCCGAAGGATTCTCACTTCCGCCCCACAGCCACCCCCGAACACTCTCACCTGTGCCGGCATATGTTTTAACTGCCCCTCCGAACGCGATAGCCAATGCTACCACCGGGAGTGTCCACATGATTTTGTTTCGCATACTTTTATATTTAACATGCCCCCATTCGATACATACACTCTACCATACTTTTTTATATCCGCCTATCCTATCAACACCCGACTCGCAACCATTTCAGTATACGGCAAAACATCTCATATCTCCGAGTGAAAAACTTTTTCAACGGATCGCTTTATGGCGCTTGTAAGCGACGCCTGAGAACAATCCTTTATTTCCATAATTTTTTTGGCCACCGCTGTCACGAAGCTCGGTTCATTGCGCTTCCCGCGATGCGGAACGGGTGCAAGAAATGGGCAATCGGTTTCTATAAACATCCTTTCGAGCGGAATCAGATTCACAGTTTCTCGGATATCGTCTTTCGTTCCTTCTGCAGATTTTTTAACAGCATAAGTAATATTGCCCGTAAATGAAAAGTAAGCATTTGGAAATTCAAGGAATTTGCGCGTCACTTCCGTATCACCCATATAGCAATGAAGGATGAAGTTCGTATCGCCGCCCTCTCGTCGTATCACTTCTACAAGATCCTCATAAGCATCGCGGCAATGGATGATCATCGGCAGGTGCAGCTCCTGTGCCAGCCGTATCTGCGCGATGAACCCTTCTTTCTGCCACGCTTTCTGTGCATCCGTTATCGTATCACCCGTATGGCTGAAATAGTCCAAACCGCATTCGCCTATCGCGATTATTTTCGGATTGTTTTTTGCCAATTTCCTCAATTCTTCAACATCTTCCCTAAGTTGATTCTCATCAACTGTTACTTGTCGGTTATCATCGATTATTGGATTTTGGTTATCGGTAATTGCAACTTGTTTGCAAAAATAGTGCGGGTGCAACCCGACAGACGAAAAAATCCGCACATCCATTTCCGTGACAGCAAGCGCCTGCTTATGTTCCTCGGGCGACGTACTTACTACGACCATCATCGAAAGCCCGACATCAAAAGCACGCTTGATGACCTCCTTCCGATCATCGTCGTACTGCGGCATATACAGATGGGTATGAATATCAAGCATAAAGTTATTGTATCATACCCGCAACCTTATCCCTTAACTTCGCTGTATTCCCCCACTTCAAAAGTCCCAGATACGATTGAACGACTCCTTCTTTATTGCCATTCTCCTCAAGATTGCGAAACATCCTTCGCTTGGTCGCCGTCCGTAAAACCCGATGATGTGGAAAATGCACCCAACCCAAAAAATCCACTCCCGAAGCCAGTGTTTCAATGGATACTTTATTCGGATGCATTTGCAGTTTCAATTCCCAGAGCAAGAACCCTTTCATCTGAAGTAAGATATCCTCAAGGTACGTTTTGTCTCGTGAAAATACAACAAAGTCATCCGCATAACGAATATACTGTCTCACTTTGAGCTCGTGTTCACGAATCGGTCGAATGCGTTCATATAGATATTGACCAGCAGTTGTGAAGTCAAATTTCCCAACGGCAGCCCGACGCCTGCGTGTGTTGAATGAAAGCTTCCGATAATTTCACTCAGCAACCACAAAATATCTTAATCGACAATGTGCTGTTTCAAAATTTTCACAAGAATTTCATGATCAATAGACGCGAAGAATTTCTTAATATCGCATTTGAGAACAAAGCAAGTTTTTGTATTGTTACAACTTACTTGGCGTGCAAACTCTTGAAACCGACTATTGGATTTATGTGTCCCTCTCTCATTTCGGCACGAATACGAATCGGCGATAAACTTCTTATCGAAAAACGGATACAAAACACGATATAAAGCGTGATGCACAATCCTGTCACACACCGAAGCCTTGTGAATGTCTCTGGGTTTGGGATCGGAGATTTTGAAAGCATGATACCCGCCGTGCCGATAGGTTTTGTTTTTCAATTCATCATGCAATGCAAGAATATTGTCGGATAAACAATACTGAAACATCTGCACATCTGTCTTGTTGCGCTTGCCTTTCACAAAAGCTCGCCAAGCGACGAGCAAATTTTCCAAAGAAATGGTATCATCATAGATATGGACCAATTGTTTTCTCATACTCCCAATGTTACCCCCCCCCCCGACATTCTTGCAACCGAAACTCATTCCGGTCGTTTTGAAACTGAAAGACGCGTATGGCGTATGGCAAAATCATCTCCCTCATTTTCCCAAAGCGAATCGTTTCACGATCGGATCAAAAATCGACAACGTATTCCTTGCGACAATCGAGTACTGTTTTCTGGCAAGTTACGCCAATGTTTCAGAGAAAATACCTCTTCTGGACAGAGCCATTTCACGAGTGGATCTGATTAAACTTTTGCTTCAATTGACTTGGGAAATGCATGCGCTCGATAACGCGAAGTATATGCAATTAAGCGAACGATTGGCAGAAATCGGACGGATGCTGGGCGGTTGGAAAAAAGGCCTCCAAGCAAAACAAAAACTCCCATCGGAAAGATAGGAGAAAAAACACGGTTTCACGAGAACATTCGGTTATCCGCATTCCACCGGTCATTCTCGCCAAACTTCCAGTCATTGACGTTCCACTTACCGTTGTCGGCATTCCAGTTTACGTTGACAACCGCGACTCTCGTATGAGGTATCATCCATGCCACCACCCGTCGAATACTCTTCGGGTTGAATCGTATGCGGGATATCGAAGTCCTCCAACACCTCATACCAACGGTGTATTTTTTGTTTGAAAGAATTGGAAACCACTCTCGGCAGAGCCTTAACCCTCCCAATTCCCGATTTTCCATTCTTGAAATTCTTGTTCTCAGCCGTAACCGAAAACTTTTCAGAATTCCATAGTGAGTATATCAAAAAAAGCGGGCCCCTCATACCAAAGGTACAAAGAGCCCAAGAGCCTAAGTAAAAACAAGATTCCAAGTGTCACACCGGTTGGCACGAGAACACTCGGTAAGCCGCATCCCACCGGCCAAGCTCGCCAAACTTCCAGTCATTGACGAACCACCGACCGCTGTCGGCATTCCAGTAGACGCGGACAACCGCGACATACCCCAGTATTTTCAGATGAAATATATTTGCACGGTAATCGGTGTTGAGAAGTGAACCATCTTTACCGCCCCACTGTTTCAGCAGAAGCCATAGAATGAGAGTGAGACCTTCGATAAGCCCGAACTCGTATCCTTTCGGCAATTCTCGATCGATTTCGCTGTCGGACATCCTTTCTTTGAGATCAAAATAGTATGCCGTTATTGGTTCAATCGTCTCGACAATTCCCTGAACGTATTTGAGAATATTTGCTCTGAAAGTTTCCCAAACATACAAACCTTCCTTTGTTTGAAAAAACTCAAGAAAGTTGAGGTTCGTTTGTGGATCGGTTGTTACTGAATTCACATATCTCAGTTTATCCGACTGCCATTTTAAGGCAGGTTCATTTTTTTCGCCAGCTTCTCTGCTGGCGTTTATAGCATTCTGCAAAATTTCCGAAGAAATTTTGCCACAAATGCACAGCCAGGTGAAATACGCCCATTGTTTTATTTTATTCATAATGACTCTCCTCTGCGTTTGAGTCGTTGGGAAAATGGCGGTTGCCATGATTTTTAAGGATATAAAATCCTTTATTAGTCTTATTTGATTGTTAAGAAACTAACAGTGCATTGTACACCTCTTTGTGGGATTTGTCAATACAAATTCTCAAAATACGCTTCATTGAGCCATTTTATTTTCTAATACTGCATTGATCGCTTATAATGATCAATCGCATAAAATTAGGGTAAACGCCCAAACAAGATTTCTCCCTTGCGATTTGTAAGCATTGCCTGCATCTTCTCTACTGTTGTAGGCATAAACGGAGGCAAGAGCTGCGCGATCAAAGCCAAGTCCTCGAGCAATTTCTTCATCACCGCTTCAAATTTTTCCGTATCGGTTTTCGCAAGTTCCCACGGCTTATTTTCCTCGATAAATTTGTTGGCATTCCGAACGATAGCCCAAATGTATTCCAACCCCTCACTCAACTTATATTTCTCAAGTAATTTCACAAATTCCTCCGGTAGGTCTTTGCTCGTTGTTAATTGTTGACTGTTAAGTGTCTTCTCTGCCAGTTTCAAAACACGCGATACCAGATTGCCCAAACCATTCGCAAGATCGGCATTGTATTTCTCTGTCAGGCGCTCCCAGGTCACATCCGTATCATCTCCGATCGGCGCACCGGAAAGTAGAAGATACCGCGTCCCATCGATGCCGAATTTTTCCACCAATTCCTCGGGCGCGATCACATTGCCCAAGCTCTTGCTCATTTTCTGACCACCGACATTGATGAATCCATTGATAAGTATCTGTTTGGAAGGCGAAAGTCCTGCCGAAAAAAGCATCGCCTGCCACATAGCGGATTGCTGGCGCAAATTATCCTTGCCGCAAATCTGCACACCCGGCCAAAACGCCTCAAAATTCTCCGTATCCTCCGACCAACCTAAAGTTGAGATGTAATTGACGAGTGCATCAAACCACACATACATCACGTGCTCGTCATCACCCGGCACCGGCACGCCCCACGGCATCTTCGCCTTGAGTCGTGATATGCTGAAATCCGAAAGTCCCCGCTCCACAAAAGCTACGATCTCGTTCATCCTTTTTTTTGGCACCACAAAATCCGGTCGCTCTTTATAGAGTTTCAAAAGCGTTTCTTGATACTTTGAAAAATGGAAAAAATAATTCTCCTCCTCGATGATCTGTAGTTCTGTGTTCGGATGAATAGGACATTTCCCGTCCACTAAATCAGAATCGGTCTTTTCCAATTCGCACCCCACGCAATACCTGACGCTGTATTGTTTCTTGTAAATATCGCCATTTGCTTCGCAACGCTTCCAAAACTCCTGCGCCGCCGACTCGTGATGCGTATCGGTCGTGCGGATAAAGTGCGTATAGCTGATATTCAACTGCTTCCATGGCTCCATGAAATGCTCCACCATCTCATCACAATATTCTTGCGGTGTTTTCCCAAGCTCCAAAGCCTTCTCATAAATCTTGGTGCCATGCTCATCCACCCCGGTATTGAAAACGACCTCATCACCCAAAGAGCGATGGAAGCGTGCAATGGCATCCGCTTCGAGAATTTCCAAGCCAAAGCCGATATGAGGCTTGGCATTCACATACGGCAGCGTGGTGGTGATATAGAATCTTGACATAGGGGAGAATTAAGTATATATAGAGTATAGCCTTAAACAAGGCAATTTTGCAAACAAATAGGAGAATGCGATGAAACCTTCATCAATCGAAAGAAAAGAAAGGGGATTTACACAATTATCCCGTGAAAGTAGTGCAGCATTGTTTGTGCTCGTTCTGGTTTTAGTGTTTGGCATTAAACCTGCTGTATATTTTAAACTTATTTCCGAACCAAAAAATTGGAAAGCTGAGTACTCATACAGGCAATTTGGACTGCAAATGCAGCAGCAATCAAATAAGTATAACGACATCAAACCAATACCCAGGTAACCGTAAGCTAAGGAGGCTATCATACCAAATAACAAACCGCCCATAAGCACTGCCGAGATTTTTATGGCCATCATCCTGATTCTTGGAAGCATGGCTTTAGCACTGCTCTAAACCAATCATGTATCCGCAAGCAGGGCTCTGGAAAATTCCATCCCTGTTTTTAATTTTAAAAATCACCTATTTTTTCGCCTATTTTCTTGTCAAAAAAGCAATTTTTCCGGAACGATGCGAGTACGCATATGTTCCTTGAAAAATTCTTTTTCATAAGAAAATAATCACTACTAGTGCCGCTTGATCAATACACAACAATCACAAACTCCCCCCTCACCTTCCCTGGATTCTGCCGATAATATTCCAGCGTTTCCCCGACCGTGCCACGGATGATTTCTTCAAACATTTTTGTCAATTCGCGCCCGACTATCACTCGCTTGGTCGGGGCCGTTTCCTTCAGCAATTCGAGGTTTTTGAGCACTCGATAGGGCGATTCATAATAGACAACCGGAACGCGCGACTCTGCGACTTCCGTAAAATACGTCTGCCGTCCTTTCTTGTGCGGTGGAAATCCCTTGAACAGGAATTCCTGCAAATTGATACCCGCCACGGATACAATAGCTCCAAGGGCCGAAGCTCCCGGGATAGGCGAAACCATACAGCCTGCGGCCGCCACCTGCGCCACCACCTCATTGCCTGGGTCGGACATCCCCGGCGTTCCGGCGTCGGTAATGAGCGCCACATCCAAGCCCTGCTTGAGTTTCTCGATCACCCGGTCGATCTTGTCCGTCGCGCTGTGCTGCGGAATCGCCAGGAGTGTCTTCTGGATCTCATAGCGGAACAAAAGCTTTTTGGCCACGCGCGTGTCCTCGCACACGATCATATCTGCCTCCTGAAGCACTCGCAAGGCGCGCAAGGTCAAATCCTCCATGTTCCCGATGGGTGTCGCCACGATATATAGGGTTCCTTTTTTTTCTTCAGTCATATGATGTATAAGAATTTGTTTCCACATATTTTTTCATGACCGTTGGAGTACTCGAGAAGGTCTTGAAAAAATATGTGGAAACAAATTCCTTCCGAGTAATTAAATTTTCCTCTTCTCCAGAAAATCTTCCACGAAAATACCGAGCACCGCAGCAGCCGGCACGGCCAAGATGATACCCAAGAGCCCACCGAGCTTGGCGCCGATCAGAAGCGAAAGGATAACAGCGACCGGATTGACACCCACGGCACGTTTCATCACCTGGGGAGTGATGGCATGGCTTTCGATCTGATGCGCCAATGTGTAGAACACGAGCGTGGAAAGGCCGAGGAGCGGCGAGACGAGCATGGCCATAATGACCGCCGGGATGGCCGCGATAATCGGCCCGACATACGGAATGATCTCAAGCACACCCCCGAGAATCGAAAGTACCAAGGCATAGGGCACGCCCAAAAGAGTCAGTCCGATGAAATACATCACGAACACGGTTATCATGAGCACCAATTGCCCCACGAGCCAGTGGCTGATCTTCTTCTGGGTGCGCTCGGCGATCGTTACCACATACTCCTCATACTGTTTGGGTGTCACGGACACCAAGAACTTCTCAACCCCGTTTTCCTCCAAAGACATATACAGCGAGAGGAAAAAGAATACGATAAAGGAAATCAGTCCGGAGAAAAATCCGATGGTTGTGGAAAAGATACCGGAAAAGGAGCTCGAAAAACTATCTTCGATATTCTTCAGGAAGGCATCCTGATCGAAATTGAAGTAGTGGGCATCGAAATACCGCCCCATTTGGGCTAATTTATCCACATAACTCGGGAAATTATCCACAAATTGCCCTATCTGGTTGATAAATGGTGGGATAACCAAAGCGATCAAAAGCCCTATCACGAGCAGCATCGACATATACACCAACACCACCGCACCCGCTCGTGGCAGCTTCTTGCGTTGAAACCATTTGATAAGCGGAGACAGGGATGCCGACACCACGATAGCGAGGAACGTCAGCACGATGATATCGCGGATAAGATACAGGAACGCCGCCCCCAAAAACATGAGTCCGGCTCGAAAAAGCAATTTCGTCCCGACTTCGACTTGTTGGCTTGTGGTCATACGTTTTTAAGAATCAAGAATTAAGAATTTTGAATCAAGCAACATCCCCTATAAGAATCACCGTTTTGGATCCGAGTGCACGCGCTTGGTTCTTTATTCTTTATTCCTGATTTTTGCTTACAATTTCAATAATCCCTCTAATTTTTTCGTCTGCTTGTGCGGCCCGATAACAGCGAGATTGAGCGTCTTTTCCGTAAAGATATCCTGTGCCACACGCAGCACATCCTCAGCGGTCACCGCGTCGATATGCGCGAATATCTCTGACGGCACCTTTATCCTACCTTTGATAAGCTCCTGCTCGACCAAGAACGACACTACCTCATCGGAAGACTCCAGATTCATGACCGCACTTCCCTTGATATATTCTTTCGCCTTGAGCAGCTCCCTTTCCGGAACTAGCTCGCGACTGATGAGCCGATATTCCTCCAAGACGGTCGTGATGGTTTCTTCAAGGTTCTTATGCTCCACGCCGCACTGCGTCACCAGGTAGCCGACATCCACGGACGTGTCCGAAAAGGTGCTCACATTATAGGCCAAACCTTTGCGCTCACGCACCGAAATGAACATGCGGCTCGACATATTGCCGCCCAAGATGGTCGCCAAAACCGACAGCACATACCGATCGGGATGATTGAAGTCGAAAGCCCGGACGCCGAGCATCAGATGCGTCTGATCCGTTTTCTTATGCTTCACGAGCAGCGCCGGCTTGGTCTGCTTTTCCTTCATCAATTTGCACGCCGTCGCCTTGCCGACACGGATGCCTTTGAACACCTTCGCGATTTCCTTTTTCATTTTTTCCGCATCGAATTTTCCCGCCACACCCACGACGACATTGGAGGCGATGTAGTGCTGGTCGAGGTATTTGATGAAATCCGCCCGCTTGAAATTCTTGATATTCTCTTTGGTCCCGATAATATCCCAACCCAGCGGCGTATCACCATACAGAAGCTCCTCGAAGAGGTCGCTCACCTTGCGGCGTGGCGAATCCTCATACATGGCCATCTCCTGCAGTATCGCTCCCCGCTCGTGATCGATTTCTTCCTGATCGATTTTCGAATTGAGAAAAATATCGCTCACGACATCCAGCGCGATATCGCCATGCTTGGCATCAACTTTGGCGTAATAGCCCGTGCGTTCCTTGGAAGTATAGGCATTGTAATCCCCGCCGATGGCGTCGAGCTCCTCGGTGATGGAAAGCGAGGTCGGTCGCTTTTTGGTGCCCTTGAAAAACATATGCTCCAAAAAATGTGAGAGCCCGTTTTGTTTGCGCGTCTCATAGCGCGATCCGGTGCCGGTCGTCATCAGCACCGTCATCGTCTGTGTCTCTTTCATCGGCGCCAGTATCACCCGCAACCCGTTTTTCAATGTCAGTTTCTCGTAATGCATAGTTTCGGAATCAAGAGTTATGAACCAGGCGCTTCAAATACCTATCGCGCATCGATATGGCATGTTTTCACAAAAGATAGAGCAGCGATACATCGACAGACAACAAGCGCTTTATTTCAGGTGCTTCTCGAAATATTCGGCTAAATCAGCGATCTTCACGCGCTCCTGCACCATCGTGTCGCGGTCGCGGACGGTGACGGCGCTATCTTCGAGCGTTTCGAAATCGACCGTCACGCAGTAGGGCGTACCGATTTCATCCTGCCTGCGATAGCGTTTGCCGACATTGCCATTGTCATCGAATTCGCACTGGAAGTCATGTTTGAGGGTATCGAAAATCTCGCGCGCCTTACCGACCAATTCCGGTTTGTTCTTCAGGAGCGGGAATATGGCCACTTTGATCGGTGCCAATTTTTTCGGGAACTTCATCACCATTCGGACATCCCCGTTCTCCAGAATTTCTTCGGTATAGGCCTGATCGACGAACATCAAAAAGAGTCGCGCCAAACCGACGGACGTTTCCATGACATGCGGAATGAATCGCTCGCCTGTCTTGTCATCGAAGTACGAAAGATCCTTGCCGGAAAACTTCGCGTGCTGCGAAAGGTCCCAATCGCCGCGCGCATGGATGCCTTCCACCTCCTTGAAGCCGCCCAATGATTTGAAGTCGAACTCAATATCATACGCTTCGCTCGCATAGTGCGCCAACTTGAGGTGTTTGAACCATCGTACCCGGCTCATGTCCACGCCCATGTCCGCATACCACTGCCATCTGGCCGCCTTCCATTCCTCATACTTCTCTTTCGTCTGCGATGGGTGATGGAAATATTGCATCTCCATCTGCTCGAATTCCCGGGTGCGGAAGATGAATTGCCTCGCCACGATCTCGTTGCGGAACGCCTTGCCGACCTGCGCGATGCCGAACGGTATTTTGACGCGCGTCGAGTCGACCGTATTCTTGTACTCAAGATAGATGCCGCCGCAGGTTTCCGGACGAAGATACACCGCGTTCTCCTCGGACAAGGCATCTGTCGGGGAGCCGATATTGGACTTAACCATCAGCGAAAACACCTTGGCATCCGTCAGGTCCGTCGATCCGCAGTTGGCGCATTTGAGTTTCTTCGCTTCCTTGAGCTTGTTCAATTCCGCGTTGATGAATTCAAGCGTCGCCTTATCGGCCTCGATGCCGAATTCTTCCAAAAGATGGTCGGCACGGAAGCGGCTCTTGCACTTCCGACAATCCACCTGAGGATCATTGAAGCCTTCCACATGCCCCGAGGCCACCCAGGCCTTCGGGTGCATGAAGATGGCGCTATCGAGCCCGACCACATCGTCCCGAAGCTGCACCATCGATTTAAGCCAGGCATTACGGATATTGTTTTTCAAAAGCGTCCCGTAATGGCCATAGTCATAAATGGCCGCAAAACCGCCATAGATCTCAGACGAGGGAAACACGAACCCGCGCCTTTTGCACAAAGATACGATTTTTTCCATCACGTTGTCGGTTTTTGCTTCTGCCATAATGAGTATGTATACGTAATTTATAATCAAGATCGGAACGGCGGGACACAAGGCGCCCAAGATCATGCTGACATGACGCGATTTCAAGCGCCACTTATACTGCATTATAGCGGGTTTTTTCTTTGTTTGTCAAAGAATCGACGCTTTTTGAAAAGCGGTACTGATCTACCGATTTCCTGCGAAAAGATACAAAAAAAATGGCAAGGAAATTTCATATCTCCTTGCCATGGATAAGCATACACTGCCGATTATGCCATCAGATCATCTTGAAATTCTTCATGACTTGCAAAAGGCGCGGCCAATCCCTGATTTTCGGCTTCCAAATTATGGATCCGCGCCGCACCAATCCCGCCACCAACGGATCATCCTGCTTATACTGGGGCGTTTCTTTTCCGATGACGCTCATTACGGGAATACCTGCATATTGGATGATGAACGGTGATGAACGATTGATGGCACACATGATACCGATGACGTGACCCCCGGCATTTCGCACAAGCTCGATAAGCTGCGCCGTGGTCGAGCAATTATTGACCAGCTCTTCACCGATCACCACCCTATCGCCAGGATTGATTTCGTAACGGGCCAAAGCGATCCGCGTTTTGAGAGACTTCCCATCATCGGACAAAGCCGCTACTTTCTCGGCGAAAATATGGCGGCATCCGAGAAGCCGCGCCACTTCCTGAGAAAATTTCAACCCCGCCATCGGAGCGCCCAGGATAACCGTCGGCCGTATATCGGCATCCGTAAGATTCCTTGCCATCGCTTCCGCAAAATAGGTCAGCACCGCCGGATACTGATCCGCTCGCGAAAAATTATAGTAGGTATCACCCACATAATTATGTTCCTCAAACTCGCCGGCATACCTATAGGTGCCGGCATATCCCACAAGCAGCCCTACGGGTTTGCCATTCTCATACGGGCACTGATAAAAACCCTGGCACTGCCTCAATGTTCCCACATAATCATCCGGGATAATCAGATCACTTCCATCATTATTCATAATGACTACCTCAACTCTCTTTTGTTAAAAGAAAAACCGGGATTTCCCAGTCCTCCGAACTGCGTTCCCACTCTAACAGAAAAGCCCTCCTCAGGCAAGCGCGAAGAATAAGGAATTGGTCGAAGGGAAATCCGTGCGAGATTTACAGGCACAGGAAAAGCTGCGCCACCGCATCGAAGGCCAGATTCAGGATGCCAGCGATATCGAAAGGATGCGAGGGAGGCTTCAGACCCCTTTGCTCGGGACACGGAAGCGGCTGCGCCTTAGCATCCGCGTCCGCGGTATCGGATGTCTCGGCGGCAGAGGCCTGTGCCATGATACTCTTTTCCAAAGCCGCTTTTCGCTCGCTCTCTATGCGAGCCTCCTCCTCTTTCGGATCCGGCCATACGAAAGTTCCTTCCGACATCTGCATGGACCAGCTATTGATATCGAAACAGAATCCATGCCCGTAAAACGTCGGGAGCGATGAATGAAAGCGGGCGATATCACCATAAGCATCCGTCAAAAATCCCGGATTATGGTCCATGATCAGATTATGATTGCCGCTATCGACGGAGGCGACCTTCGTCCATGTCCCGGTCTTGAAATCGTCTGTTATGAACGTATGCACGGAAGCGACCGGAAAACGGGCCGGGCTCGCGCCGCAGGAACGGGACTCATCGAACACTCCCGTCGTCAGGAACCACTTTTTCAACTCCGAATCATACGCGAAAACCGGCGCATCGATGGTCGGGATTTCCAAACCCTGCACGCTGATCGGTTGCGCGTCAGAAAAACGGATGCCGTCCTGCGTCGTGCGGAAGAGGATTTTCTGCACTCCGCGGGAACGATCGACATGGAACAGAAATATCGTCCCACCCCTATTCACCACCGATGTTTGCCCGGCGCCATAGGTCTTGCCGCTCAAAGACTCCGGCCTGATAACGAAGTTCTCATACTTCGTCCAGGTAAGCAGATCATTGGAGAATGCCACGCCGATATGGTTTTCGATACCGGGTCGGTCGGTCGCGGTGTAGTACATCGCATACGCATAGCTTGCGCCGTTCAAGGAGAACTTCCCTGCCACCACCGACGGATCGCAGGTATGATAGCTATCCCACCCGTCCGCGCTTGGAGCAAGCACCTTCACCGGCTCGCCGAGAACCTTGCGCGCCGCTATGTCATACCCGATGGAAAAAATGCTATCCGCTGTTTTTCCCCGCAGATTCTGATCCGTCGAGCACCAAAACAGTCGTGCCTGATTCGGATTGTCCGGCAGCACGATACTCGAAGGAGCATAGTCCCACGCGCCGATACGATCGACAACGGATGCGGTTTTGGTATAGCCCGAAAGCACCGGGAGATCCTTTTTGAAATGCCACCACACATCCGCAAACCCGTCTTTGGGCACCGACACTTCGACGGCATTGCCGGATTTGGGCGCCTGATAATGACAATCGACACGGTTCCGGCACACGGTATAGCCGACGATATACCCCGCCGGAACATTCACGCTCACCTTGTATTCGCGAGCCGAAAGACCCTCGAACCTGAAGGGATCGGCCGTCGTGACCAGCTCGCCATCCAGGTACACTTTCGATTGACGTATCAAGGATATATCTCCGCCGTTCCCCACCAACACCTTATACCCCTGGATTATCCCTGCCGCATGCGAGACCGTAGGGAACAAGACCGCGAAGGCCACCGCAAACACCCCCATAAGTACGACCCGTCTGTATCCGCTCGAAAAAAAAGAGGTCATAGTGATGAAGATATATTTTAAAACCCGAAAGCTTTCACTCTCTTATACGCAGGCGCGAGCGCGGATCACTCATTCGCCCCGCAAAGATTCCGCCAGCTTCAGATAGAATCGCAGATTATGCGTCGAAGCGAGATGGAACCCGAACGGTTCGTCGACGGAAAACAGATGACGAAGATAGGCACGGGTATAATTGGTACACGTATAGCAATCGCATTGTGCATCGATCGACGTAAAATCCTCCCGATATTTTTCATTATTGATATTGAGGGTTTCATAAAAATCCCCCGACAAGTCCTTTTGGTCTTTCCAGATAAAGAGTCTCCCATGGCGTCCCTCGCGGGTCGGGATGACGCAGTCGAACATGTCCACGCCAGCCTCCACGGCCCGCACGATTTCTTCGGGCTTCCCGAGACCCATCAGATACCGAGGCTTATCCTCCGGAAGAATCGGCACTGTCCATGCCAAAATGTCTTTCATTGTCTCACGCGGCTCACCCACTGCCACACCGCCGATCGCATAGCCATCGAAACCGAGAGCCACCAACTGCCTCGCGCTTTCCTGACGCAGGTCTTCATAGACACCACCCTGCACGATCGCAAACAGAAGCGGACGCGTATGATCAGTGCCCGATATCTGCGCGTCCGCTTCCCTTTCCGCCATACGCCTTTCAAAATAGTCCTTGCAACGCTTCGCCCAGCGGGTCGTGAGCGCAAGCGACTGCGCCACATATGCATGCGTCGAAGGATAGGGCGGGCACTCGTCCAACACCATGATAATATCCGATCCGAGTTCCAACTGCACCTCGATTGATTTTTCCGGTGAGAGGAAATGTTTTTTTCCGTTCAGCGGATCAATAAACTCCACGCCTTCCTCTGTCAGTTTGACACCGTTTTTCCCGAAACGAGTATGTGCTCGGGCGCCCAATGAAAAAACCTGGAAGCCTCCCGAGTCAGTCAGTATTGGTCCGGACCAATGCATGAACATGTGCAGATCACCGGCCCGTGCGATCAGATCCGATCCGGGACGGAGCCAAAGATGATAAGTATTCCCCAAAACGATCTGCACACCAAGCGTCCGCAGCTCCTCGGGCGGGATATGCTTGACGGAGGCCTTGGTCGCAATCGGCATGAAAACGGGCGTCCGTATGACTCCCGCTCTCGTCGTGAGCATCCCTTGACGATAGGCATCTTTTTGTCGGTGTATTTCGAACATACAAAATCTGAGCATTGCTTATCTTTATAGAGGAGGGTCTCACCATTATGTGCTGGCCCTCAAGGCTTCGTTTATTGGGAAATGGTGACGATCTGCGTCTCTTGTTTGGATTCGAGGCTGACATCCGTGAACAGGTCATGCGCCGTGAAAGTCGTCTCCCCCAAAAGCGGCGTCGTCGATCCCACTTGATTCACCTGGGGCGTAAGACCGACCTGGAACATCACTTCCCGTATCGGCCGGATCGATCCGATCCCGCTTTGGATATTGCCGACATTCCAGGTGATCTGATTGGTGCGCTCATTGTAGGTGATGTTCTCGGACGACGGCGAGACCTTGCCGATCCACCGGATACCGGTCGGCAAATAGGCACTCACTACCCCCTTATCCGCGTCATTGGAACCATTGAAAGCCCTCCAATGTATCGTGTAAGTCGTCTCCTGTCCCAGTACCGGAGGATTCGGCCCCGCGTTCGGAATAACCCCGTCCTGATAGATGGTCGCCACCTGGATATCCACACCGGAATTCACCTTCACGCGCAAAGTATTGCTGCCGATAATTTTGTTGGAACCGGTCGGTGTGGCGATATCGGGACTGTCGACTTTGGCGACGCTCGTGATGACGAAATTCTTATCGGCGTCGGTCTTGACCGGTAACATGCTCAAGACAGGCACGGAAAACGACACGGTACCCTCTTTGCCGGGAGCGAGGTTGGCTAATTCGTGCACATCCGAAGCCTTCCACGTGATGATTCTTTTGACATCATCGAAGGCGCCGCCGCTTGGTTGCAGTTTCGAATAATCGAGCGCTGATCCGTCCACCGCCACCGTGATGATGACATTGCGCAGCCCTATCTGTCCATCATTGCGATAACGGACATCGTAGCGGATCACGCTTCCCGGATTGACGCTGAGCTGATTGAGATTGTTCGCGGTCTGCTGTACGGAAATCGGCGAAGCGACGATCTTGGTCAATCGCTCGCTATCGCTATAGGCCAAAAGCTCCCCGTTCCCCTGCAGCATACCGATATGCGCCGTAAGAATCTTGGTCTCGTCTTTGGTTCCGTCCACGGTGCCGACAATACGGACACTTCCCGACTGTCCGGAAGAAAGCGTGCCCACATACCAGATCGCTTCACCCTCCGACGTTTTCGGAGTAGCCTCCTGAAAATGGAATCCTGCCGGATACTCCACCTTCAAACGGAGATTGTCGAAGGGGACATCGCTCATATTCGTGTAGTCCACGCGATACTCTACTACGCCGCCGGAAGCGACTTCAAGCGGCGCTTCCATCGACAGCTTTATCGAAGGGGATTGGATAGTGACACCGATCTGTGACTCGGCCTGGAAACTGCTGGAGGCGTTTTCGGGCTTATACCGGAGCACACCCTTGATATAGGCGAGCGATCCTTTCGATCCGACAAATTTTCCGCGAAGTTCGATCTTACCCTGCGAGTGAGGTGCTATGGTTCCGATATGTATCTGGCTTGAGGAGCCGTTGATAGACATATTGTCCATCGCGTCCGGGCGGAAATTCTCCGGATAGGTCAGTGTCAGTTCGGCATCCGTCAGTTCGGATCGATTCACATTCGAAAGACTGAATACAAAAAGGGATGATTCGGAACCGCTCACACTCGTCGGCCCATCGACTTTGAGCGTCACCCGATCGCTATTGAATGACGACTGCTGGATGCGTACGGCCACGAAATAGGCGAGCGCGACGGCGATAATGATGCCGCAGATCACCACGCCCTGCATTATCGCTTTCCTATTGCGGCTCATGAACGATTCCTGCACCGTGTTCCATGTGCTATGCGCTTGAAAAGCTTCGCTCGAAGCGGTGCTCTCTGCACTGTCAGCGCCAGCATCGAACTGCCGCGGGCGGGCATTTTCCCGTTCCGCACCCTCACGCGTATATAATTCTTCGTTGAGATCTTGAAGTCCCATAGTAGATACTATTAATACTTTCTTCTTCCATAGTATACCACAATTTAGTGTTCAATCCATCGTAAAAATGACTGCGATACGCGCTCGACGCAGACAAGATCTTCATGACTCACGCAAAGCCGCGTCATCGAGGAAAGCCTGTTCTGAAAAAAGATGCGGATGAGTTTGATGACATTTTCGTTGATAGCGACCGCCTTCTTGGCTCGATTGGTATATCGGGCATCGATTACGCCCCCGATATCGGGGCTGAAATAGTAGCGATTCGACGAGGAAAGAGGGTCGCCCGATACCGCGCAGACACGCATCTCCAGATGATACCCCAAATGACTGAGAAGCCTGAACAAAAAGCCCTGCGTGATGATCCTCGCCTTCTCATATTTCGCTTCCCCCTCAAGGCCATCGATCACCACAAGGTATGCCCGCAATAACCCGAAGAGCTCCTCATCCCTCTCTTCGAAATCGACGAGCTGCTCAAAATATGCTATCGTCTGAAACACCCGTGCAAGCATCGTCTCATCCGTCTTGATATTGAGGAAATACTGTTCCGTGATGGCGCTGGCGATATTGCCCAGCCCGTGCCGCCTTGCCACGATCACATCCGACTGACTGAGTGTTTCCAAGTGCCCGGCAAGCTTGGCTTTGGGCTTTCGTATGCCCCGCCCGATCGACTGCAGCTTCCCGGCCTCGAGGGTATAGAAAGTATACAGGCGATCCGTCTCGCCTATCTTTCTTTTCTTGAGGATGATGGCCGTATAGTTGTATTCCATAGCCTCTACAGTATACCTTGTTTCCCTTGCGACGATAAGATATTGCCCTACCATCCCATAATTTCCGTCACCCTTCATTGACAGCGCCTATTCGCCGTGTTATATTAACGCGGTGCCTTTTTGAACGCACCGACAAAAACAACAATAGTTACTTAACATTACGAGGAGTTCGCCATGAGAGTACCGCAATTTCAGGCCCTGGGAATAAACGATCAGGTCCAATATCAGCCTACGGACACGCTGCCTTTCGACATAGAAACCGACAATGATCCCTATAAAGAGGAGCTTGCCCTTATAGCTGCCGGCACTGTTTTCACCGTTGCTCAAACATGTGACCATGGATCGACCGCTGTTTTCTACAAATTTGAACAGATTACGAGGGAAACGCTTTCCGAATGGTCCCATCTCAATGAGGAGGCTATCAGCGATATCGCCTTACTAAAAACAGGTATGACCGTTATCCATATGCCATCCAATGTCAGATATGTGCTTATCAGGGTAACCGAGAATCATGCTCATGGAGCATGCTCGCTGGTCGTACGCGACAATAACGCGAGTCAGTGGGGTTTATACCTGAAAAGTTTGCTCAAACCCTTCTGACACCCGATCGTTCAATAATTATCGAACGCCGCATCCACAACAGAAAGCCTTGTATTGTTATATAGGGCTTTTTTTATCGTAAAATCGCCTTTTCTCAGGCTGCTATTGCCTATCGCATCGATTGCTTCTAAAGCCTACAATATGTCAATGCATATTGACATATTTTGAAATATCTGCTACACTGTATCGGTACTTCTCAGAGCACATCGCTCGAGAACTACGGCACATTATCAATCCAATAACAAACCAGGGAGATCCCCATGACATCTAATACTTTCATCGTTTCCGAGGCAGATTTTAAAAAGATAGCGGAACTATTCGTGTTGTCCTCACAACCGCCAGTCCCCCAGAGCTTATCTGATTTTCTGCTAAAGAATCAAAGGAATGATAAATTTTACTGCTCGAAGGGCATCCATTCGAACATTGGGTCATCGTTTGCTGTGGCAGCCACTGCCGCACAGGCAAGGGCATACATACGGCTCAACTCCACGATACATGTGGCGAAAGTAGTCGCAGGCGGCAACTGGATGGTTGCAGAAAAATACGTCTGCATAAACAGCACTGCTCCATCCAATACGGATCCCAGAAAAACCCGTGTGCTGAGTTTCCAATTGCTCGGGCACGTTTCCTCCTCATCCAATAATGAACATAAGAGCTCGGGAGGAAACATGGTCTACACGTCGGGAAGGGGCGGTGGAAATGCACGATACTGCGATGACACCCCCCGATACTACCGTACATCGGGATCAAGCGCGATTTAGAATACATGAGCCCGTCTTAGCAACATCTGGACGGGCTTGAATTATATCCATATACCCTCTCTATCCCTCCCCATACGGTAATTTTTTTGTATCTGAACGAAAACAGTCCCAATCACTTGACAAAATACCTTTTCTATACTACACTGATTCAGTATTTCACGAGTGAAGCATTTGAAATACGGACCTTGTACTATTAACAATAACATACAGGAAGACAAACATGAACCAAAGCAATGGTCTAGAACCCACAAGAATGTACGATGAATCTGGCTGTCTGATAACAGATCGCGAAGAACATCGTGCGCATCAAATGGAGCAGGAGCAGTTTATTGACATTGCCTACAAGGATGTGAACGTCAATAGCATACCCTGCAAGCAACCTGAGTAATCAGCCAAAAACAATATAGGGGAAAACAATGCAAGCAAAAGAAAAGGATACAGCGAATGGTGCAATAGTCATCGGAAGTTCTGATGACATAACACACATCATTGAAGAACTCGGTAATCTGACAACGACTCACGACACGTGTACCGACACCGTTGTGAAAAATGGGTGTATATACTACACCCAGCAGGGGTTTGAAAACCAAGCGAACGCACTACAAAAGGACGACCTCTTGGTAAAAAAACAAAGTATCTGCTTATTGGTTAAGACATTGCAAAAGAAAGTGTGTCAAATTAGCGGAAACTTTCAGGTTATTCTGTTCAACGGAAATAAACCAAGCAACCAGGCAACGAAACTGATACTCTCAGCAAAGACTGCCTAGCGAAACACTACTCAATAAAACGCCGAAGCGCCTATCACGGAAACATTCCGAGATAGGCGCTGTTTTGTATAGATAATCAAACGTTTCGATCTGTGCTTACATACTAAAGCCAGTCAGATTGATACAATTCCAATTTTGAAGCGAAGAAGATAAGCAGACCCTTCCCGTTACGGTATTGACACAACTTATAAGAGGACCTGTAGATCCGGAGGTACATTGAATATTTCCTCCGCCCGATCCGCTAGCCGCATCCACATAGTCTTTATTCACCGCATCCGTTCCATTCACCGGCGTACCAACATTGGTAATTTTGTTTTGCCCGACAAGGTTTCCGGACCCATCGTACTTTCCGGTATCTATCCCGGTATAAGCCTTCAGTAAACCGCCGATACCAAGTGCTCCTGATTTGTATTGTGCAAAAGCGGATGTATTGATCGGTCCGCCGATATTGCCTCCGGGCGCCGGTGCTGTCGGATTGGTCCAGGCAGAAGCAAATTGTAAGCCGAGGCCGAAAATGATGCCTAAAGTTACGACTCTTGCCCAATACATCACCCCCTTAAGCACGCTCTTTTTCTCTTCCATAGGTTTTTGTTATACTTAACGTTTTTAATCTACCTACACCCTATTACCAAGCCATCTTTTATATAAATTATATTTCTTCTAGAATACTTCCTATAGTTTATCACATACATATTCTACCATCAATACCTTCCAATCACAACAACCTTTGCAATCATACACGGACACTTTTTCAATGCGCTATCACGACCCATAAACAACCTCGCCGCACTCTTTCCTCAAAACATCCGACCTCCCTATCGATCCGCTTTTCCGACAAAGTTCTCCAAACCTATCAAGCCAAAACGGGTTGAGTCGAGCGAACCCTCCACCTGATCACCTAAAACCAGGTACGCATCCGACGGAAGCGGTCCGTGCGCGGACTCTTCATACAACTTGAGCATCTTCGCCTGCGATCCGCTAAAACTATATGCGATTCCGGCTGAGTTCACTGCTATCTGCCCATTGATTTCGATTTTCGAATTATCACCATCAGAAATCACCCGGAATGCATCGCCGGGCACCGCAAAGACCCTCTTAATAATCGGCACATCGTTTCCGACATAATGCAGTACTGCGATATCTCCACGATCAGGCGTATGACAGGCATAGTAGCCGACAAGCACCCGGACATCTGTACCATCACGCAATAACGGCTCCATCGAATGCCCTCGCACAGTCTTGGTCTCAATGGAAGTCTTACAACCGAAAACGGTTTGATCGAACCAATCTGTTTCCAAGTATCCATACGACATCAGTGCGATTACAAGACCGATAGAGCTCATAAAAACAGTTGTTTTACTAATCATTTCATGCAAGCTTTAAGTGCGTTCTTTTTTCTCTTCCGCAGGTTTTTGTTATGAATGTTATATGATATTTTTACCGATCACCTTCCGCACGAAACGCATCGAGTGTTTTGCTCTGTTCCTCCACGGAATCAGTTGATACGGATTGTTTCCCTTTTTCAGCCGCTGCACGCATCTCATCAAGCTTTTTATCCTGCTCCTCCACTGTCTTCGGCGGAAGCCCCTGCTTGAGTTGCTGCGTTTGACTCTTTTGCTCTACCTGCGTCCTGATCGCATCCAATGCCTCGGACTGATCCTGAATCGTCTGCTGCACTTTTCGCTCCTCCTGAGCCGAATCATCCCCAACCAAAACACTATCCGATCGCTTTACCCGCACCGCCCATATAACCATCACGACCGTCACTAGAGCAAGTACCGCCGCCGCTATCGAGAGCATTTTCATCCGTCGATGCTGTGATCCCGTCTGTTGCATACGTTTTCTTTTTATTTTTTACACGCTGATACCTTCAGTATCCCGCATGGATCTTGGATAGTCAAGCGCGCTTGAGCCAGACGGAAAGTTTCGCATCATCGATAACGGTTTCTTTATGGATATCCGAGCCATCCACCTCTCCTTGATGCAATCCTTTTTCCGCAAGCACCTCCCTAGCGATCAATGCTCTCAGTGCCGGAACAGCGAAGACATCTTCATATCCCCGATACCCGACCTGGATACGGTCATCCACCTCAAACCCCGCCTCCTTGCGCGTTTCCTGGATGAATCGGGTGATTTCCCTGGCCTGGCCTTCGAGCTTGAGTTCGGGAGTAATAACGGTATCGAGAATAATCGCAGCCCCCTGATCGTCATGGAAAGAAACGCTTTTGACATTCAACTCATCTTTCAGTATATCGATAAGCTCGATGCTTAATGTTTGGCCCGCCCGCAACGACGCTTCCATCAACGGCTGGCGCACCTTGATTTTCTCCTTGGCACGCAATTGCAATCCTTCGGTGATAAGATCACGCGTCATACGCATCGCTTCCATCAATTCCCTATCGATTACGCTCTCATCCGCCACCGGATAGTCTGCCAAATGCACCGATTCCTCGCCGGTCAGATTGCGATAGATTTCCTCGGCGATGAACGGCGTGAACGGTGCCATCAATTTCGCAAGCGTCACCAAAACCGTATACAGCGTCTGATAAGCTGCATTCTTATCCTCATCATCTTCCGACTTCCAGAAACGCTTCCTCGAGCGGCGGATATACCAGTTGGAAAGATCGTCAATAAATACTTCAATCGCCTTTCCTGCGTTATACGCATCATAAGAGTCCAAACTTTTATCCACCACACCAATCAGCATTTGCAATTCGGACAATATCCACTTATCGAGAATATTCTTCGTTGCCAGCTGTTTATTATTTGTTACCGGTTCAAAACCATCGATATCAGCATACATCACAAAGAATGAGTATGAGTTCCATAACATACGGAAGACGCGATTCTGAACATCTCGCATCCCTTTAATATCAAAACGCTTCGGTATACCCGGCTGATTGATAGTGAACAAAAGCCATCGAAGCGAGTCTGCCCCGAATTGATCGAACATTTCAAACGGATCGATAACGTTACCACGAGACTTGCTCATCTTTTTGCCTTGAGCATCTAAAATATGCGCCAAACATACCACATTTTTATACGCGTTCCCAACCGGGACTTTCCCCGATTTGTTGAGTAAAGTCGCTACCGCGTGCAAAGTATAGAACCAACCGCGCGTCTGATCGATTGCCTCAGAAATATAGTCCGCTGGAAAATATGATCCGCTTTCAATCGCCTTCTTATCTTCATCGGTCGCGCCATATGGATAGTGAAACTGCGCCAAAGGCATCGCGCCGGAATCAAACCATACATCCATCACTTCCGGGGTTCTTACCATTGTTCCATCACATTTCTTACAAGAAAAAGTTATTTCGTCAACATACGGCTTATGCACATCGTCAATTTTTTTCTCAGAAAGCTCGCTAAGCTTATTAATTGAATCAATCACCTCGGTATGGTCGCATTTGTCACACTGCCAAATCGGAAGAGGTGTCCCCCAGAATCGATCGCGCGAAATAGCCCAATCCTTCACACCCTTAAGCCATTCACCAAAGCGACCTTCCTTGATGTGTTCCGGCACCCACCCGATCGACTCGTTATTTTTTACCAAATCATCGGCAAGCTCACTCATCCGGATAAACCAAGACGGCTTCGCATAATAGATAAGCGGGGTATCGCAACGCCAGCAGAAAGGATACTCGTGCTCATAAAGTTCATCAGCGAAAAACAAATTTCTCGCTTTCAAATCCTTAATGATCAAATCATCCACAGCATAACGATTTTTCTCATTTTTCTTTTTAACCGGAGTACCCTTCCCTGGGACATCCACAGACACTTTTCCTTCCTCATCCACCGTCATCAGAGTCGGCAAGTCATTCTCTTTCCCAACATTCGCGTCATCCTCGCCAAAAGCCGGTGCGATATGGACAATACCCGTTCCGGAATCAGTCGTCACAAAATCACCCGCAACTATTCTAAATGCGTCTTCTTGTTCATTATCAGAAGCGGTCGCATATAGCGACTCATAATGCAAACCGAGCAAGGATTCACCCTTTATGGTATCTGAGATAAGAAATTCTTTCTCCTTAAGAACATCGTCCTTCCGATCAAAAGCTAAAATATAGCTCGCGTAACTATCGGCAATCACCCTGATATATAAGATATTTTTATTCACCGCCAAAGCGACATTTCCCGGAAGTGTCCAAGGTGTCGTTGTCCATGCCAAAAAATAAGTCTTATCATCCGTTGTAAAATCACCGATTTTCTGTCCCGGTTTCACTTTAAACTTCACATACACCGAATTATCTTTCACGGCCTGATACCCTTGCGCCACTTCATGCGATGACAAAGCCGTTCCGCAACGATAGCAATATGGGACAATTTTCCGGCCGCGATACAACATATCCCGACCTTTGGCATCCTTAAGCTCAGCAATCTGCGCCAGTTGCCACCATACGGACTCGATATAGCGGTTATCATACGTCACATACGGATGTTCCATATCCACCCAATATCCCATACGAGTCGTCATTTTCTCCCACAAATCCTTGTACTCCCATACAGATTCCTTGCACTGCTTGTTAAATTCAATGATACTTGCCCGCCTATCACCGGGAACAATATTCTCAATATCCTGTTTATTCCTCAATCCAAGCTTTTTTTCAACCTGAAGCTCAACCGGAAGACCATGCGTGTCCCATCCGGCTTTACGTTTTACACGGTATCCTTTCATTGTCTTATATCGAGGAATCACATCCTTGAACGATCGTGCCAAAACATGATGCAAACCCGGCTTGCCATTAGCCGTAGGAGGTCCCTCATAAAACACGAAATCCCCTTTCGGCGCATCCTTTGCAACCGATTTTTCAAACACCTTATTCTCCTCCCAGTACTTCAGGACTTCCTCTTCCATTTTGGGCAAAGACTGCCTGACATTGACTTTCTTGAACATACGCTTATTTTTTATAAACAAAAAATCCCTAGCGAAAAATCGCGCTAAGGACGAACGTATCGTGGTACCACCTTACTTTAGCAATAACCGATTACCAACATCCAATAATCAATGGTGCGGTAAAAGGAAACTGCTCTTCATTCACGGCTATTACGGGCCTACCCGATGGAGTCTAGTCGCCTTCATGCAAGGTTTTCTTTCCACAGCTCCGGAGCGATGACTCCTTCATAGCCTTTAGAATTGTGACTCTACAGTATCATTTCTCGTGCAAAAAATCAAATGGGTTCATGCGATAACGACATCTTAGCCAATGGAAAGGCAGCCTTTGTGCTGCCGCGCTTCCTCGTCTGTTCTTCGCGCCAGGCTTACAACCCCGCTATGTCCAAGAGCAAGGCGATTCCAAAAAAAAGGATGATTCCTATCGTGAGTGTAAAGGCGACGATGAAGGCTTCTGTTTTCGGTTCCAATGACATGGGCGTGGTATTACATGAAAAAATAAAAGGGCGCTTACATCTTTTCCGGAGCGCTGACGCCGATCAAGCGGAGCGTTTCGGCCAGCACGATCTTGGTGGCGGACACTATCCGAAGACGCGCCACGCTCACCTCCGGATGCGCTTCGTCGATCACCTTGCATTCGGTATAAAATGAGTGGAATTTATCCGCCAACCGGATGGCGTAATGTGGGAGTTTGTGCACCTCATAGCTCTTCGAAATCTCCTCGAGAAGCTCCGGGAACAGCGACAGCTCGCGCACCAAAGAGATTTCTTTCTCATGCCAATCCGTATGGGAAGTTATTGAGTCCTCAACTAAGATTCCCGCTTCATCGGCCTTCGTTATGATGCTCGCGATACGGGCATGCGCGTACTGCACATAAAATACCGGGTTCTTCTGAGAGTGCTCCTGAGCCAACCCTAGATCAAAATTCATATGCGTATTGGGCGCATACATCAGGAAAAAGAAGCGCGTCACATCATGCCCGACAGCATCGATCAGATCATCGATCAACACGACATTGCCGGCACGCTTACTCATACGCACTTCCTTGCCATCCTTCACCACCTTCACCAGCTGCACGATCAGGAAACTCACTTCATGCTCGAATCCGAGCGCCTGCACCGCCGCCTTGAAACGGTTGATATACCCATGATGATCCGCTCCCCAGATTTCGATCAACAAAGTGAAGCCGCGCTCCATCTTGTGGATGATATAGCCGCAGTCAGAAGCGAAATATGTCTTACTCCCATCGCTTTTCACCAGCACACGATCCTTATCATCACCGAAATCGGTCGAACGGAACCATAAAGCACCATCCACCTCGAAGGTAAATCCTTTCTCCTTCAAGACGTCGATCGCCTTATCGACGAAGCCTTCTTCGAACAGTTTCTTTTCCGACATCCAGACATCGAAACTCACCCGCATCTTTTCGGTAACCGTTTTCTTGATATATTCTTCCAAGACATACTTCGCCGCCCGGTCGCCCACCTCGCGGACATCGCCGCCGTCTTTGCCGAATCGCCGGAACAATGCGTCGATGTATTCCCCGCCATAGACCGCCTGATCGTCCTTAAGAACGCTGTGTCCGAGCTTCATCACTTGCTCCCCGGCATCATTCACATAGTATTCATTGGTCACAGCGAAGCCGGATTTCCTCAAAAGGCGCGTCAAAGAGTCTCCGAAGAACCCTCCGCGGCCATTGCCCAAATGAAGCGGCCCGGTCGGATTGGCGGAAATAAATTCATTGTTCACCAGGGCGCCCTCACCCAAAGAACTGTTCCCGAAGTCACCCTTCTCCAAGAGCACCTTCTGAACGATACCCTCGAAATACTTCTGCGAAAAAGAGATATTGATATACCCAGGGTGCACGACCAGGATGGATTCGACGCCCGCCATCACGCCATCTTGGATATCCCGAAGGATCGCGCCCCGCAACACTTCCGCAACCTCCATCGGACTTTTCCCGATCAATTTCGCTAACACCAAAGAAATATTGGTTGTATAATCCCCGAAACTCTCGCTTTTCGGATGGGACACATCGATAACGGGCATCTCAAAAACAGGCCATTCGCCCGTTTGCTGCAAAACTTCGATGCTTTTGCGGATAAACTCCTCGATAATATGCTTCATATACACCTATACTAACCCGAAATGCAAAAAAAGGAAAGTCCTCCTCCATCGCAAGGCCTCACATTTTCCCTTGCCTCTCCGCATGCTATACTAGGCGTATCATGGCCTCGCATTAAACACGTAAACACGCATACGTATGTCTCTTCTACACTGGTACTACGCGAACGGATTGAAAGGAGCGCTCACGCTGGCATCGCGCTTTTTTGTTTTCTTCTGGCGTTTCTTCAATATCGCCCACCTCCTACGCACCATTATCTCCCCATGGAAGCGCGACGTCACTATCAAGAACTGGCGCGGTTTCAGCTTCAATCGCCTCTTCACGCGCCTGGTAAGCAACATCTTGTCCCGTTTCATCGGCGCCATCGTCCGCATACTCACCATCGCGCTCGGCTTATTCTGTATCGCCGTCTATAGCGTCTTCGCCCTCGCTGTCCTGCTCCTCTGGCTCATCTTCCCTTTCCTTCTGGTTCTCACACCCTTCACCATACTGACGCCCCTGCCGACCGCCGTCCTCGTCGCCCTCGCTTCGATAGTGACCATCTTCCTGATCTTCGTGGTCTATGCCTATATCCTGAGTAAGAAACCAGTCTACTCGGATATGGACCTTGATCACCTCCAACACCTCCCGTGGTTTGCGCGCATACACGACCGATTGGAACTGTCTCAAGACCAACGCGATACGCCGCTTTTCGACGACATGGAGAGGTTTCAGAAAATCCTCGCGCAGAAAAAGCTCAGTGCCGACGATTTTTCCCAATTGCTTTCATGGGAAGTGGCGCGGCAGATAGAGATCCACAAGAAACCCTTCTGGACGAAAGATACCCTGAACCACACCGCGCCCATCGGCCAATTCTGGAACTTCGCCTACACGCCGCACCTGGACGCCTATTGCATAGACATCAGCTCATCGCACCTCGATGCATCCCAAACCATCTTCATCGGCAATAAAGACGCCTATCATGCCGCCCTGGTCGCGCTTATGCGCCCGAACCAGAACAGTATCCTGCTCGTCGGCGATGCCGGCATCGGCAAGATGTCATTCATATACAACCTCGCGCGCAATATCCGAGAGCAAGTCTTCCTGCAAACCCCGCTCGCGCGCAAAAGGATGCTCCTCTTCAATCCCGCCGAGGCCATCACCTATGCCAGCAATCATAGCATCAGTGTCGAGGGATTCCTGCGGACACTTTTCCTCGAAGCGGCCCATGCCGGCAATGTCATCTTGATCATCCAGGACATGGCGCATCACACCTCCGTACGTGACGGGGGCGAGGCCGTCAACATCACTTCCGTACTGAGCGAGTTTCTGAGCATCCCGACATTCCAGGTCATCGCCACGGCCTCCGCGAACGATTACCACGACTACATTGCCAGGAATCAGATCCTGATGAAATCTTTCGAGAAAATCGAGTTCCAAGAGATGCCGAAAACGGATGCTGTCCACCTACTACTGGAAAAATTGGAGTCCATCGAAGACCGTCGCATCATATTCTCCTTCCGGGCGCTCCAGACCATCGTCAACCTCTCTTCGCAGTACAATGCCTCCATGCCGCTGCCTGAACGGGCCATGGACCTGATCGAAAAGATACTCCTCACCCGCACGAAAGCTCAGGCCGATACCGTCATCACCGCTGGCGATATCGAGGCCTTCGTCTCCAAGGCGACCGGCATCCCGCTGGGCAATCCGGACGATACCGAACGCGAAAAATTGCTCGACTTCGAAAGTATCCTGCACAAGCGGATCATCGGCCAGAAAGAGGCCGTAACGTCCATCGCGGAAACCGTCCGCAAGGTGCGCGCCGGCATTACCGAAAGCAATCGGCCGCTCGCCAGCTTCCTCTTCCTCGGCCCGACCGGTGTCGGGAAAACGGAAACCGCCAAAGCCTTCGCCGAGAGCTATTTCGGCAATGAGACCAAGATGATACGCTTCGATATGAGCGAATTCCAGGGAGAAACCGCCCTCAAACGCTTCGTCGGGTCGCGAAGCGAACATATCGCCAGCCGCATCGCCTCTGCCGTCAAGGATACCCCGCATTCGATACTTCTCCTGGATGAAATCGAGAAGGCCGAGCCCAAAGTCCTCGACATCTTCCTCCAGATTCTCGATGAAGGCTTCTTCACCGATGATTTCGGCGACAAGATAAATTTTCGCAACACCATCATCATCGCCACCTCCAATGCCGGCGCCGCCATCCTCGCCAAGATGATCGAAGATGGCACCGACTACGCGACGATGCGCAAAAAAATCATCAACCACATCACGGAAGAGAACGTCTTCCGCATGGAATTCCTCAACCGTTTCAATGGCATCATCCTCTTCCATCCGCTCGATGCCGAAGAGCTGAGGTCTGTCACCACGCTCATGCTCGACACGATCGCAACATCGGTACGGGTGAAGAAAAACATCGCCATCCGTTTCGAAACGGGCTGCATACAGGCCATCATCGATAATGGCTACGAACCGATCTTCGGGGCGCGCTCCATCCGCCGCTACATCGAGACCCATATCGAGAACATCATCGCCACCAAAATCATCGCCAAAGAAACCGCCGAGGGCGAAACGATACTCATCCGCCCCGAGGACATGCAGGCCAAGTAGGCGCAACCTCAGAAGCACCCAAGAAACCAACCCCTCACAACGGCTGGTTTTTCTTGTATACCAGTTACAACACTATACACTCCTCGATACGGTGCTTCACATATACCTCTACTCATCAGAAATATGAAAAAAGGCTTTGACACTGCAAAGCCCGCCATACAATAAAGAGAGAGTTTCTCAGGCATCGGCGTGCCGATATATAACCCAGGGTAATTCCTAAGACAGCTTGCCAATATTTGCCTTAGTCTGATGAAAAACACGTCCTCATCTCAGAGCGAACTCCTACTTGTACCCCGTAATGTCCCCGAAAAACTCTCGTTTCCAAATATACACCGCCTCGCCCAAGGTGGCAATAGCGCCCCTTCGGTATTTTCTTACCGTATATAAAAATCCCTCGGACTTGCCAAGGAAACCCCTTCCATTTTTCCTTTATTTGTGCTACAGTTCGATTATGAAAACACTCGCGATCAACAAACGGGCAAGTTTCGATTATGAGCTTCTGGATCACTATGAGGCTGGTTTGGTGTTGCTCGGGCACGAGGTGAAATCCGTCAAAACCGGGCATCTCAGTCTTAAGGGAAGCTATGTTACCGTCAAAGGCAACGAGCTGTGCCTGACGAATGCCTTTATCCCGCCTTATCCCTTCGCCGGTAAGCTCCCTCACTATGACCCGACCCGTTCCCGAGGCCTCCTGCTCAAGAAGTCGGAAATCCGCTCTCTCATCGGTAAAATCCGCGTTCAAGGCTTGACACTTGTGCCTCTTAGAGTGTATACTAGGAGACGTCTTCTCAAACTTGAGTTTGCGGTTGGCAAAGGTAAGAAATCCTTTGACAAGCGCCATTCTATCGCCAAAAGGGACGATACGAGACGGATACAAAGAACCCTGCGCGAGGCAGGGTGATTCGCTAGACTATTCCCGCTTATAATGATTTTGCGAAAGTGCATCATTGTAAGCGGGGGTTGTTTAGACTCGACAGGGTGTACTTTTACAATACGCAAGCCGATTATGAAAGTATTATCGTTAATCATCCTTTCACGATGACAATTGCAAACGTCTTCACAAAAGCCAAGCAGGCATTAGCGCAAGCTTTTGCTCCTACTTACGCTTTCAACCTGGCTTAAATTCCAGGTTCATCAAGCTCTTGACTCCCGATACGGAGATCTTGGTGTCATACATCGGGAAGGATCGATCCTTGTAGCCGCTTTTCGGATCGAAGCCCTTGCACAAGACGGCTAGACTCGAAAGACTTGGTTTGTTTTGTACTTTCGAGCCTTACATAAAGCAAACTAAGCTTGTAGAGTATTATAGGAGTACATTACTGGACATGGGTGCAATTCCCATCAGCTCCACATCATTTTTAAGTCCAATCATATTAGAAGGAGAAAATTCCGCCGAGCGCGGCCAAAAGTTGAGGTTATTCCACGATTACGAACCAATGAACAGATTCGTACTCCTTTCGTGCGCCTTATCGACGCCAATAACGAAAACTATGCCTCCATCGCCATCGCGGACGCGCTGGCACTCGCCAAGGAGCAGGAGCTTGATTTGGTGGAAGTTTCTCCGAAGGCCATTCCCCCGGTATGCCGTATCCTTGATTATGGAAAACTGCAGTATCAGCAGACCAAGCAGGTGCAGCAGGCCAAGGCGAAGCAGAAAAAGGTTGAGACGAAGGGAATCCGCATCGGTCTTCGCACCGACACGCATGATTTGGAGTTCAAAAGGACGCAGGCCGAGAAGTTCTTGACCAAGGGAAACAAGGTCAAAGCCGAGATCCTCTTGCGCGGTCGAGAGAAGGCCGCTCCCGAAAAGGCCCGCGTAGCCTTGCAAAATTTTCTCAAAACCATTACTATCCCTTATACCATCGAAGAAGAGATAAAACGGTTCCCGGCAGGGTTTCATGTCATTATTACACCACAGTAATAACGGACACCTCTCCAGACGACACTAAATCACTAAGGCATTACCATGAAGCAGAAAACTAAGAAGTCACTCAGCAAGAAGGTCAAAGTGACTGGATCAGGCAAAATTACCCGCCGCTCCACCAAACAGAACCACTACAATAGCCGCGCCACCGGCAATGCTAACCGAGGCAAGAAGCGAGATCGAGGTTTCTTCAAGGCTGATGAGGCGAATATCGTGAAAGCGCTCCCTAACGCGTAAATCCTGCCTAGCAAAGTTTGATAGTAATGATTTTTTCAAAAACAAGACTCACCGACGTTCTCTGTTACCTGACAATATCCCTCACTCGACACAATCAATGGATATTCTCAGAACAGAGAAAGTCGTCTCAGACATATTGTTTTCTCAAAAATCATTACTATCAAACTTTTCCCAATAGATTATATAATTTTAAGATGAATTGATATGACTCGAGTCAAACGCGGTGTCGCCGCATCGAAGAGAAGGAAAAACGTATTAGCCCTGACCAAGGGATTCATGTGGCGCCGCAAGAGCCACTTTGCAGCCGCCAAGGAGGCTATGATCAAAGCCGGTAAGTATGCCCACCGTGACCGCCGCGCCAAAAAGCGGACATTCCGCGCCTTGTGGATCACCCGCCTCAACAACGCGCTGCGCTTGATCGGCATGAAGTACAGCACCTTTATCGCCCTGGAGAAAACCAAAAACATCGAAATCGACCGCAAGGTGCTTTCCCAGTTGGCCATGGAAAATCCGGAGACTTTCAAACTTCTCGCCGAAAAAGTGAAATAAATTGCTCTTCATAAAACCCCCTGAACGTTCAGGGGGTTTTATATATGCTTCCACACCACGATTGATTTCCAACGACAGAAGAGTATACTGAAAGCACCTAATCCTTCAGACTACGCTCTATGAAAAAGACACTTCTTATCGCGGTGGTCATTGCCATTATCATCGCTGCCGGCTGGTATTTTTGGAACAAGTCATCTGCCCCTAAAGCCGCTCCTGACACTTCGGAAGCGACACCTGAAATGGCACCGTTGCCCTCTATCGAAGAAAAAACCGGCGTTATCAGCTCCATCAAAGACGCTATCGGCCTTGGGAAAAAATTGGCCTGCACTTACACAAGTACCGGCAATAGCGCCATATCCTCCACCGTGTTCATCGACGGGCAGAAAACAAAAACGATCGCCGCGGTCAATGGCGAAACGATGTATGGTATTTTCGATGGCAAGACGCAATACACCTGGACAACCGGAGCAAACAAACAGGGTTTCAAGATGGACAAGTCCTGCATGGAAGAGCTGAAAACCCTGGCACCGCAAGCAGCCGCTCCAACGCCGGCACCGATCCAAGATTATGACTCATTCGACGCAGCACAAAATGTCAGCTGTACAGCGGCGGAGGAGGAAGATTTTTCCATCCCTTCCGATATCACCTTCGTCGATCAGTGCGAGATGATCAAGAGCAGCATGGAAACGCTCGATCAGATGAAACAAAAGCTTCCCGACGGCGTGAAAATTCCTGGGGTGAGCACTCCTCCAACCCAGTATTAGGTTGTGAAATTTATCCTTGATACATACCCTTATGGCCGAGTGCGATACCGATAAACACATCACCCCGATCGAAGTCCGGGATGTGATTATCAGCTGCTTCGCGATAGCGCATCAGAACGATATCTCAATGTCCTTCCAGAATGCCGACGAGATACGCATCTATTGCGGCGAGCTTGTAAAAAAATTCTTCACGGATATCCATGAAGATTTCGATAATCCCTCAAAAGAGGCTCTTTTAAAGATACTCAACTGCCTTGCCGATTTTGCGAAAAATTTCCGCGACCAGGCTATCATTCAGAAAAATTATCAGAAAATGATCGCGCTGGTGAATGATCTTGACTAAGTGAAGCTATGAATTTTCCTATCTTTACGGTTTGCTGATCATATATAAAAACCCCGGATAATCCGGGGTTTTTATGCAACTAAATCAAGCATCGTGATTGTAACTGATATCCTCTCCTACACACTTCCACCATACTCCGTCCGCATCACCCCGAAGTCGAGCATATTCACCACCCCATCGAGATTGACGTCCCCGGCGGCATTCGTGGTCCCGTAATTGGTATTGAGCAGGCCGAAATCCGCG